>JAEYNZ010000038.1 GCA_023412195.1 Bacteroidota bacterium
GATAAAATATTCTGGACTACATTTGTTCAGTACAACGAACAACTTGACAACATGAATATCAACATGCGCTTTCAATGGCGCTATCAGCCTGTTTCGGATTTCTTCATTGTTTATACCGATAATTATATTCCTGGTTCATGGACATCAAGAAATCGGGCTCTTGTACTGAAAATTACCTATTGGCTGAACTGATCATGTTTTTTATCAAAATGTTAAACCGGACTTCCACCGGTTTTTTATTTTTAAACATTGATTTATTCAATTAACTTTGTGCTCTTTAAAAAAAATAGTAATTTTTCCAATATTTTTAATATAAATAATTCATATCCAAAATGAAAGTAACAGTAGTTGGAGCTGGCAATGTTGGAGCAACCTGTGCACAAGTAATTGCTGAAAAGAACATTGTAAAGGAAGTGGTGCTGGTTGATATTAAAGAAGGCATTTCAGAAGGAAAAGCCCTCGACTTATGGCAAACTTCACCGGTAAATGAATATGATACCCGTTTATATGGTTCAACAAACGATTATTCAAAAACTGCAGGATCAGAAGTAGTTGTTATCACTTCAGGAGTTCCCCGCAAACCGGGAATGAGCCGTGATGACCTGATCTCCATTAATGCCGGAATCGTAAAAAGTGTTACTGAAAATATCGTAAAATATTCGCCTAAGGCAAAATTAATCATAGTCTCAAACCCACTCGATGTAATGACTTATGCAGCTTATGTTACTGCAAAAAAACCAAAAAATGAGGTAATGGGAATGGCAGGAATTCTTGATACGGCACGCTATCGTGCTTTCCTGGCCGAAGCACTTGATATATCACCGCGCGACATCCAGGCTCTGCTTATGGGAGGTCATGGCGATACAATGGTCCCTCTTCCACGTTATACCACCGTAGCTGGCATCCCGGTAACCGAACTCATCGATCAGGCAACACTGGATGCTATTGTTGACCGCACCAAAAAAGGTGGCGGAGAACTGGTAAACCTGATGGGAACTTCAGCATGGTATGCACCTGGAGCTGCTGCTGCCCAAATGGTTGAAGCAATTGTTATGGACCAGAAACGTATTTTCCCTTGCTGCATTAAGCTTGAAGGTGAATACGGTTTGCACGACATGTTTGTTGGAACCCCTGTTAAATTGGGTAAAAATGGAGTTGAACAGGTCATAGAAGTTGCATTGAATGATGATGAGAAAAAATTATTGCACGATTCTGCCAATGCAGTAAAGAGCATTATGGATGTGCTTGATGGGATGAATATCCTGTAATGCAGAGAAAAACTAAAAACATTTTCTATATATTAAACGGCTGATTCTATGGAACCAGCCGTTTTTTATTTTTAATCTAAAACATGAAGGTAAAAATTGAATTGCAGCTTGTTGAACCGGAAGAAGATAATTTTCATTTACTGGCAAAAACTGCATTTGCTGACCACACAACAGGCTGCTGGATCATTGATACAGGTGCTTCCAGAACAGTGTTTGATATAAATCTGGAAGATAAATACCTGCTGACACAGAGTGAATCCAACCAGTTGCATACTGCCGGAATCAGTGATAAACCCATTGCAACTGTTATTGCACGGATTCATCCATTCAGGCTAGGTAAAATGCTTGTTGAAAACATGGATGCGGCACTGCTTGACCTGAGCCATATTAATAAGCTGTATTCTCAAACTGCCGGCAATCAAATATGTGGCCTGCTGGGAGGCGACTTTCTGGTGAAGTACAACGCTGTTGTGGATTATAAAGAAAGAGTTTTGATTTTGCACGTAAAATTCTGATTCATAGATAAATTTTAAAAATTAACATTTCCTGGTAAAGCCCTGCTTTCCCCTAACTGCTCAAAAAAACAATCTGCTGCTGGATTTTCAATGTATTACCCTATTGCAAACATGAACTTATTGGGTATATTTGCCCCGCAAAACAGATAACTAAGTGAAAGTCACAAGGAAGATATCGAAAGAATTGCTGTTGAGGATCATGTTTTATGCATTGATAACCGCTGCTGCTGTCATGTTCGACTTTTACTTTGAAAAACATCCGGATGCCCTTCCAATCGATGAAGTACAGGATGAAAATAAAAATTCAACGGAAGAACATGGGACCATTTACCTGATTTCACAGGTAAACAGTTTAAATGCAAAAACCCCCGGTCAAAAAGCACCTTCAAGGAAATTATTTAATGAAGCTCACATAAGGTTTTTGCAACAATGCCACCAGCTTCAAAATGGAATGGCATTAAAAACCAAAGTAAACATTCCCAAAAAGCAACTCTACATTTCTCTTCATTATCTGAACCACAGCCATCTGTATTCCTTACATCCAGATGACGAACCTTTTATAATCTGAATTCCTGACTCTCCATTCTGTTCATGCAGGATGGCAGAAACATCTGTCCGGATAAGACATCCGCAACGGATTATTCATTTTCAAAACATAATTAACATTTAAAAACAAAGTATCACATGCAAAACAAAGGTGCAATCTTAACATTTGCCATCCTGCTGGCACTGGTTTGCTTATACCAGCTGTCATTCACATTCAGAGCCAGGCAGGTGGAGAAAAATGCCCGGGAATATGCCCAGGGCGATCCTGATAAGGAATTTTATTATCTTGATTCCATTTCAGGAGAAGTTGTCTATAATTTTCTTGGATTAAAAAAATTCACTTTCCGGGAAGTAAAGGAACTTGAATTAAACCTGGGACTTGACCTGAGAGGTGGAATGAACGTTACCCTTGAGGTATCTGTTGATGATCTGATAAGGGCACTTTCCAATTACAACAACGATTCAACATTTAATGCTGCTCTTTCCAGGGCAAAAGAATTGCAGAAGGGCAGTCAGGAGGATTTTGTTACCTTGTTTGGCCGGTCTTTTGAAGATATTGACCCCAATGCCCGTCTTGCCTCCATATTTCTTACGCTTGATTTACGCGACCGAATCAACATAAACTCGTCCAATTCACAAGTATTGGATGTTATCAGGGGGGAAACGGAAGCTGCCATCGACAATGCATTCAATATTATACGCACACGTATCGACAGGTTTGGTGTGGCTCAGCCCAATATCCAGCAATTACAGACCAAAGGCCGTATCCTTGTTGAACTCCCGGGTGTTAAAGACCAGAAAAGGGTGCGGGCGCTCCTCCAGGGAACAGCTATGCTGGAATTCTGGGAAACATACGAAAACCAGGAGGTATACCCATACCTGATGCAAGCCAACCAGCGCCTCAGGGAACTTCAGGCAAATACCAGGCAAAACGGCGACAACCAGCCGGTTGCTGAATCACAGGAACTGGCTGATCAAACAGAAGCTCAAGCCGATACGACTGCAAGCTCTCTACTATCTGAACTTGCATCAGGTACTGCTGGCGATACAACAGATATCGATGACATGGCCAACTTCAGAGAGGAATACCCACTGTTTGCCGTCCTGAATCCAAGTACTGACCAATCAGGACAGTTGTATTTTGGCCCTGCCATAGGAATTGCCCATTCAAGGGATACAGCACAGGTGAATGAATATCTCCAAAGGGAACAGATCAGGAGTATCTTCCCGAGGGATATGATGTTCCGCTGGACAGCCAATTCAGTTGACAATGCAGGAACCCTCTACCGACTGATTGCACTGAAGGCAAATACACGCGATGGTCGTGCTCCTTTAGATGGCGACGTTATTACAGATGCCCGCCAGGATTTCGACCAGATGGGTTCTAACCCTGAAGTTTCAATGACTATGAACAGTGAAGGAGCCAAAATCTGGCAACGCCTTACAAAAGAAAACATCGGTAAATCCATCGCTATTGTGCTTGATGGCTATGTCCGCTCGTTTCCTACAGTTCAGAATGAGATTTCAGGAGGACGCTCAAGCATAACCGGCCTTGAAAGCATTGAAGAGGCAAAAGACCTTTCCAACATTCTGAAGTCAGGGAAAATGCCTGCCCCTGCCAGAATTATTCAGGAAGAAGTAGTAGGACCCTCTTTAGGACAGGAAGCCATTAACAGCGGAATGTATTCGTTCATAATAGCTTTTATTATGGTTTTGGCTTACATGCTGTTTTTCTATAGCCGAAATGCAGGGCTTTCAGCTAACGTCGCCCTTATTGCAAACGTGTTTTTCGTATTCGGTATCCTGGCTTCACTTGGTGCCACTTTAACCCTTCCCGGTATTGCAGGTATTGTTCTTACAATTGGTATGGCGGTTGATGCCAACATCCTTATTTATGAAAGGGTGCAGGAGGAACTCAGGGCCGGAAAAGGGATCAAGCTGGCTATAAGCGACGGATATAAAAATGCTTACTCTGCGATTATCGACGGACAGGTAACCACACTTTTAACCGGTATTGTTCTTTATGTTTTTGGATCAGGTCCAATCAAAGGGTTTGCAACTACTCTTATCGTTGGTATCTTAACCTCTCTGTTCAGTGCGATTTTCATCACCCGCCTCATTTTCGAATGGAAACTGAAAAGGACAAAAGTTATTCATTTCACTACCAAATATACTGAAAACTGGCTGCAGAATACTTCTATTAAATTCCTAGAAAAAAGGAAGATTGCATACGTCATTTCAGGAACACTGATCGTAATTTCCATTCTTTCACTTACATTCCGGGGATTAAATTATGGTATCGACTTTAAGGGAGGACGTACTTATGTAGTGCGCCTTGACCAGGATGTACAGGTGAGCGATGTACAGGCATCACTTACAAATACCTATGGAACTATGCCTGAAGTGAAAACATTTGGTGGCAACAATCAGATCCGTATAACCACAACATACAAGATTGATGATGATTCTGACGAAGTGGATAATGAAGTGGAAGAACTGTTGATGCAGGGACTGAAAAATGCCAATGTGCTCGATGAAAATGTAACCCTGGACCAGTTTACTACTGACTACCAGCTTAGTTCACAGAAGGTGGGTCCTACAATTTCAGATGATATCAGGAAAGATTCGGTAATTGCCATTAGCTTTGCGCTGATCATCATTTTCCTTTATATACTTGTACGTTTTACAAACTGGCAATACGGACTTGGTGCAGTTGCTGCATTAATCCATGATTCATTAATAGTATTGGGATTATTCTCCCTGCTGTATAATGTTCTGCCCTTCTCACTTGAAATAGATCAGGCTTTCATTGCAGCCATTCTTACTGTACTTGGGTATTCTATAAACGATACAGTGGTAGTATTCGACCGAATCAGGGAATACCTTAAACTGCACCCAAAACGCAGGCGGGAACAAAATGTGGATGAAGCTGTTAACAGCACCCTCCGCCGTACTTTTGGAACCTCTCTTTCTACATTCGTGGTATTGCTTGCCATATTTCTTTTTGGTGGAGCAACCATCCGCGGATTTACATTTGCTCTTATGGTTGGAATTTTAGTAGGTACCTATTCCTCGATATTTATTGCTTCACCGATTGCCTATGAATTTCAGAAAAAACTGGCAGCAGTGACAGCTAAAATAAAAAAATAAAACCTGATTAACATTCAGATTCAATAGCCTTGCAGCTGCAAGGCTATTGTTTTTTTATTCAAATAAGCAGTTTGATTGACAGCTTCAATTTGTATATTTGTGGACTCAAATTTAAAATGGAAATGACAAATTACATATTATTCATTAGTGGCGGGGAACTGGTGCTGGTTATGTTGCTTGCACTGCTGTTTTTTGGTTCAAAGGCCATCCCTGATATTGCCAAAACACTTGGCAAGGGAATGCGTGAATTTAAAAAAGCCACCAACGAAATTCAGCGCGAATTGAATGATCATACTTCCGATATTAAAAGAGATATTAACGAAGTAAAAGCCACCGTAAACCGCGAAACCCAAAAAATTAAGCATGACCTTAATGAAGTTTCCTCTACTGTTGACAGGGAGACAGAAAAAATCAAAAAGGATCTGAATGAAGTTGCCTCTATGGAAGAAAAGATTCTGCAAGAAAAGAAGCAGGCTATAGAAAATAAACCTGAAGATCATAACTCTGAAACAAATTGATTCAGGCAGATAATATAAAAAAATCGTTCGGTGCGCTCCAGGTTTTAAAAGGCATTAACCTTGAAATCCCTCCGGGGAAAATCTATTCAATTGTCGGTGCAAGCGGGGCTGGAAAAACCACACTGCTTCAGATTATTGGCACACTGAGCAAACCTGATATGGGAAACATTTACTACAACGGTAAAAATATTTCCTCACTGGGTGAGAAGGAACTTTCTGCATTCAGGAATCGTGAGATAGGATTTATATTTCAGTTTCACCATTTGCTGCCTGAATTTACTGCACTTGAAAATGTTGAAATACCTGCATTTATAGCCCGCCGCCAGAAAAAAGAAGCTGAAACCGAAGCATTGAAACTCCTCAGCTACCTTGGACTTTCCGATAGAATACACCATAAACCCTCTGAATTATCGGGCGGGGAAAAACAACGTGTTGCCGTTGCCAGAGCCCTTATCAACAATCCTTCAGTAGTGCTGGCCGATGAGCCTTCAGGAAACCTTGACAGTGCAAACCGGGATGAACTCCACGACCTGCTGTTCAGGCTGCGCGATGACATGGGTCAGACTTTTATCATTGTAACACATGACGACCATTTTGCTGAAAGGTCTGATAAAATCATTCATATCAGGGATGGAATCATTGTGGATGTTTGATCACTTCGCTTGCTTTTCCGATTTTATATACCCTTAAACAGGATGAATGAACTGAAGGAATTTCTCGATGAAAAGATCGGACTTTTTAACCGCCCGGAATTCATAAAAACCGATCCCATACAAATCCCACATTTGTTCAGCGACAAAGAAAATATTGAAGTGGCTGCATTCCTCACCTCAACGATTTCATGGGGTAACCGGACCTCCATCATAAACAATGCCCTGCGACTGATGAAACTGATGGACAACAATCCTTACGACTTCATTTCAACAGCAGCGGCTTCAGAACATCACATCCTTGAGAAATTTGTACACCGTACTTTCCAGGGTCCTGACTGCATATACTTTATCAGGTCACTAAAAAACATCATGTTAAACCACGGTGGCCTTGAAAAAGTATTTGAAACCGGATTTAACAAACAGGGAACAATTAAAAGCGCCCTTGGCTATTTTCATTCAGTTTTCTTTGAACCAGCTGGCGAACGCACCCGCAAACATATTGCAAATGTTGAAACCGGAGCATCAGGAAAACGACTGAACATGTTTCTTCGCTGGATGGTCCGTTCTGATAACAAAGGAGTTGATTTTGGATTGTGGAAAGGCATTCCTGCTGCCAGCCTGATGCTTCCCCTCGATATACATACAGGAAACGTTGCCAGAAAACTTGGCCTTTTGAATCGAAAACAAAATGACTGGAAAGCGGTGGAAGAAGTCACTGAAAGGCTTCGCCGGTTCGACCCGGAAGATCCTGTTAAATATGATTTTGCACTGTTTGGATTGGGTGCATTTGAAAACTTCTGATATGGGCAGAAACAATTACTTCAGGTTCAAGCAGTTCACTATCATTCAGGAAAAGGCTGCCATGAAGGTCGGTACCGATGGTGTATTGCTGGGTGCATGGACAACTGTTCCACAGACAGGCAGTATCCTTGATATCGGGACAGGAACAGGAGTCATTGCACTCATGTTGGCGCAACGTTCAACTGAGGCGCATGTCACCGGAATTGACTATGAACCGGAAGCAGCGCTGGAAGCTTCGGAAAATGCCATGAATTCCCCATGGAGTAGCAGGATCAGCATGCTGAATGTTTCATTCCAGGAATTTCATCAGACATGTACCTCTCGGTTTGGGCTCATTGTTTCCAATCCACCCTTTTTTGAAAATAGCCGGAAGCCTAAAGTAGAAAATTTATCTATTGCAAAGCATAATCACCTGCTTCCTCCTGAAGAATTGGCCAGGGGGGTCGCACACCTGCTGACAGACGACGGGTTGTTTTCGGTTATATTACCTGCCACTACAGCACCACCATTTCAAAAAGTTGCTGAAAAACACGGGCTGTTTCCTTCCCGTCTTACCATTGTACGTCCAAACAACCTGAAAGTCCCTCACAGGTACTTAATGGAATTCAGCAAAAAAAAAGTAACGGTTAACCACGGATTCCTGAACATACATACCAATGACAACCAGAATTATACTGATATTTACAAAAAGTTCACACGGGATTTTTACCTTAACTTTTAGGAGATAAACAGAAAAGGATTGAAAATACGGTCCATGCGCATTGAAAATCTTCTCACTGCTTCAAAATCAGGTTTTGCAGTGCTATGCCTGAAATGGGGAACTTTTTCAGCAATCATTCTTTCAAGAAAATTCATCCTCCCTGAATCTAAGGCTCTGCCAAAAAAGGCCGTTACTTTGGCTGCTTCACGTAACTCCACTGGAAATACTTCCTCAAACTGCTTACGGGCAACTTCTCCTGATTCTGTGCTACAGGTAAAAAGTCCCAGTTCCTTAAGAAGCAGTTCGTTTTTCCATATAGAGCAGAATTCAATAACCTGCTTCTGAATCTGGCCTGAATGAACCGAACCTCCTATTATGATCCGGTTAAATTCCTTCAACGAAGGAACAATTTGTTTTCTCAGGTTAATAACAGTGACATCCCCACCAAGATAGCCCTTCATTTGCAGGATTATTTTTTCTGTACAACTGAGAGATGTAGCATAAACAATTAGAGTTTTCATTTTCGTTTAATTCTTATTCCGGCTAAAAAATAAATTTTTTCTTTTTCAATCTTCTGTTTAAATTTACACCCTTTCATCCGAACAATTATGTTATTAATCGGTTAATTCTCTAAATTCACCGGTAAAATAGAACACTAAACCGTCTTTTAATTAGATTTAGATATTACTTTTGATTTTTAACAAAATAAAAACATGACAATTGAAATGAAGCCGGAAATTCAAATTGATGCCAATTACTACACAGTAAAACAGTTAAAATACCTGACCGATAGCACATTTATACTGCAAATGCCTAAATTCAGGTTCAAATTTGAGGCAGGACAGCATGTTTCGCTTTCCATTGCAGGCGATTATCAAAGCCGTGAGTATTCTATTTATAATGCTGAAGATGCTCCTTACCTTGAAGTACTTGTAAAAGAAGTTGAAGGAGGTTATTTCACACCAAAGCTGAAACATCTGAAGCCAGGTGATAAAGTAGAAATACATGGTCCTTTTGGCCGTTTTACTCTTGATTCATCAAAACGGGACACACACCTTCATGTTTTTATTGCAAGCGGAACAGGCATTGCTCCTTTTCATAGTATGGTGAAGAGCAATCCAGGCCTGAACTACCGCCTCATCCATGGCGTAAAATATGCCAATGAAGCTTATGAAAGGGAGGAGTATGACAAGGAAAAATTTCTCCTGTGTACATCCCGCGACTCTTCGGGCGATTATTCAGGCAGGGTCACTAAATATCTTCAGGAAGCACATTTTGATCAAAACACATGTTTCTACCTGTGCGGTAACAGTGATATGATTTTTGATGCAATGGAAATCATCAAGGAGAAGGGATTCAGCCGCGATGATGTAAATGTGGAGGTCTACTTCTGACCTTGTTTCGAATCAATTTTTTCGCCATAGGCCAGATCACCTGCATCACCTAATCCGGGCAGAATGTATGATTTGGATGTAAGTGCATCATCTACAGCACCAAGCCATAACGTTACATTCGGTGCCTTAATGGCATTGGTGACATATTCTACCCCCTGACGGCTTGCTATGATGGAAACAAGGTGAACATGCTCAGGGGTTCCTTTGCTGAATAAAGCTTCATAACCTATTTCTATGGATTTCCCGGAAGCAAGCATTGGGTCAGACAGGATGACTACCTTCCCATCGAGCGATGGTGAAGCCATATATTCAAACTCAATTTCAAATTGCCCTGCTTCAGTATATCGTCTATAGGCCGATATGAAACAATTTTCAGCGCGGTCAAAGATTTTTAAAAGGCCATTGTGCATGGCAAGTCCTGCTCTCAGAATGGTAGCAAGTACCGGCTGCTTTTCAAGTACCGGAACTTTGGCTGTGCCCAGGGGGGTAACTACATTGGTTACCTTGTATTTTAACTCCCTGCTGATTTCATAGGCAAACAATTCTCCCAATCTGTAAAGGTTCTCCCTGAACCGCAGAGGATCTTTCTGAATGTTGATATCCCTGATCTCTGCCAGGTACTGATCAAAAATGGAACGATTGTTACCTAAAACTTTTATATCCATTATAAGAATTTTATTACTACTGATGCTTATTTATCCAAATATTACAAAATTGTTATATCAAAAAGTTCTCAATACTTCATTTGTAAATTGCCGTGCAAAAATGGGAAAATTCATTTAGAAAAAATGCAGGCACTGGTATTTTCATCCTCATTGCTTTTAAATCGGTTAAAACCATTATACTTCTGCGGTTAAATGGAAAAACGTGTTTACATTTATGCTCCTGAATTGAACACTGGTAATGGCAATATGAGATTAACCAATAAAACAATCCTGATATTAATTCTGGGCGTATCAGCCATACTTCGGTTTTACCGTTTTCAGGAAATCCCATTTATGCATGATGAATTTAGTGCTCTCTTCCGGACAGACTTCAATTCCTTCAACGAATTGATTGAATATGGTGTCCGGCCTGACGGACATCCGGCTGGAATACAGGTCTTCCTGTATTACTGGATAAAACTGTTTGGAAGGGCTGAATGGATAGTAAAATTACCATTCACAATTATGGGCGTGCTTTCGGTTTTATTGGTGTACCTTGTTTCCCGGAAATGGTTCAATGAAACGGCAGGCCTCATGTGCGCTGCCTTCACTGCCTCCATACAATACACAATCATGTACAGCCAGATTGCCAGGCCTTATATCAGTGGTATGTTTTTTTCACTACTGATGGTCTATTTCTGGTCATCCCTGGTAAAAACCCCTTCCAATAAGTTTAAAGTAAACGGCATGCTCTATGTCCTGGCCGCCGTTTTGTGTGCCTATAACCACCACTTCAGCCTGCTTTTCGCTGCTATTGTTGGATTAAGCGGCCTGTTTTTAATACCTGGGAAGTTTTTGCTTCGCTATGTCTTTTTAGGATTAATGATCTTCTTTTTTTATATTCCACACCTGGGCATATTTATGGATCAGTTGAAAACAGGAGGTGTGGGAGGCTGGCTGGCCAAACCGGAAAAATCATTCTTTTTGGAATACTTGTACTACATTTTTAACTTTTCACCATTATCAGTAATAATGGCTGTGGCAATAGCTTTATGGGGAATTGTTTATCTGAAAAAAAGCAATCTTGTTCTGCAGAATTACCTGTTATTTATTGCCTGGTTTTTGTTGCCTCTACTTATTGGATACTGGTATTCGGTACAGTTTAATCCTGTTTTACAATATTCTGTGTTGCTGTTTTCATTTTCTCCTTTGCTGTTTATCCTGTTTTGTCATATTTCCAACCAAAAAGCAAGTATCAACCTCCTCCTGGTAACCATAATACTTACGGTCAATATTTTTACTCTGATTACCGAACGTCAACACTACCGCATTTTTTATGAATCACCCTACGAAAATATTGTTACAGATTTAAAAAAAGCAAAACAAAAAAACAGCAGTATCATTCATATCATTGATTCGCATAAAAAAATTACAAGTTATTATCTTGAGAAGCACCAGACCGATTCAGCATTCACGTGGTTTGATACGTTTGAAAATGAAGCAGAATTTATACATTTTCTCAAGGAAAACAGTTTAAAATCCAACTACCTTTATTTTGGTGCTTTTTCATCAAACAAACCCAACTCCGTATCTATAATCATGCGTTATTTTCCGGTCATGCTTGAAGAAAAGAACTATTACGGAGGATCAACCTGGTTGTTTTCAAAATCAGATTTTCCCCGGCCAGCTAATGTAACTTCACTAAATTTTAAAAAAACAGCACCTGATGGCTGGTACTCTGTAAATGATGATCAAATTATGCACGCCGAAGGATTTGACGACTCGCATTCATATCTTATGGACAGTCTTTTAGAATGGTCACCAACCTATGCCATACCACTAAAACAGATCATTACCCACCAAAATAACTTTATCGACATTTCACTGGAAACTAAAACCGAACGTGAAATTTCCGAAATCATTTTGGTGGCAACCCTTGAATCGGAAGAGGAGGTTCTACATTTCGACGGGGCAGAATTTAACTCATTTAAAGATCCGGCCCTCACATCCAATGAATGGTATTCTGTACATCATTCCCTTAAACTTTCAGACATCAATCTTGACTACAGTAATATGATTTTAAAGGTTTTTGTCTGGAACAAAGGAAGAGATCATTTTCTGATTGATAATTTTCAAATCAATGTCCGTGAAGGAAATCCAATGATTTATGGGTTGTATGAGAAAATACCATGATCATGTAAACACATAATCGCCTTCACCGTCTCCATACATGAAACTATTTGATTTTTCAACCGGGAAAGTACTGTAAATCTTTTGTCCATAAGATTTGACATACAAGAAAGGAGATTTATCCTGTAAAAGAAAACGTGCAATTTCAGGATGGTATACGGTTGCCATTTCAAGTTTTTCCCTGGCTGTAAACTTCCTTATAAAACCGGCTACATCCTTTTCAATCCCGGGCTTCAGATGAAAAAACAATGTTTTTAATTTTCCCTCACGTACAGAAAATATAAAGAATCCGGTCATTACATCTTTGTTGTACACTTTCACAGTACGGTAATAAAAATTCCCTGAAACAGAAGAAAACGGGTACTTCCCTTTTAATTCGCTCTTGTAGCCAGTGATCCATGGGTACCTGAAAATCCAGTTCCAATCCTTTTCTTCTCTTACAAAAAGAAAATTTCCGGGATTGACGTTAAGAAATTCATAACATGTGTTGTCAGGAAATTCCAATTCCTCAAACTGTAATGAACTATTTAATTTCTGGCTGAATGTAAAAATCCGCAACCTTGCAATCAGATTAGTTAAAAAAGAACCCAGGGTAACCAAAAATGCAGGTAATTTTCTAATCCTGGCTATGGACATAAACCTCTCCTTTCCTGCGAACAGGTATCCTCTCGCTCCCTCATAAGTATGAATTTCATGAAACCATCCTGTTTTCAGATACAGATTCTCTGATTCAGGGGCATAGTTTGTAAACATCAGCCTTCCGTTCCAGTCATTATAAGCCTCCTTCAACAAATGGAGGGAAATACCTTTTCTCCTGTATCCGGGATGTACCCAGCTGCCGCTGCACCATCCAAACCTTATCCTCCCACTTTCAGGCTGAATCACACCGGCATACAGGCTCCTGAACGCAATCAGCTGATCATCAACGTAGGCCATTATCAGGACGATATCATCAGGATGCCCATGTGGATTTTCTATGTAAGACTTTGCCCGTGCCGGTGCAATGGGGACCCAGGTATGCTGCTTGAAAGCCTTACTCCGGATAAAACTTTCAAGCTCTGAAAGCCTTACTTTCCTGATTTCAGCCCTTAATGCTTCACTGTTGCCTTTCCCACCCATTTCCTTAACTCAAAATAAACAATTTCTGTTTTCAGATTATCCAGGAAATCACCGGGAAGTTCTACCGGATAACGTTGAAAATGATAATCGTACTGGTCGTACTTAATTCCTGCGGTACCAAAAGTAATGTCACAGATTCCTTCATTTCTGATTGAGTTTAATACAGTTGCGGGCACTCCTGAGTCTGTATAGGGAAATGAAAATGCCTTAATCGCCGGATTTAAAACTTCAACCACTTTTTCCATGCTCACCTTCACTTCCCGAAGCTGATCTTTAGCCGGAAGTTTCCACAACTCAGGATGTGTGTGGCTATGTGCACCAATGGTAAAACCAGAAGCTGCAAGCTGTTTAATTTGTTCCCATGTAAGGTAAGGCTTCTTCTTCCTTAAATATTTTTCATAATCAATTTTCAATAATAAGGCTGCATCGCGCAACACGTGCATATCGTTATATCCGGCCGATAACACACGGTCGCCTTTCATCTGATGTGCCGTGAGTATTTTTCGTACTGTCCGGTTTGGTTTCTGCCTGAGCTTGCTGAGTATCAGGCTGGCCTTGTACCTGTGAAACAAGTCCATGTTGTCTGCAAAAGCTGTGTTGATAAAAAAAGTTGCCGGGATTCCCTTCTTCAGGAGTATTGGTGCAATAACTTCGGAACACTCCCGCAGGCCATCGTCAAAAGTCAGATGAAACACTTTCTTTCCGGTGCAATTTCCTGAAACCAGTTCTTCAAGTGATACTGGTTTAAAATATTGAAGAAAAAAATCAAGTTCCTTTTCAAAATCATGCCGGTTTCTGTAGGGATAATTTAAAATGTGTGGCAACCTCTTATCGCTCACCACGTGGTAGAATGGCAGGAAGCAGGGGAATTCCCTTTGCAGAAGCCAGTCGGCCGAAATGCACCTGCCGATCTGCCTGCTAATAAAACGCGGAATCTTTCTCATTTGGTTAATCTTTTAATCCAGTGCAGGTAGGCTGGAATACGGTTGTATTTCACCTGGTAATACACTTCAGGTGCAGCGCCAAATCCTTCAAAAAAACGGGCAATACCCGGAATCATCGACCCTTCAAAATCAACGGCCAGGTCTTTCCCAGCCACCGACCGTATAAACCTGTCGATTAAAAAAAACATGGCTCTCAACTCTTTTCCCTCTTCACTCGAAACGGCATTCAAATAAATAACCCGCTCCTTCCACCGGCAGAAAAATACCGCAGCACAAAGATTATTATCCGGTGAGTAGACTCCTTCTATTTCACCAATCCCCTTATACAGGCAGTAAGCTATTATACTTTTTAATTTCTGCATGCCTTCCTTAGGAATTTTAACAGGCAGATTCTGCTGTTTGAAATTAAGATAAGCTTCCATGGGTATTCCCTCAGCAAAAGAAAGCCGGTTGGCTTCTGCCTTTGAAAGATTTCGTCTTGTATTGGATGAATAAGCAGCTTCAATGGCATAATAATCTGCACATACCGGCAGCAGAAAATTTTTCCGGCCCGCAAATGCAACATCTTTAAGATCCCTTACAGGCAGGTTCGATGAATTCAGCTGGATATCCATATACATGAACCGCTGTTTCAACGTTTCAAAAAAAGCAACTGCAACCTGTGGGGGTGGCGGAGGAAAGATGCCCAGCTGCTGAGTGTATAGCGGCTGGTAAAGGTATGCGATTCCCAGTTTTCTTCTGACCGGAAGTGGCATTACATATTCATAATCACCAAAAACAAGTGCATCCCATTCAACCGCAGTCCGGTCGAGAAACCAGCTGTTGGCATATATGCGGCTGTTGTATGCCTCACCTGCACACACATCCCATTTAATAAAGTCAATGCTCCTGTGGCTCAAATATCTTAGGTTGCTCTTCATTTGCCCATTCAAAACCTTTCTGAATCATTTTTCTGAAAATTTCCCTGTAACCTTTCCATTCCGGCGTTTCAGCCAGTGTTTCATTATGCCAGACTGGCACAAAAATACCTCCTGTGCTTTTTACCTCTTTCATCAGGATTTCAATTTCATGCCATGCTTCTTCCGGTTTTAATTTCATATAATAGTTCAGGGTGCCATCCATCACCTGGAAGGGGATGACCCTTAAGTTTGTCTGTGTTTCCCTCTTCAGATCATAAAAATAATATGGAGTACATGTTCCTGCCCTAAAGCCGGTGGTTGCCGCATAACCCATTGTATAGTCTTCCTTAATCCCCAAATCTTCCAATCTCCTGTAGGTACGTGGAAAATGCAGTCTTAAATAGTGCTGCCTGCTTTTATCTGCCTTGTAACCTGTAATTTTCAGAAGCCGGTTGAATTCTGATGCAAGTTTCTTTTTGCCTTTCTTTTTTGATGAGGCATATGAAGGATGTATTCCTACAGGGTAAAGGGTGGAAGTTTTTCTGACAAGCTTCTGAAACGACCTGTTCCTCCACGATATGTTCTTATCGTAGCGGCTGTAATCGCCAACCTGGAAAAAGTAAATTACCTTGTCCTCATTTCCCTTAAAAGTGTCATTCAGAAAATCATATGTGTCATATGGATCTTTTTCCTTTCCAAGCCACACGTGTAAACGTGTACCTGTCTCTGAAAAATTCCCTTTGATCAGGGTTTTGAAAAAAGAACCCATACTTCGGAAAAATCCCTTATTTAAATAGGCCCATGCATTATCCACATCAATGGTGGGTAAAAACCTGAAAACCGGCTCAGGGAATACCAGTTCGGGAAACCGCTCCTTAAGTTTTAACGCCAGCATGCGGGCCCAAATATCAACAACCGGTTTTTTCATCAGCCTGTATTTGGTGAGGATGCTGTCTTCCGGCCGAAACCTCCCATACATGTCGCCTTTAAACTGAAGGTATTCCTCGTAACGTGTTACCAGGTAAAAGGATGCCGCCAATGGGTCGAATGGAAAAACAGAATCAGACGAACTGTCGAAAAAATATTTTTCCCCCTCAAACCATACCGGTTGGATATCGGGTTGAATAAGTGCCCGGCAGTGAAGCAGCCGGTGTGGTTTTATATAGAGTTCATCGCCAAATTTTTCATAGGAGTAATTCATTTTAGGCAGATCAGATTGTATGAAATCGATCGACCTGGTAGTAAAAGACACCTCATTCTGGAGGATACCCGAAAAAATAAGCCTGAATATATATTCAATGCGGGGATTTAACTTATCAGTGTAAATTAGTATCATACATGCTGGCTTTATTGCAACATTCCTTCGTCGGCCAGACTAAGATAACGGTTTTGACCGATAATGACATGATCGAGAACAGTGATGTCCATCAGTTCAGCTGCTTTTTTTATTTTTCCTGTAATTTTAAGGTCAGCATCCGAAGCTTCCATCGTTCCTGAGGGATGGTTGTGACAAAGAATGAGTGATACTGCTGTTTTTTCCAGGGCATTTTTCAAAATGATCCTGACATCTATCAGGGTACCTGCTATACCACCCTGGCTGATCTTATACTGGTCGATGATTTTATTGCCCCTGTCGAGCAGGAGTACCCAGAATTCTTCATGATTAAGATCAGACAGCAGGGGCATAAAGTAATCTGCAGCATCGCGGCTGCAGGTAATTTTCCTTTTAACAAATACATCGGCATCTTTCCGCCGCTTGCCCAGTTCAAGTGCTGCAATAATGGAAATTGCCTTTGCCTCGCCTATTCCGTTAAAAGTTTTCAGAAAATCGATTCCCCGACGGCCAAGATCGCTCAGATTATTATTCACTGATGCCAGAATACGCCGCCCCAGTTCAACCGCTGTCTCGCTCAGGTTTCCCGAACCAATCAGAATGGCAATAAGCTCAGCATCGGATAATGAACGGGCACCATGTAATAAAAGTTTTTCCCTGGGTCTGTCTTCAACAGCCCATTCCTTGATGTTCAGTTTTTTGTATTGGTTCATTTTTATTGGTGTTTCCATAAATTTAAGCAATTTTTGGAAACTATAAACCATTCCTGAGGGCTGAAAAAAGAAAAGCCTTTCCGGCACCGGAAAGGCTTTTCTAAATATCATGAAAAACTTTCTACAAATTGTTCATCTGAACAGCCAGTTTTGATTTCAGGTTGGCTGCCTTGTTTTTATGAATGATATTCTTTTTTGCAAGCTTATCAATCATAGATGCTACTGAAGGATACAACTTGGCGGCTTCCTCTTTATTCGATTCATTCCGCAAATCCCTGATAGCATTACGGGTGGTTTTGGCATAATACCTGTTAAGCACCCTCTTTTTTTCGTTTTGCCTTATTCTTTTTAAAGCTGACTTGTGATTTGCCATGTTTACCTTAATACTTTTAATTTTTGTAGCCCGTAGGGGAATCGAACCCCTGCTACCAGAATGAAAATCTGGCGTCCTAACCCCTAGACGAACGGGCCGTCCTTTTATTTCCCTTTAATTTGGGACTGCAAAAATACTTCAATTTTATAATTCACCAAATTTTCCTTAAAAATTTTTCTTGCCAGCTTCATTTTTTAATTTGATGTAAAATCCGGATTATACCGCTTTATAATCCCGGTTAACGCAACTCAAAATTCTGACCCAGATACACCCGTCGCACATCTTCATCATTGGCCAGATCATGGGCAGTGCCTGCCTTCAGGATAGATCCTTCGAAAAGCAGGTATGAGCGGTCGGTTATCGATAAAGTTTCATGCACATTGTGATCGGTAATCAGAACACCGATATTCTTTTCCTTCAGCTTGATCACAATTTGCTGGATATCTTCAACAGCTATAGGATCTACCCCTGCAAAAGGCTCATCAAGCAGAATAAATTTCGGATCGATGGCAAGGGCCCGTGCAATTTCAGTACGCCGTCTTTCACCTCCTGAAAGCTGTATACCCTTACTTTTGCGGATGTGCTGAAGTCCGAATTCAGTAAGCAGAGTTTCTACTTTCTCATGCTGGTACTCCTTTGTATAATTGGTCATCTCCAGCACAGCCCTGAGATTATCCTCAATGCTTAGTTTACGGAAAACCGATGCTTCCTGTGCAAGGTAACCTATACCTTTTTGTGCCCTTTTATAAACAGGGAGCCGGGTGATGTTTTCATCATCAATATAAATACTGCCTGAAAGAGGACGGATTAATCCCACAATCATGTAAAATGAAGTCGTCTTACCTGCTCCGTTAGGGCCAAGAAGCCCCACAATCTCCCCCTGTTTTACATCAAAACTTACACCCTTAACGACAGTGCGTTTCCGGTACTTTTTTACAATATTTTCTGCTCTGAGTATCATCTAAACAAATAACGTGAATTATATAAAGCGCTATAATTCATCAAGTTCTTTTTCACGTTTTTTAACTACGTTCCTCGATATAATGATACTGACCTCATACAGGAGGAATAACGGTATAAACACCATGATCTGACTGAAAACATCAGGAGGGGTGATAATGGCAGAAAGAAGCAGCATTACTACATAGGAATGCCTGCGGTAGGTTTTCATAAACTGGGGGGTCAATATTCCTACTTTACTTAAGAAAAAAGCAAAAATGGGTAAAAGGAATACAACCCCTGATGCAAGCGATATGGAGGTTACTGAACCAATATACGACCTCAGGTTAATCTGGTTAACAACATCCCCGCTTACATTATAGCTTCCAAGAAAATGAACTGACAGGGGTACGATCAGAAAATATCCAAAAAATATTCCCAAAATGAAAAGGACAGAGGTAAAGAATACTGCTCCACCGGCATACTTTCTCTCGTTATCATAAAGTGCAGGTTTAATAAATTTCCAGAACTCCCAAAAAACAACCGGAGCAGCTATTACAAATCCTGCAATAATGGAAACCCACACATGCGTTAAAAACTGGCCGGCTATCTGAATGCTGATCAGTTCGAGTGGCGTCTGGTTGATTTTTAATGCTTCAGTCCCTAGATAATCGGCCATTTTAGCGAACATCCGGTTTGTCCAGAATTCCGGAGTACGCGGATTCAAAATAACGGTATTAAAAATGAAATCCTTCATGATGAAGGCAACGATTGCAAATATCATGATTGCAAGGGCAGAACGGATGATATGCCAGCGTAATTCCTCAAGGTGATCGAGAAATGACATCTCTGTGTAAGTATCGCCCTGTTTTTTCTTTCCCCAGCCGTTTTTCGTTTTCTTTCCTTCCTGCATTACATCAACACTCATTAAATCCAGATTTTTAAAAACTCCACAAATATAAATACTTCCTCTAATTCAGAGCCTTTTTAAACATCTCATTATTTATCAGAATGCTATTTAATTCTTAAAAAAACAAAAAACCTATTGTCATTCTTCTTACTTTTAATAATTTAGGATTCGCGTTAAAAATAAGATGAGGAAGAGAGAAATGATTTTATGAACAAAGACATATCACTAACCCAGCATTTACAGCAGTATTTTGGATTCAACCGGTTTAAGGGACAACAGGAAGAAGCAGTAAAAAGCGTACTGGATGGAAGAAATACATTTGTATTGATGCCAACCGGTGGTGGCAAATCATTGATCTACCAGCTGCCTGCCCTGTTACTTGATGGTACTGCCATTGTTATATCACCACTGATTGCCCTGATGAAGAACCAGGTGGATTCTATCAGGGGCATGCAAACTGAAGATTATGTAGCCCATTTTTTAAATTCATCATTATCGAAGGCTGCCATTCAGGAGGTGAAAGCCGATGTGATGGCAGGTCGCACCAAACTATTGTATGTTGCACCTGAATCACTAACCAAGGAAGAAAATATTGAATTCCTTAAAAACATAAAGATCTCATTTTATGCAATAGATGAAGCTCACTGTATTTCTGAATGGGGCCATGATTTCCGACCGGAATACCGCCGGATCAGGCCCATTGTCGAAGAAATAGGCACCGCTCCCATTGTTGCACTCACTGCAACAGCTACAGCTAAAGTGCAGCACGACATCCAGAAAAACCTTGGCATCCTCGACTCCAATGTTTTTAAGGCATCATTTAACAGGGCCAACCTGTATTATGAAATAAAGCCTAAAGTTAAGCCTGAAGCACAGATCATCAAATTCATCAGGCAGAATGAAGGCAAATCGGGCATCATTTATTGCCTGAGCCGTAAAAAGGTGGAAGAAATTGCTGAAACCTTACTTGTTAATGGAATCAAGGCCCTTGCGTACCATGCCGGTATGGATGCAGCCACCCGATCTGCCAACCAGGATAAATTTTTGATGGAGGAAGTGGATGTTATTGTGGCAACCATCGCTTTTGGTATGGGAATCGATAAACCTGATGTGCGCTTTGTAATCCATTACGACATTCCCAAAAGCCTTGAAGGTTATTACCAGGAAACTGGTCGGGCAGGCCGTGACGGTGGAGAAGGACAATGCATTACCTTTTACAGCTACAAGGATATACAGAAACTTGAAAAATTCATGCACGGCAAACCTGTTGCCGAACAGGAAATTGGAAAACAGCTACTGCTCGATACCGTTTCTTATGCCGAAACTGCTATCTGCCGGCGGATCATATTGCTCCATTATTTCGGAGAAACATACGGCCAGGAAAACTGCGGAAACTGCGACAACTGTCTGAACCCAAAAGAACAGGTGGAAGCCGGCAGCGAAGTGTCACGTGCCTTGAAAGTTATACTCGAAGTAAATGAACAATATAAAGCCGAACATATTGCCAACATTCTTATAGGGAATAAAACTGCAGCTATCAAATCATTCAGGCACAACACACTGAAGACTTTCGGTACCGGGAAAGACCATGATGAACGGTTTTGGAATGCCGTTTTCAGACAATCAATGATTAAAGGTTATATCAATAAGGATATAGAAAATTACGGCCTGCTGAAAGTTACACAAAAAGGTCATGAATTCCTGCAGAACCCATCGTCCTTCATGCTGGTTAAAAACCACGATTATGATGAAGATATGGAATCGGCTGCAACAGCTGCACCGTCGGCCGCTAACAGCGGTGATCCTGCACTTTTTGCCATTTTAAAGGACCTGCGGAAACAAATTGCAAGGAAGCACAACCTTCCTCCTTTTGTTATTTTCCAGGATCCATCGCTTTCCGATATGTCAATCCAGTACCCGATTACACTTGAAGAACTGCAAAAAATACAGGGAGTCGGACAGGGAAAGGCGCGGAGGTATGGTAAGGAAGTGGTGGAACTGATCAAAAAGTATGTTGAAGAAAATGACATTGAGCGTCCTGAAGATTTTGTTGTCCGTTCTGTTCCGAATAAATCAAAAATGAAGGTGTTCATTATACAAAGCATCGACCGCAAACTGTCATTCGACGACATTGCCAACTCAAAGGGCGTAGAAGTGAAAGATATTATTGCAGAAGTTGAAGCCATTGTAAACTCGGGCACCAAACTGAACATCGACTACTACCTTGATGAAGTGCTCGATGAAGAACGCCAGGAAGAGGTGTTCGATTACTTCAGGGAAGCTGAAAACGACTCTATCGAAAAAGCCCTTGAAGTGCTGGGTGAAGAAGATTATTCGGAAGATGATATACGGCTGATGCGTATAAAGTTTCTGTCGGATTTAGGCAATTAACCCACACCAGATAATCAGTTTCAACCATATACTCCGAAATTTGTTAACTTTGCACGCCTTGATTAAAACATATAAATATTTCATAAAATGAGCATTGCTTTAGAAAAACAATTAAAATACAAAGTAGCCGACATCAAACTTGCTGAGTTTGGACGAAAGGAAATTGAAATCGCAGAAAAGGAAATGCCCGGACTGATGGCCATCAGGAAAAAATTTGGCCCTGAAAAACCCCTTAAAGGGGCCAGGGTTACCGGCAGCCTTCATATGACCATCCAAACTGCTGTTCTTATCGAAACGCTGGTTGAACTTGGAGCAGAAGTAAGATGGGCAAGCTGCAATATATTTTCCACACAGGACCATGCTGCAGCAGCCATAGCCGCAGCTGGAATTCCTGTATTTGCATGGAAAGGTGAAACACTTGAAGAATACTGGTGGTGTACCGATCAGGCCCTCAATTTTGGCAACGGCAAAGGGCCACACCTCATTGTTGACGATGGTGGCGACGCCACCCTGATGGTACACAGAGGCTATGAAGCTGAAACCGATCCTTCCATCCTCGACAGGCCGGCTGACGGCGAAGATGAAGAAGAACTGAATAAATTGCTGAAGCAAATCCTGAAGGAAACACCAAACCGCTGGCGTGAAGCAGCAAAGGATTTCAAAGGGGTTTCAGAAGAAACTACTACAGGAGTTCACCGCCTTTACCATATGAAGGAACAGGGCAACCTGCTTTTCCCTGCTATCAATGTAAATGATTCGGTTACCAAATCAAAATTCGACAACCTTTACGGTTGCCGTGAGTCGCTTGCGGATGGCATTAAAAGGGCAACCGATGTAATGATTGCCGGCAAAGTAGTTGTTGTTGCAGGTTATGGCGACGTGGGCAAAGGCTGTGCAAAATCGATGCGCGGTTATGGCGCAAGGGTTATTGTTACTGAAATCGACCCCATCTGCGCACTTCAGGCTGCCATGGAAGGTTTCGAGGTGAAAACCATGGAAGATGCCCTCGATGAAGGCAACATCTATGTTACAACCACCGGCAACAAGGATGTGATCACCACCAAACACATGGCTGCCATGAAAGACCAGGCTATTGTATGCAACATCGGCCATTTCGACAACGAAATCCAGGTAGCACCCCTGAACCGCATGGCTGGTGTTAAAAGAACCAACATTAAACCCCAGGTTGACAAATATACATTTGAAGACGGGCACAGCATTTACCTGCTGGCCGAAGGCCGCCTTGTAAACCTTGGATGCGCCACTGGCCATCCGTCATTTGTAATGAGCAACTCCTTCACCAACCAGTCGCTCGCACAAATCGACCTCTGGCAA
This sequence comes from Bacteroidota bacterium, assembly GCA_023412195.1. Taxonomy (GTDB): domain Bacteria; phylum Bacteroidota; class Bacteroidia; order Bacteroidales; family Prolixibacteraceae; genus Mariniphaga. The sequence continues at coordinate 23,336 of JAEYNZ010000038.1, forward strand.
AATGACTACGAAATTGATGTATACCGGCTCCCGAAAAAACTCGACGAAGAGGTAGCCCGCCTCCACCTCGAACAACTTGGTGTAAGGCTGACAAAACTTACCGACGAGCAGGCCCGTTATATCGGAATATCAAATGAAGGTCCGTTTAAACCGGAACACTACAGGTACTAATACATTAATAAAATAAATATAAAGCGGGTGCTTCAGTAAAATCGAAGTACCCGTTTTTGTTTTTAGTAATAACATACTTCAGCCTGAAAGATTCCCCACAGCCTGTTGATCTTTGATTTCATGCTCATTCTATCCTGCCGGGTCATCCATCAGATCATGATAAATCATGTGACAGCTTTACTGACCAGATGACTCACCTGAATCAACAGGGGATAAAATACAATTTTCTGCTCCATTTATGAACCACAGTCACCCGGTCAGTGTCCATATCATCTCCGGTATAAGTTCGCGATATATTCGCGATATGTTCGCGATATATTCGCTCTGCCGCGAATATATTCCGAATTAATCCCGAATATAATCCGAAGTTATCCTGTAGGAATGAATAACCTGAATGAGGCCAGATTTGGCATATATATAGATTCAGTCAGATTAAATTACGGAGGAGTTGAAAGGAAACGAGGTCTGATAAAAAAATCAGAAAGTTGATGTGTATTATTTGGATAGTGATTATATAATTGGCATCCGGGTGAAAACTTTATCGGGAGAATTAATCATATCAGTCAATCTCCCTTCAATTTTTTTCCATTGAAACTTTTTTTCACCTGCCATCATTATGGGTTCATCGAAATTTATATCATCGTAATAAACCTGTTATTCTTTTTACAAATAAACCAAAATATCTCCAGCCATTTAGTTCTTCATCATCGGAAACAACCGCCTTACTTCTTCTGCATCAGGCTTTTTACCATATTCGCAAATCATAAATGATTCTGTGATTTTAACTTTTCCGGCATGTGCTTTCCCATACCATTTTATCAACTGACTCTGCTTTTCCTTGGTGAGGGGACTTTTGCTTATTCCGGCAAGCCATTCCAGTCTCTCCTGCTCACCTGCAGGTACTTTGTCAAGTGTTTTTGCAATCCAGGGCTGCCATTCAAAAAACTGTGATTGATGGGCTGCCATTCCATAAACTTTTTGTTCAAACGAATCAGTGATATCCACCACAATATGTGGTTGAAAAGGATTGGGGTTTTTAAAATTGTCTTCAAAATAAAGGAACAGGGGATTTTCATCCAGAGGTGGCACCTCGGGTACAACGTTTGGAACAATAACCATATATGCTGCATCCTGAAGCAATATTGCTGAGTTTCGCCGGTCGGGGTGCATGGCATTGGGCCGGTGTCCAATTACTATATCAGCCTTGAATTTTCTGATGATCCGGATAATCTCCTCCCTGATTTCAATATCAGGCTGAAGTTTTCCATCAGGATTATCCAGAACGATATATTCCACCCCAAACCGACGACCGGCTTCCTGCGCTTCGGAATAGCGCCTCCGGGCAAGTTCTTTTCCTCCCATGGTCTGATGTCCGGCATCTCCATTCGTCAGGGAAACAAATAAAACGTTGTGTCCTCTTTTCAGAAATTCCAAAGCAGTACCCCCAGCCTGCTTATCTGCATCATCAGGGTGGGATCCAATTATTACAACATTGATTAAAGGATTCCGGGAATAGGAATTGAAACATACAATGAATACTAAAATCGCGGTATAAATGAATTTATCCATAACAGGTAATTAAAACATAAATTCTAAGCTCTTAAATTCTCTCCACTTTATAAAATTAAGATTAATGTACTTGAAGTTCCAGGCATTAGATATTTCTGTATTTTATGGTCAGGTTATTCTGACCTTCCAATCAGGGAAATCTTTTATGGCATATTCTTTTTCTCAACAGTCCAAACATCAGATTGAGAAAGCCCGCATGGATTACCGGTAAACATTTTGCCGGCATCCCGGTCGTTTTTCAGCTGCCATTTATACCAATGAGTGGCCACCCTGGCAAATTCTCCGCCGTAAGGCTTGCTGTACGTACCGCCATGTCCGACATCCATGTTTCCTACAAACACAGGAACATGATTAATTCTACGGAAATCATCCATCCCGTTTTTATAAGCAATGTCAGATTCTCCACCAAGCAGATACAGTGTTGGTGTATGGATCTTTTCCAGCTGGTCCTTTTTCAGCTGGGGCATCCCGGGCATCCTGCCAACAGGGTTATCAAACAAGCCGCTGTTGAGGACCACAATGGTTGAAATCCTGGGATCAGGCGCCACTTCCAAGGTCTGCAAACCACCGCACGACATTCCGCTTACAGCAATTTTTTTCGTGTCGATCCTGTTGTAATATGGACTGTTCTTATCCTTGTTCTGCGCGATAGCCCAATCGATGGCATCCAGCATTTGTTTTGATTCAGAACGGCTTTTTTCCTGTTCCCCTTCTTCCCTGGGCATAGTGCCTATGGCAATAACCAGGAAACCATGTGAGGCAACCTCGTTTAAGAAGTTTACATGCTCCCATGGAGAATTGTAACAGGCACCATTACCCCATGCAATCACAGGCAGCTTGTTTTTTCTTCCAAATGAGGAAACATCTTCGGGCCTGAAGATGGTATGGGTTGGCAGTGATGGTTCAGTCATCATAACAGCACTGTACGCTCCGGTGCCACCGCCTTCAATTATTCTTGATTTCTTTTCCTGTGCTGTGGAAGAGCTGATCAGGAAGCCGATGGAGATGAGCAATAATATTCGTTTTTTCACCCTAAAATAGTTTAATCATGTAAAGTTATGATTTTTTACAAAGAAACAGCTTTACTGAATTTAGATGAACGATATAAGGTTTATGAGCCAAATACATGAAGAAGGCTAAAACTGAAAGGCAACACGGTGTTTGGAAATCACCCGCAGGAATTGATGATTCAATAACCGGTATACACGCCTTTAGGGGCTCTGCTCCAAAAGAAGCTTATTTCGTTAAAAGTGATATAGAAACAACAACCCTCGTTGATATCAATCGTGGGATTGTAAATATTCTTGTTGGTTTTGCTCCTTTGAAACCGGCAGAATTTATTATTCTGACTATTAAACAATCAGCAGGATACAGTGACTCTTCATAACAGACCTTTGGTGTCCCTATAATGATTGAATTTAAAGGATCTGGTGATTCATTATTGCCTGTAGGTATGAAAAGCTTTTTTGACGTGAAAATTAACTAACAGATTGACTGTGACAAACTATTTTTCACTACTTTTAAATTCATAAATCCAACAGATTTATAATAGCCAGGCTGATCAACTACAGCACAAAAATCTGACACTCTTTGTGCAGGTTCATCCTGGGATTCATTACATAACATTATTATCAGGAGATAAACCTATGAAACAAATCAAAAACATTCCACTATTAAGTAAAATTTTCTTTACCTACTTCTTTCCGGCATTTGTTTTCACATTCTTTTTTGCCTGCAATAAAGCTGAAGATTATCCCCGTAAACCTGACCGTCTGGGATCCGGCAAAGTAAAGTGGGCAGAAACACTGACTCCGGATGGCTGGACCATGGTAACAAATGAAGACGGTGCTACGCTGGGATATTCAAAGAGTTCAGGGCTTCAGCTCATCCAGGCAGAGGGGTATGCGTTCAAAGATCTCAACAGGAATAACTTGTTGGATGAATTTGAAGACTGGCGGCTTGATTTTGAAAAAAGGGCAGCAAGCATAGTTAATGAGATCCCCGTCGAACAGATGATGGGCATGAAAATGAACCCTTTCGGTATAGGAACTGTGAATGCTGATGCATTGGATGATATCATCAGAAACCGGCTGGACATCGGGTACAGGCAACTTCGGGCACCCGGTGCGAATACAACAGGTAAAGTAAAGGCCTCATGGAATAACATGGTACAGGAGTATATAGAAACTCTTGAAAATGTGGTATGCATTCCTGCTGTATGGATAGCCGACCCCAGAACAGGAGATGTATCTGAATGGCCCAGTAACCTCGCCATGGCTGCAACTTTTGATCCGGAGGTTGGAGCAGAATACGGAAGAGTGATGTCAGAAGAGTGGCGTGCCATGGGCATATCCATGCAGGTAGCCACACAAATGGATCTGGCTACTGAACCACGCTGGAAACGCATTTCCGGCACTTTTGGAGAAGATCCGGCCTTGTCAGTGGAAATGGCAAGAGCCGTAATAAACGGATGGCAATCTACATACGACGAAGATGGAAATGATCTGGGCTGGGGCGAACACAGCGTGAACAACCAGATGAAGCACTGGCCAGGTGATGGCGCCGCTGAAGGCGGGCGCGAATCTCATACACGCGATGGGGCATATAATGTATTTCCGGGCGGCCAGTTTAATACTCATCTCCTTCCGTTTATTGCCTGTATGGACCTGCCGGGAAAAACAGAAACCGTAACGGCAGCCATGACCAACTTTTCTATAGGAATCGAAGCAGACGGATCGCCTGTAGGTAATGAGCGTGTTGCTTCCAGCTACAGCAAATATAAAATCAACACACTTTTAAGAGAGAACCACGGATGGGATGGATATATTCTAACGGATTTTGGAATCATTACCGGCAAGAATTTCGGAGTGGAAAACCTGACTCCTGCTGAATGCATGCTGGCGATTCTGGAAGCCGGATGTGATGCCTTTGGCGGTGAGGGAAGATCGGGCCAGGAAGATATAGATCTTGCCATGGAAGCCTATCAACTGGGAATTAAAAAACTGGGTGAAGAGTCAATGAACGAATTGATGAGACACTCGACCTTGAGAATCCTGAGAACCCATTTTAACATCGGGATTGTCGATAATCCATATCTCAGTATTGAGAAGGCTGAAACAGTTCCAAACAATGCGGAACATAATGCCCAGGGTTATCAGGCAATGCTCAAATCAGTGGTGATGCTGAAGAATACTGGCGGCATAATTCACAAAGTATCTCCGGGAGAAGATAAACCTACTGTATATATTCCAAGGGTCTTTTCACCCGCGACTACCGGACGACAGGCCAGTCCGGCTTCTGCCAGGCCGGCTTTCGACCCTGAAGCAGCAGGAGAATATTTCAATGTTGTAACTGATGCCCTTGCAAATAAACTTACAGGCCCGGCTGATGAGAATGGCAATCCTGAGGTTTCTCCAAAGGATATCATCCGTGCATCTGCAACAGAAATTGCCAAATGTGATTTTGCTCTTGTACGGATAACCAGTCCTCAGAATGGAAATCCAACTTATATGGGTTTCGGTGGCGTTACGACCGATGGCAGCAAATACACATATCTGCCTATTTCACTGCAATACAGGCCTTATACAACAAATTCAGAATTTGTCCGTAAGGAATCTATAGGTGGAGATATGGTAGAGGTTACAGAAACTTCGGCTGAAGGTTATGGCGAAATGAAGTCACTGGTAAAGGAAAACCGCTCATATTTCGGGAGGACGGGGATCATTAAAAATGAAAGTGATCTTGATCTGTTATTGAGAACTGCTTCTGTGGCTGGTAAAATCATAGTTGCTGTAAACGTTTCGACCCCTATGGTATTCAGGGAATTCGAGAGTGAAGTCGATGCCATCCTTGTGGGATTTGGTGGTGACAGGTCTGCCTGGCTGCCCGATAAAGCATTTCTGGAAATAATTGCAGGACAGGTAGAGCCATCCGGACTGCTTCCCCTTCAAATGCCTGCAAATATGGAGACTGTAGAGGCTCAGTTTGAGGACGTGCCGCGGGATATGGAATGTCATACTGACAGCGATGGTAACACCTACGACTTTGCATTCGGACTGAATTGGTCTGGCGTAATCAATGATGCCCGTACTGCAAAATATAACGTACCTGTAGTGACAGGCAGCCCATCGAAATAAAATATCTGTCCGCAATTTAAGAAATAAGGTGTTTTTCCAGAAGAATCCCTATGGAGAATTATGTGGTTTACTTGAAACCACATGTTGAACAATTATTCCTGAATTAAAGGCGTGACAGGAATTACGGCCCTATTATAAATACTCATGTAGTTTAAAATTTTTATGTAGATTTACTTTTTTTATAAGAACTAATCATTGGATTTTTATCAGGTAATGATAAACCATAAACTTTTTTTCCTCCTGTCAATTATAATTCTGACAACTGGTTGTGAGATGTGGCCTGAACATGAGAAATATAGCAGGCCCGACTGGCTTCCGGGAAAATTATATACCACTGTATCGGTTCAGGAAGATCTCACCTTATTTACTGAATGTTTACAACTGGCAGGATTGGATAAGATCATTGATGTTTCGGGCAGCTGGAGTGTTTTTGCACCAACAGATGAAGCCATGAAACAATTCTTATCTGAGAACAATTACCCGACTGTTTATGATATTCCCCCTGACGAACTTGATAGGATAACAACCTTCCATGTTGTCCAAAGCCCATGGACGCTCGATCAGTTACAGATCCTTGGTGTAAATGGATGGAAAACGGGTAAGGACAACAATACGAACCCTCATGCATTCAAGCGCATGACCATGTTGCTGAATCCGGTAGAAAAATACTGGACCAGAAAGGTCAGGAAGAAAGAACTGATTGTATTGGATTCTATCAATGCAACCCGGTATAAAAGGGTGTATGTACAATCCAGAAAATATGTGCCTGTTTTTTATGACGAGTATATGAAGCTAAATGGCATCACAGCAGCAGATTTCCGTTTTTATTTCGACAGGGCATATGAACCGGGCGCTGTTTATTTTGCTGGTGCCAAAATTTTGAAGTCTGATATTTTAGCCGAAAATGGTATAGTCCATATCATCGACAGGGTTGTGCCTCCAATGATGAATGGCCAGGAACTGCTTGAAAAAGAAACTCCCAATGAGTCATACAGGCTTTTTCTGGACCTGGTTTACTGGTATTACCCCCAGTTCAAACCCAATATTACAGCAACATTTAATCAGCCTGATGTCCGGCAGGGCGGGGTTGTTGACACTTTATGGGATTTAAATTACCCTAAACTTGCATTTGACCTGCACAGTGAGCGTATTTATGATATAAACCAGACCCTGGTCAGGCATAACGGAATATTTGTTCCCACTGATGACGCTTTGCAGGAATTTTTTGACGGCACATTAACATCAAAGTCTGGATTTCCACACTGGGGTGACCATAAATCACTGCCACCTGATATTGTGGATCTCATTGTTGGTCAGAATTTCAGGTCGTCGCCCATATATCCCTCCACCAATCAATACAGGCAGATTTTTAAAAACAGCAACAGGTACCGCCAGAAAGAGGAAAGTATTATCAGAAAGGAATTTGGCAGCAACTGTACTTTCATCGGTCTGGATACATATGTTCCCGACCGGGCCTTTACAAGTGTCACCGGACCTGTATTCTGCCGCCCAAACTATACTACATTCAGGAAAGCACTGATGTTTTCAGGAGCCATCGACGACATTGCCAGTCATAACGGGCAATTGTTGTTTTTTCCTATCCCAGATTACGCTTTAAATACCGATTCATCTCTGCTGATAAACTGGATTGACAGAGATGAAGACATATTCAATTTCCAGGTATACAACAAAATGAAGCGGCAGATGGAAAATGTCGGCAGAAATACACTCAGGAGCTGGATATTGAACCAGGTAGGCACCTCTGTGACCGAAGCTAACGGCAAACAAACCATCCGGACGCTGGGGGGCAGAAATCTCACATGGGATCATATGACTAATACAATCAGGGGCACTTTGCCCAGTACAGAGGGTTATCAGTCAAATGTCACTGCTGTAAATACACCTGTACTCCTTGAAGAACCCACAGATAACGGCAAGACTTACAGCGTCCGCCACTGGTTCAGATTTTAATGAAATTCTGTCTTAAATGTTAAAGAAGTTTCAGAAGAAAGTGCAGATTCACCAGTCACTGACGGGGAAAGGGTTCAAAGTTCAGTATATCCGATATGGAATGAATTGCACCTGTCTTTGTAATAACATTACAGGATTCCCACACCGGACGGATGTAGTCGATTACCAGAGGTTCTCCATTGCCTGAAACTTTATATATATAATTATCAACGCCCTGGTTGATTTTCACCTCTACTCCGATATTAATTGGTACCAACTTTCCAGCCATGGTCTGATAATATCTGTTTCCCCAGGAAAAATCATTCAGGTAATATTCTCCACCCACAAAATGATATGCAGTAAACAGAAAGAAATCATTATTAACGTTCGAAAGCGACATGCCAGGCGTTGCAATGCGTGCCTTCAGTTCTTCAATATCCCGAATCCCATACCTGTGATAAACACTGTCATGTTCAGCAAGGATGGTATATTTATTCCACCAAAGCCTGTTCTTTATTCCGGAAAGCCTGACAGCCTCAGCAAGAATAGAGTATTCATCCTGTTGCTGAAGCCAGTCGTAACCCGAAAATTCTGGCTTTTGCAGTACCCTTGAAATAACATGCACAAATCCATTTGACATTTTTTGGTTGGATTTAAGAATAGAGGCTGAATTATTGACCTTGATAAGCTGATTGCTTCCTTCAGTATAAAAACTTGTAACCAGTCTGTCTCCGGTAAGCGTGGTATCAATCAGGGCACCATCAGGAAATTCATCGGAATGCATCCTTCTGTTCACTGTGTGGTACCTTGTAAGTTCCTTTATATAGCCGGTGTCACTCAGCAATTCTTCAAAATTTCCGTAGTCCTGATTATCCTGGATGAACTGATCGATGGCTTCATTGGTTGGAAGGAAAAGGGTATAATCATCACCATACGGATTATAGGCATACAATGTGTTCAGCATTTTTCCCTCCAAAAGGAGCCTGTGGAATTTTGAATATTCATCGCGGTTTTTATCAAGATACTGACTAATGGACAAAGTTTCTTCTTTTATCCAGTTAGAATCATATGGCTCGGTTTTGCAGGAGGACATGATAATCATCCAAATCATACAAGGTATCAAAAGTTGGCATTTGGCATGACTTTGGAAACCATCCGGATGTTTTCCCCATGATATAATCACAAAAATCCTGAGCAATTGCAGTTTGTTATTCATTACCTTTTTAGTATCACTGACAGACCAAAGCTATTATTTTTAAAATAAACTATAGATATCTGGTTTAATTTTCTGCGAGTTGGATTAAAATGTTTTGATGAATGGCTCCACTTTTTCGATGATAAATCTTCTACCTCTGTATCCGAACCAGATGATCAGCGAGATATCCCTTAATTGAATAAAAGCAAAAAAAAATTCAATAAGTATTTTTTATATCAGGAATACCGAGTTCACTATTAGCGAAGAGGTACTTCATAATACCAAAATCCAAAATTTTTGATGCAAGGATAAATTAGGTATCAATTCAACGAACTTTTACAATTGAACAAAATATTATTCTGAATTTGGCTGATTATTTTCAAGGTTTTTGTTTTTTTGTGATTTAAGCAATATTAAAAGAAAAACTTTAAACCTTGAAATGATGAATCCAGGATATAAATCACTGATTTCTTTTTTAACAGTCGCATTCTTCACAATTTCCACCTTTGCAAAAGCAGATGATTTTGAACTCATTAAGGGAAGAGTTGTGGATCAGTTAATGAAAACTGCAGTAAAGGATGAAAATATTTCAGATGTCATCAAAATGATGAATGACGATGGCAGCTTTGAGGGCATAAAATACGATGATCTCAGCAGGGAAGCAGGATTTCCGCATGGACGTCATACAGCAAATCTTGTTACCCTGGCACGAGCCTACAATAACAAATCTTCCCGATACCATAGGGATGAAAATATCAGGAAATTAATTACACAAGGACTTGAGTTCTGGGTGAAACATGACTTTGTTGGCGATAACTGGCATGACAATCAGGTAACCACTCCATCCAACCTTGTGAACCTGATGCTGTTGATAGGTGATGAACTGCCAGCCGGCCTGGTGCAGCAGGCACAACCTATGATCCAAAGGGCTACTATGATAGAGGTGCCAGGAGTTTTTTATGGTGCACGGCCCGGGGGCGACAGAATAGCCATTGCAGCTACAGTTGCTAAAAACTCCCTGTTTCTGAATAATAAAGAGGCATTTGATGACGTAATAAAAATTATTGCAGGGGAGATAAAATTTAATACCGGAGAGCGGGGTATGCAGCACGATTACAGTTTCCATCACAGGGTTGACAGAGTTAACAACTCAACAAGTTATGGATATGGAAAGTATGCCAACACATTTGGCGAGTGGTCATCCTACGTGGCTGGTACAAAATACCAGTTTCCGGCCGAAAGGATCAACCAGCTTGTAGACTACTACCTGGATGGAATATACAAGCAGATGGTTTATGGTGTTTATACTGATGTCGCTGTCCACAACAGAAGTATTGCCAATCAGAGGGTAAGCACGCCCGGAGGAACCATCGAAATAGAAAGATTGCTTCAAAGCACAAATTACAGAAGAGATGAACTGAATGAAATTTTGAAATTAAGAAAGGGAGAGAAGGGCAGTATCAGATCTTTCGCCAAATTTTTCTGGCAGACAGAACATTTTGCATTTCAGAGGCCACATTTTTATACCAGTGTCAGGATGCACTCCACAAGAAATGCAACATATGAAGTCCCATACAACGGCCCGGGAACAACAACACATCACAGGGCCGACGGGGCAAATTACATCAGTCTCGATGGCCATGAATATGATGGGATCTGGCCAGTATACAACTGGCAGAAAGTATCGGGTGCAACCATTATGCAGAAGCCTCAACATCATGTAGAAAGCAGCTATGGAGGAAAAATGCCTGTCCAGATGGAAGGTTTAACAGATTATGTGGGCGGAGTGGATGACGGGCTATACGGTGCAGTAGCATATGACTTCAAGAGCCCTCATGACCTTCTTGAGGCAAAGAAGTCATGGTTCTTTTTCGACAAGGAATACGTATGCCTGGGTGCAGGCATAAAATCAGATCCAAACCTTCCGGTGTATACAACGATTAATCAGGCTCACCTCAGGGGAAATGTTACAGTCAGCCAGGAAGGAAAGACAGAAGTTACTCCCCGGGGCAACAGGGACCTGCAAAATGTAAATTGGGTGCACCATGACAAAACGGGATATATTCTGCCTGACCCGGCTGCAGTTCATTTATCCAACAGTGCCCAACAGGGAAGATGGTCTGACATTTCAGCCACAAAAACTGCTTCAGATGAACTGGTATCTATGGATGTATTCCTTCTTGGATTTGATCATGGAAACCGTCCACGGAATGCATCCTATCAATATATCGTAGTACCGGGTGTCACACCTGAAGAAATGGCTTCAACAAGTGCCAATAACAGAAATATTAAGATTCTTTCGAACACCCCTGACCTCCAGGGAGTAATTCATAACGGGCTTGGCCTGTGCCAGCTGGCATTTTATAAAGCAGGAGAAGTTGAAATAGCCGATGGATTTAAGATCAGGATGGACAGCCAGGGAATGGCCATTTTAAAAATGAGCGGCAACAGGATCAAGCAACTGAGCATTTCCGATCCATCAAGGAAACTGACACGAATTTCATTAACGGTACCGGGCATTTATAACAATAAGGGAGAAAATTTTATCACAATTCCAGATGAAGATAAAAACAGCACATTGATTATTGTTGATTTGCCAACGGATGTTTATGCCGGCAGCAGCAGGGCAATTGAATTGTGAATTCTACCATATCCTCTTAGAATTGAAATTAGTGATCTCATCCTTAATAAAAAATCTTCAGGATGGGGTATACATCATAAACTTTAATTTGAAGGAAAAGGTGATGCTAATGATCCGAGATTTTAGGTGAATGTTGCCTCTTCGAATTAAAAAAATTTAAGGTTCATCAGCTATTTAATTTAATGCACCCTACTAGAGGCTTATAAAGATAAATTTGCTAAACAACCTCAGACTATATATTAATACTTTTAAAAAATCATCTTTTAAGTTTCCTCAAAGAAGGATTATAAAAGTATGATATTTTTCGACTATTTCCAGATATTTAAAGATCGGAATCTGTTTTACTAAATTTCCCTATCTTTACATAACCATTAATGTAATATTCGTTTGGGATTAATAACTTTCAAGCAGTCATGATGAAAAGATTTTTTATTATTCTGATAATCATCCTTTCCACATTTCAACTCATAGCC
>JAEYNZ010000113.1 GCA_023412195.1 Bacteroidota bacterium
TTACACTGGGAAGTAAAGAAGTAATAGAGCTTGTAAAAAAAGGAGCTAGTGAATATTCTTCCTACACACGGAACATTGAACAGGTCATGATAAAAGGTGACATAGTAATAACAATGGGAAATGAAGAAGTTGTACCGAAGGGAAATTCACCCAATGCATGAAAGACAATTAAAAGACGCTATACGAATATATGGATGAAGCAAAAAAAAACATGGAAGCTGATTGTACGGCATGCAACTGAAATAACCGGTGCAAATTGAAATTTATAGAAAGGAGTCTTTATGCATAGAACCCTATTCAACTTATTAAGTAATAACCATTATCTATGTCACTATTATTACCCGGATACAGAGTGCATAAAAAAGATATAAAACAAGAAAAAGGAGCAGAATCATGTGGACGCATTTATTTGAAGATGATTGAAGATTTACAAGCCTAAATATAAATCAAAAACAATAGATTCTACCCCTTTTTGTTTCTGTCAGGGTTCAACTATTAAGCCATATTTCACAGGTGCTGAACGCCAGGCTTTTGATTGAATGGCCCGCCAGAAGGCCTGTCCATAACTGGGAAATACGATCCCAAAAAATAAATTTTTGGAAACGGAACAAGGTGCCATAAATCTTGAAGGGATATTACATGCGTTTCAATCATAGGTGATTTTAAAGAAAAAACATCATTACTCTAAAAAACCTTCATAAATATGATTATTAAATCAAAAAACTTTATTAGCTTTGACATGCTTATAAATCAATATCCCCGTGTTTGTGGATCTATGGTTTGTTAGTTTTTGGTTTATAGGGGTGACAGAGGTCACCCTTTTTCTTTTAAAAAGAAGCTGAAGTTCAAACAGCAAGTCAGGTATCATCATAATTAGCCTGACAAATCCGGATATATAACCTCCGAAACATAAAAATTACTTTAACCGGCACCGGTTGCTCCTGTAAAGACTTTTTATGTTATTATATAAGTATCGGAAAAACATTTTCATATAAGACAAAGAATAGTTACCTGTATTTCGGGCAAAACCGGACAGCAAGATCATTCAGCCAGGCTAAAACAGGAGCCTAAACAAGAAAATATACTGACAATGAGGGTTTAATTTATTTAATCATCATAATTATCGCGCTGGTATTATTCATTCGAATCTTGATGATATCCACTCTATCAGGCAATTATGCAGCTCAGGCAAAATGTTAAAAGATTATTCTAAAACAGAACACTGGCTTCTATATACCTGATTTTTATAAGATACAAGGTTATATCGCAGAAAACATTTCTGCATAAATGTATAAATCAAACTAATTCACAAGGTTTAAAAGGTTTTCACCCTGAAGGAAAACAAAATGTACAGGATTTTAGTTACATATTACCAGAGGATTTTTCAGATTTGTTTTCCGTTTTAATAATACTGGGTTAAGCTATCAGATAGTCTATTAAAACAAAATGATGTAGAAATTTCAACAGGAGGTGGCTTGATAATTGCTTGCATACATAAACAATTTATAAAAAATGAATGAAAAAAAGTCAATGCGCATCACCGGAAGCATAAAACGTATTCTGATGTCTTTTGAAAATGACCTTCCAGATACAGGCACACCGTCTGTAACAGCAGATCATTCTTTACAAGAAGAGTTGCCAGAGACCGATTTTCTACCTCAAATAACAAAAACCATACTGATTGCAGAAGATGATGAATTTAATTATCTGCTCATGGAGTCTCTTCTGATCAGGAATGGATTCAATATCGTACGTGCTGTGAATGGCAGCGAAGCTGTTCATCTGCATATGAAAGAAAATGGAATCTGCCTGATCCTTATGGACCTTCAAATGCCTGTAATGGATGGTTTTACAGCTACACAGGAAATAAGGGAAGTGGATAAGGCTGTGCCAATTATTGCACAAACAGCTTTTGTTGTTCCGGGTGTCAAGGAAAAGGCTATTGATTCAGGTTGTGATGCATTCCTGACAAAGCCAATAGATCCTGAGGCATTGTTAACCCAGATCATGTGCCTGCTTGGGAACAGCCGCAAGTTAATTGCTGAATAGATCCTCCCGTAATTCTAAAAAAGAGAAACCTTTTAGCTTCATAGATTGGATTTGATGAAACCGGTTGTTCTTTATTTTAGTTTCAACTGGCCGCTTTCTGTCCCATCCGGCATTTGAGACATTCGATATGTTTAAGGAACAATACATCTGTTTGGCCACAGGTTTTCAGATTAGATGTATAAATTAATTCCAACAAAGACATATTTCTGTATATTTCTATTACACATGTCTTTGTGGGTTTGCTGCAGGGGCAGCCAATTAAAAGTTCATAAAATTGTTTCTGGTTATTCATTACCGGTTGGTTAATTACAAGGAACAAAATTACCTTTGTTCATCAAAGGTTCTTCATGTTCAGTGCTGAAATATCCGGTTTAAGATTGCTGAAATAATTGAATCTTTTTACTGATTTCCATTGGTAAAACGTTTGTTTTTACTGATTCCCTGTATCAGTAATTTGAGAGCATATGATAATTAGATTCAATGAAATCGATCCAAAAGTATGGAAAAAAGAACTATTTTATATTATCATCGGTCATATAATCAAATCCTCCTTTCCTGAGGTTGATTCCATGTTCGAGGTAAGCTTTAAGGCAAGCAAGAAAATTAGCCCAACCTGCAGTATTCTGTTTCAACCAGAGGATCCCCTCTTCATTGTTTTCGGCTCCAGCTTCGGACACAGAAACAAGGGTGGATTTATTCTTTTTCTCTGTAAAACGAATTTCCACGATAAAACTTCTGCCATTATTGTCCCACGAAAAGGAAATCAATTCATTAGGAATTATCTTTTCTGTGTACACGGGAAATTCCTCACTAAATTCAGGAAATTTCCACATCAGTGTCTTCCCTGGCTCCATTCTGCCTGAGCTTTCCGAGATAAAATATTGAGTCATGTGCTCGGGATTGACAACAGCTTCAAATACTTCATGCAAAGGTTTCCGTACCTGAAGTTCTGTGTTCACAACTAAATCTTTTTCTGACATCATTATGCGTTTTGGTAATAAACAAAAATACAAAAGACTATTGATTTGCCGTCCATTTATTTATGTCAGCAGTAGTATCATGAATTAATTTCATTAAATGCAAGGTAAAGATTTTAAGCCAGCAGGCCTAAAAATGAAAAACTATTAAACCGGCAGGGTACGTAAGAATAATTATTATTGAGGCATAAAATCGATCATAGCCTTAATGGCTCCGTCTTTATAGCCGGCGACCATGTCAAATGCTATATCCGACTGCTCCAGGGAGAAATGGTGGGTAACCATTTTTTCAAGGTTTACTTTGCCACTTACTGCCAGATTGATGGCTTCCTGAACACAATGATTCTGCCTCCGGATATTTATTACCGTCAGTTCTTTCCTGCGCATAAGGTCCATATCAAAAGTATATTGAGCTGATGGAGGAATTCCAACCAGTACAAGTTTACCTCCCGGCTTAAGGATTTTAATAGCATCATTTACAGCCTGCTGTTCGCCGCTTGCCTCAAAAACCACATCAACAAACAGATCCTCAAATCGTTTGACAGCCTCTTCAACATCTTCTCTTTCAGGGTTGACAAGATACCTGGCCCCTGTCTCACCAGCTTTTTGAAGCCGGTAATCAAGGGGCTCAACCATTCCTACATTGGAAATTCCATCAGCAGAAAGTTTCAAAAGTATGCTCAATCCTATTGGGCCTGCTCCAAATATGACAGATGATATACCTTCGTTTGTAATTCCAGCCTGTTTAACTGAATATACTCCTATTGAAAAGGGTTCAATCAGTGCGGCCTGAACGGGATTTAATTTTCCTGACACAGGAAAGCAGGTAAATGATGGCATTACAATATATTCTGACAGACAACCTTCCAGTTGTCCGGGGCACCCCAGGAATCTGTTGTTGCGACAGGTGTGAGGCCTTCCGCTTAGGCATTGGTCACAATACCCGCAATGCACAGCAGGATCGACCACCACGAGGTCTCCTGTTTTGACGTTATTTACAGCTGAGCCCGTTTCCACAATATATCCAGAGCACTCATGTCCCACAGCAAACGGGTAAGATACGACCTGCGTTCCAATTTTACCTTCAGCATAATAATGTATGTCAGAACCACAAACTCCTATGGAAGCTAACCTGATTTTAACATCATTTTCATCTGTAAGCAAAGGTTCCGGAGCAGAAAGCAATTCCATTTGGCGAATGCCTGTCAGAACAACTTTTTTCATTTCTTGAAATTTAATGCAGAAATATACATTGATTTTAAAAATATCCAATCCTGCAGAATCCTGTGGTTATATCGATTTTGTTCGAAATCTATATATTTTTTAAGCTCATTCTTATAAAAAATTCCATGAAAAAGGGAAAATTAACAGGAGTAAACTAAATAATCTTGTTTTTCAACAGTGGTGTGGAAATTTTTCTTTGCCGGATAATTTTTGGTAATCAATCCTTTAGAATAGTAAAAAAACTGGTTTTAACAATCTTTAATAAATTTTCAGGCTTATTTAGTTTTGAAGTTAATTTTATATTATATTAGCAATGTTTTAAGGGAATGTTAAATCAACGTTATTTTGAAACACTACCTTTTCTCTTTTAAACCAATATTACTTCTAGGTCTGACTAAACTAAACTATGAACTCTCGGGTTATCGCCACCACTGGTAACCCGTTTTTTTTTATGTATTCCGGGCAATATTTATTTTAACCCGGAAGTAAAATAAAATACCAGCCAAACCTAGACCTATAACATATCCATACCAGATTCCTACTGGTCCGGCATTAAGCACAAAAGAAAAAACATAGCTTACCGGCAATCCGACAGCCATATAAGCTCCAAATGCAATCAACATCGGTATTTTCACATCAGCCATTCCGCGGAGGGTACTAAGCATTACAACCTGCAGTCCATCGAAGATCTGGAAAATGGCAGCTACAATCAATAGATTTGAAGCGATGGCCACAACTTCGTTATCGGCAGTAAAGATCAGCGGCAGGTAATTGCGGCCCAGAATGAATAATAATCCCATAATGGACATAAAAAGCAAAACCAGATGTGTGGAAGCAAATGCGGCCATGCGCAACGAATTAAAATCATTCATGCCAAACTGATGGCTTACCCTAATAGTAGTAGCCTGTGAAATACCAAGAGAAATCATATAGGAGAAGCTGGCTAGTCCAATAGCTACCTGATGTGCAGCAAGGGGTGTTTCACCATGCCAGCCCATCATTACAGCACCTACACTGAATGTTGTCACTTCAACAATAATCTGAAATCCAATTGGCAGCCCAATACTTAATAGTGTAAGAATCCGTTTCCTGCTTAATTTATACTCATAGGCCCGTAAAAACATTTTCCTGAATTCCGGCATGTGCCTTATGTAAAGGATAAATAAAAGCGGCATAACTAAACGTGACACTAAAGTGCCTATCCCGGCTCCGATGAGTCCCAGTTCAGGAAAACCAAATTTACCAAAAATTAGCAGGTAATTCAGGATCACATTCACCACATTGGCAACAAGGGTGATATACATGGCAATTTTTGTATTTCCTATACCTTCAAGAAATTGTTTGAATGAAAAAAACAACATAAACGGCAGGCATGACGCGCATAATAAAAGATAATAAGGCTTTGCCAACTCAAGTACATCTGGTGTCTGGCCCATAAATGGCAACAGAAAATATACTCCCGATAGAATAATAGTAAGGCTAAGGGCAGCTGCAGTATGTGTAAAAATCCCATTTTTAAGCCATTGAACCACACTTTCAGCATCGTTCATGCCGTAAGCCTTACCTACCAGGGGTGTAAGTCCATACGTGATCCCCATCCCGAAGAACATTCCGATAATAAAAACATTATTTGCAAAAGCTGATGCCGCCAGTTCAACAGTACCGGCATGGCCTACCATCATATTATCAACAAGTGACACTGTTACCTGGCCAATCTGTGACAGTACTACAGGAATAGCCAGGTGGGTCAATCGACGGTAGAATGGAAAATATTGCGCCAGATTCATGGCGCCAAAGTTACATTAATGCTTTAAATGGAGAACCAGAAGCTGACTTTTACCATGAAAGCATTTTCAGCCTTCACTTTATTAATTCCTTTTAAGCTTTCAAGAATGGATGGCTCATAGAAATCATTGTAACGCGAACGGTTATTGGTCCATACAAAATATACAGTTGAGCCGGTTTTATATTCCCATCTTGCTACGAAATTGGAACGAAACTCCTGGAAGTTAAAATCGGGATTCCGTGTAGTAAGATTTCTGATAACATTTTGGTTTTCATCAACAAGTATTCTTCCTGCTCCCTGATCCATGATAAATAGTGGATCAAACCGGTTATTAAGGGAAACTGACTTTGGTTCAGCTACTTTTCTGAAGTCGGAGTATTGCCCAACCGAGGCATACGGACTTGCATAATATTGAAATGAAAGTTCCGGAGTAATAAACAATTCTGCCCGAAAGACTGCATTCAATGTTTCGCGGTTAATTCTTCCAACTATATAATTTATTTTCCCGTCTGCCATCGATTGCATGACATATTGGTTGTTATCAGTCTGAACTGAATAGGTGGTATTGGAGGAAATGTTGAACCTGTTGCTTATCTGCCATTGAATAAATAAGTTGTATCTTTCTAAATGGCTGATCTTGTCATCCGACCACATCTTCTGAGGCCCCCCCGCCAAAAACAGATTTTTACTGCTGTTCGTTTGCAGGAATACTCTGGCCATCCTGTTTCCTTCAATGCGAAGAGAAGGCCCTCCTCTCAATTGCCGTGTATCAACCGTATAAAACACCCTGTTGCCTGCAAGATCAAGCCTCCAAAGGTTTTTAAATTCCAGCCTTAACCTTGATGAAACGTCATCACCCAGTTTTTCGTTGCCGTAACTCCTGTAATGCCTCTGTGTCATTTCCAGGAACCAGCTGTTCATAATTCCCCGGGGTTTATTAATCCTGTATATAAAATCCAGTCCCTGGTTTATATAATCAGCCTGCCACAGGTACCCCACATCATTTAATTCCAGGCCGGGTGAACGCCAGTCGAGAGAACCTATCAGCCTCAGCTTGCCACTTCTTTTACCTCCCCTGACTTCACCTCCCCATCCCTGGAGTTCTGTGAGAGATTTATCATAATTCAGATGATCTGCGTCAGCACGCTGATAAAAATGGCGTGAATCTAACTGTAGCCGGGAAATAGCGGTATCCTCGCCTGCAACATGTGAAGCGAAACTTTTAAGGCTTACAAAATATTTTCTGTTATGCCAGTTATGCTGGAAATCAACACCCCCAACCAACGCCTTATCAGGTAGATACTGAAGGTGTTCATCCTTAATATTTCTCAGTGTAGAGGTAACCAATGCTCCCAATACTGTATTTCCTTTATTATAATCCTGCTTAATTCTTCCAATAAAATAATTGGTGAACGGCTCAACTGCCTCCTTCCTTTCCTGCCCGTTATATGAAATGACTGCATTTTCACCGGCAGTCATGCTATTAATAATACCAAGCGACAGTCCGGACCGATTTTTACCAGTCAGTTTAAGGGCATTTAGTATCGAAGTATGATCTGGCATGGAAAGTTCTTCGGTACTGTTAACGAAAGGCATATAGCCAGGGGCAGAACCAATTCTGCGTGAATAGAATAACAAATCGCTGTCGCCAGCACCATACTCAAGAATGCTGTTCCCCTCAAGAAAAAAAGGCCTCTTTTCTGTATAAAATACTTCATAGGAAGTAAGGTTTAACACTGAAGGATCGGCTTCCACCTGTCCAAAATCAGGATTCACCGTATAATCCAGCGTAAAATCAGAGGTCACTCCTATTTTCCCATCAAGCCCAAAGCCGGCATTTAAGTTCTCATTTGATTCAGAATTGAATTTTGCTTTGGCATAGGGCATCACCTCAAAATTCCGCTTGTAAGGGATATCGCTGATTCCATGCAATTCTCCAAAAATATAGACCATGGCTGGTGCATCAATCGGTATGAGTTTCCACTGGTCCTCCTCCTTTAGCCTTTCTATCCACCTCCAGATATGCATTCCCCATATATGCTCCTTCTTATTGGCAAACCTCAGCTGACTAAAAGGAACCCTCATTTCGGCATACCACGCAGAGTCGCCCACTGAAGCTTTTCCGTCCCATACGGCATCCCAGTTAAAATCCCACCCATACTCACCCAGGTGCATCAGGTCAACCTTTTGACCGGCGGCCGTAACATTAAATTCAAATGCTGTCTGTTTATCAAAATATGAGTCAAGTGCAATACCTGCCATATCTCCCATATTTTCATCCCTTCTCCCCAGCAGAGCCCTTATTTTTTCGGGCTCATTATCATGACAGATCATCGCCATGTATAAATAGGTATCATCATAAAGAATTTTAATCTCAGTTTCCTGCGAAGGATCTTTTGCCTGATTTGGCTGCTGTTGAATAAAATTGCCCTCCCATGTTCCAATGCTCTGCCAGCATTCATCATCAAGGTGGCCATCAATTCTTGGCTTCAGATGAGTTCTTGTTGCATAATATATTTTTTTCTGGCTGGCGTGGTGGTTGACAAGTGCATCGTCGGAAAGGGTGTATTTTAAATCCTGTGAGAACAGCCGAAGGGTACAACCAATAATTAAGATAAACAGAAAAAACTTTTTGCAATTCATGAAGGTTCAGTTAATAGATTTTCAAAAATAACAGGTTTATTGAAACAAAACAATTTTTTTATATGTTTCGTAATTTTAGAACATACAAATCTATGATTCAAAAATATCAGATAGAATTATCCTCATAATCTTTCAATTTACATTTATTAACATCACCGAATTTGCAGAAGAATGCCTTACATATAAATTCGAACAAAAAAATGACTTATACATTTTGAACAAAATCGTTTTGTATTTTTTAACTTAGACTATGAAGAACATCAATAAAATTCTTATTGCCAACCGGGGAGAGATCGCCATCCGGATCATGCGTACATGCAGGGAAATGGGAATCACCACCGTAGCAGTATTTTCTGATGCCGATCGTACATCACTTCATGTACGCTATGCCGACGAAGCCTGGTACATTGGGAAAGCTCCCTCCTCAGAAAGCTACCTGAACATTGACAGAATCATTGATACTGCAAAAAAAACAGGTGCCGATGCCATTCATCCCGGCTATGGATTCCTTTCAGAAAATGCACAATTCGCTCGCCGCTGCAACGATGAGGGAATCATCTTTATCGGTCCCTCAGCCGAAGTAATAGAACAGATGGGCGACAAAATACAGGCCCGCGATATGATGAAAAAAGCAGGCATTCCTGTTGTTCCGGGCACTGAAGGTAGCGTGGGTTCTGAAGAGGAAGCCCTGAAGGTTATCCATGAAATTGGTTTGCCGGTGATGATTAAGGCAGCTGCAGGTGGCGGAGGTAAAGGTATGCGGCTTGTACACAATATGGAGGATGTGGTTTCAGCCGTCAGGGCAGCCCGTTCTGAGGCCAAATCAGCATTCGGCGATGATGCCGTTTATATAGAAAAATATATCAGTTCCCCTCACCATATTGAATTCCAGATACTCGGTGACAATCACGGAAATGCAATTCATCTTTTCGAACGCGAATGTTCTGTACAGCGCCGGCATCAGAAAATGATCGAGGAAACCCCCTCGCCCCTGATGACTCCTGACCTGAGGGAAGAAATGGGAAAAGCTGCCGTTGATGCTGCCAAAGCAGTGCAATATTCCGGAGCAGGAACCATTGAATTCCTTGTAGACGACAACCTGAACTATTATTTCCTTGAAATGAATACCCGGTTACAGGTTGAACATCCGATTACAGAACGTATAACCGGTATTGACCTTGTTAAGCAGCAGATTAAAATTGCAGAAGGACATCCACTGGAGTTCAGGCAGGAACAACTTGCCAAAAGAGGACATTCCATCGAGTGCCGGATTTATGCTGAAGATCCTGATAACAATTTCATGCCTAGTCCGGGCAAGATTTATAAAATCTCCGAACCTCTTGGATTGGGTGTCAGAACCGACGGGTATGTTTATGAAGGATATGAAATTCCCATTTATTATGATCCACTGATTTCAAAGCTTATTGTATGGGGAAGTGACCGGAATGAGGCTATCGGAAGAATGAGAAGGGCACTGTATGAATATAAAATAACAGGTGTAAAAACATCGATCAAGTTCCTGGAGCGCATCATGAACAGTCCTGATTTTATAAATGGAAAATATAATACCCATTTTATAGAAAATAACCAGGACAGGCTAATGAGTAACGACAGCTGTGGTGATTGCCAGGATATGGTACTGATCGCTGCCTACATTGATTATTTTTCAAAAATTAACCGGATTCAGCAAAACAACAAGGAATTTGCACCGGCACAAAGCAGATGGAAAAAAACACCTTATATCAATCACTTCTAAATAAATAGTATGGCTATTGAAATAAAGATAAACGACCGGACATCATGGGTCAGGTTAATCAGCCAGAATGGAAATATCCTTGAAATTGAAGTAGACGACAAAGTTTATGTGGTAGATCTGTTGCATACTTCCGACGGCTCATTTTCAATCATTGAAAGTGGAAATTCATACAACATAGAACTTGTACCTAAAAATCAGCCAAAAAAATACACTGCCCATACCCTATATAATACATTCGATGTTGAAATCGTTGATGCCGAAGCAAGGTATCTGATTAACAGGGGAACCAACGGCGCATCAAAAAATGAAAAAACAATTTCTTCTCCTATGCCCGGGAAAGTGGTGAAAGTTCTGTTTAATGAAGGTGATGTAGTTCAAAAAGGGCAAACTGCCGTTATCATTTCTGCAATGAAAATGGAAAGTGAATATAAAGCCCCTTGTGATGGCGTTATCAGAAAAGTAAATGTAAAAGAAGGAGATACCATTGAAGGAAACCAGATACTAATTGAAATTGAATAAACTTAATTTATGAATTTGAATGAAAAATACCACCAGCTCGATGCTTTAAATCAGGAAGCAGAGTTGGGTGGAGGAAAGGAACGTATTGAAAAGCAGCATGAATCGGGTAAAATGACTGCCCGTGAAAGGGTTCTTCAGCTTGTAGACCCGGGTTCATTTAACGAGATCGACAAGCTGGTTACCCACCGCAGCCATGATTTCGGGATGGAGGATAAAAAAATACTTGGTGACGGACTTATCGCAGGATATGGTAAGATAAACGGGCGCCTGGTATATGTATTTGCGCAGGATTTTACTGTCTTCGGAGGATCATTAAGCCGCGCTAATGCTGACAAGATTGTTAAAATCCAAAAAATGGCCCTGCAGATGGGAGCACCGGTTATCGGACTAAATGATTCAGGCGGTGCCCGTATTCAGGAAGGAGTGGAAAGCCTGGCCGGATATGCTGATATTTTTTACAACAATGTAATATCATCAGGTGTAATTCCCCAAATCTCAGCCATTTTAGGACCGTGTGCCGGAGGAGCGGTATACTCTCCTGCCCTCACCGACTTTATTTTTATGGTTGATGAAAAAAGCCACATGTTTGTAACAGGCCCTGAAGTCATCAAAACTGTTACACATGAAGATGTCTCCAAGGAAGAACTTGGAGGTGCAACAACCCATAGTACCAAAAGTGGTGTGGCACATTTCACAGGGGCCGATGAAGAACAAACACTGATGATGATCCGTGAACTTGTTAGTTTTCTGCCTTCCAACAACATGGAAGATGCACCGGTGAAATCAACCATAGACCCATCAGACAGAATTGATGAGAACCTTCAGCACATTGTCCCTGCAGACCCAAACAAGCCTTACGACATGCATGAAATCATACAAAGTGTGATTGATAATAAGCACTTTCTTGAAGTGCAGCCTGGAT
The DNA here is from genome assembly GCA_023412195.1 of Bacteroidota bacterium. Taxonomy (GTDB): domain Bacteria; phylum Bacteroidota; class Bacteroidia; order Bacteroidales; family Prolixibacteraceae; genus Mariniphaga. Next base: position 11,877 of record JAEYNZ010000113.1, read on the forward strand.
ATGCAAAGAACATAATATGCGGTTTTGCACGTTTTGCCGGACAGCCAGTTGGCATTGTTGCGAACCAGCCGGCCCACCTTGCAGGTGTACTCGATATTAATTCCTCGGTAAAAGCTGCACGGTTTGTACGTTTCTGCGATGCCTTCAACCTGCCGCTCATAACTTTTGTCGATGTGCCGGGATTCCTGCCAGGTACGGCACAGGAGTTTGGAGGCATTATAAAACACGGTGCAAAACTTCTGTATGCTTTTTCAGAAGCCACAGTTCCCAAAGTAACTGTTATTACACGAAAAGCTTATGGCGGGGCTTACGACGTGATGTCAAGCAAGCACATCGGCGGAGATGTTAATTTTGCATACCCGACTGCTGAAATTGCCGTAATGGGGCCTGAAGGAGCCATTAACATCCTGTACCGTAATTATTCTGTCGACGAAAGGAAAAAGGCGGTTGATGATTACAGGGAAAAATTTGCCAATCCATACAAGGCTGCTTCATTAGGATATGTCGATGAAATTATTCATCCGAAAGAGACCCGTAAGAAAATTATCGGAGCCCTGGAAATGACACGTAACAAACGAAAATCAAATCCTCCTAAAAAACATGGGAACATACCTCTTTAACTAAACCGGAAAAAAAGGTATGCAGGGAATTAATGATCAGATATAAATAACATTTGTAATAAAGCGGCACCGGCCGCTTTATCCATTTCATATTGATTAGTTATGATCACAAAATAAAATAAAACTTCCCCGGCATAATAATTTGAAGAATAACAATTTATTTCTATTTTTGCGCCTCCAAAATTAAGAGTGTTTAATTTAAAAGTAAAAATTTATGTCCAATCAGTACGAAACCGTTTTCATTTGTACTCCCGTTTTATCTGAGCCACAGGTAAAGGAAACGGTAAAAAAATTCAGGGACCTCATCGCCGCTAACGGTGGAGAGATGATCCATGAAGAAGACTGGGGAATGAAAAAACTGGCTTACCCCATTCAAAAGAAATCAAGCGGCTTTTATCACTTGTTTGAATTTAAGGCCCCTACTGAATTTATTTCCAAGCTGGAAATAGAGTTCCGTCGTGACGAACGCGTAATACGTTTCATGACAGTTGTGCTCGACAAATATGCTGTTGAGTATAGTGAGAAAAGAAGAAGGCTTCAGAAAGAAAAAACAGAAAAGGAGGCATAACAATGGCACAAAATTCAAGCGAAATCAGGTATTTGACCCCTCCATCGGTAGAGGTCAAAAAGAAAAAGTACTGCCGTTTCAAAAAGAGCGGAATTAAATATGTGGATTACAAAGATCCGGAGTTCCTAAAGAAGTTTCTTAATGAACAAGGGAAGATTCTGCCCCGCCGCATTACCGGAACCTCTTTAAAGTTCCAGCGCAAAGTAGGCAAGGCCGTAAAACGTGCCCGCCAGATAGCTTTGCTGCCGTATTTAACTGACATGTTGAAATAATAGGAGGTTTTGAAATGGAAATTATATTAATACAAGATGTAGACCTGCTGGGAAGCAAAGATGACATCGTCAATGTAAAGGACGGGTATGCCCGCAATTACCTTATCCCGCAGAAGAAAGCTGTTATAGCCACCCCTTCAGCAAAAAAAGTGATGGCTGAAAACATCAAACAACGTGCCCACAAGCAGGAAAGAATGCGCAAAGAAGCACAGGATATAGCTGATAAGCTGGCAAACAAAAAAGTAAAAATCGGTGCTAAAATCAGCTCATCAGGTAAAATCTTCGGTTCGGTTAATACCATCCAGGTGGCTGAAGCCATCAACAAAAAAGGATTCGAAATCGACAGAAAACAGATAACCCTGCCTGAAGACAGTATTAAAGAGGTAGGCACCTATATTGCCAAAATTAAACTCTTTAAAGATGTTGTGGTTGAACTCGAATTTGAAGTAGTAGGCGAATAATAAACTTCACCTTAGAATATAAATGAAAGCCTGGAATTTTTCCGGGCTTTTTTCTTTTTATAGCTACCTGGTTTAGTATTTTTATCATTGTTGTCAGGTAAAATTTTTAAAGCAATGAATTTTGAGATCTCTCACTTCGTTACCCAGGACAGATTTCCCTAACATGCACAAAGTCTGACCATTAAGACGAAAGAAAAAAACTGCATCGGGAACTATGTGAAACTTCGTGGGCTTGGTGGCTTTGTGGCTTATATTACTTTTGCCACAAAGGCTCCAAGGCACCAAGAAATCACCAGGAAGAGACATTTATAATATAAACTTCATTCCCTGTTATATCAGCATTGTGCCCCATTTTTATTTGGGGTTAAAACTCGGGATAACAATCAATTAGTTAAATATTGGGGATGGGTAAGTAGGCAGCTTCGCCGCCAACCTACCCCTCCCAAAACAATAGCTCTGAAAACACCGTCATTTTGACCGTAGGGAGAAATCTCAAATA
>JAEYNZ010000136.1 GCA_023412195.1 Bacteroidota bacterium
AGAGACTTCATTGCCAGCAGCATCTTTAGCAGTATAGGTAACAGTTGTGGTTCCAACCGGGAACTCATATCCTGAAGCGTAATCGCTTGTAAGGCTTACGCCAGCACAGTTGTCAGCAGCCGTTGGAGCAGTCCATGTAACTACTGTACCGCAAACACCCAGGTCATTATCAGCTGTGATGTCTGAAGGCATGCCAGCGATGGATGGTTTTTCTGTATCGTTAACCGTTATAGTAACAAAATCAGTATTATTTCCTTGATTTACATCATTATCACTATTCACAATAGCTGTATTGGTAACATCTTCACACTGGTTTACTGATAATGTACCTTTAATATATATGGTATACTCAGCTCCGTTTGCCATGTCGTCAATACTTAATGAACCTGACCAGGGTGAATAGGAGTTGCCATCGGTTGAATATTGTGCATCAGCAAATATGTCTGTAACATCGTCAGTAACCTGAACATTTTTTGCTGCTGACGGTCCATTGTTGGTTACAACAATTTTAAATTCCAGTTCACCTCCTGCTTCAGCAACTATACTTTCAACAGTTTTGCTGACAGAAACATCACCGAAAGCATTTACTGTTACTTCAAATGAGCACTCATCAAAATTACCTGAAGGATCGGTGGCAATCCATGTTACGACGGTAGTCCCATCATTGAATGATTCACCGTTTAAAGTAGTGAGATTTGTTTTGACAGTGGCTCCTGAAAGGTTTGCCCTTAAAGTGTAACTGCAATTATCGCTAGCAGTTGCATCCCATCCTGTTCCTGAATGTACGTAAGTACTACCTGAATTTGCATCAGCTGATTTATCACCTGTGCATGTAACTACAGGAGCTGAATTATCAATGACTGAAGTTTGAAGTGCAAATTCATTATTGCCATAATTGGCATCATTCAGATATCCTGACCTGATGTCAATCTTGTTCTCAATCGAACTGCCGGCTAAATTACAATTCAAAACTCCAAGTGTGATATCCATTGTTATCTCATTTGAAATTCCTGTGGGCAGTGCATTGCTGAATGTCCATGTAATTGTATGATCGCTTGAATTATACACTCCGTTGTTTGGTAATGAAGCCTGGTTCAGCAGTGTTGTTCCGGCAGGTAAATAATCCTTTACAATATAATTGTAACCTGAATGTGCAACTTCTCCTTTATTTCCGATTGTAATAGTATAGGTAAGTTCTTCACCCACTAAAGCATCTGTCAGATTTGCTTTTTTCGAAACATATAAATCAGGTAAAACTGTTACTTCAACCGTAGCATAATCAGTATTATCATTGAGGTTTGCATCTACCTCGTAAGAAGTGATATTTGCCGTATTGTTGATCAGTGTAGTTCCAGCATTGAATAATAGTGGATTATTTTTGATTTGCATTGAATAATTGATGGTGCCGCTGGCTCCGGGTGCAAGTGATGAAACTTGCCATGAAATTTCTCCCTGGACTGAAGAATTGCCACCTGATGCATTGCTGACAGACATATAGTTCTGATCATATAAATCCTCAATGATTACATTGGTGGCCGTCATGTTACCGGTGTTTTCATACTGTATGGTATAATTTACCAGGGAACCCGGTCCGGCAGGTGAATTTACCACTGTTGCCGTTTTTGTAATCTTTAGGTCGGGAGATGAAGCTACCCGTGTGGTTTCAGTGAATGAATCATAGATCAGGGTGGGACTCCCTACTTTCACAGTATTGCTTAGAAGAGTATTATTTGGAAGGTCATTACCTACCCGAAGTTTAACGGTGATAATGTTATTGCCTGCGTTGATGGAAGGAAAATCCCAGATATTATTTCCTGTTGTGGGTGCAGGCGATGCGGAAACAAAGGTCGTATTTGCAGGGTATTCTTCAATTACCCTTACGTTATTTAATGTACCGGTAGATTCAGAGTAAAATACAATAATCTGATATGTTAAAATCTCACCTGACTGAACAGGATCCGGATTATCTGCCTTATACACACCAAGGAGTTCATAATTGCTGAACTTGCCACCATATATCCATGTCTGGATCGATTTTGTCACTGAAAATCCACATAATACCGGTGTGGCAATTACATTGGTATAATTCCATTCATTAGGTTTGGTTCCACCAGGTGTTTCCAGAATATAATGGAATATATATGTTTCACCGGGAGCAATAAATGGAGTAACTGTAAGAGGAGTACCTTCGGTAGTTTGAAACTCCCTTATTAGCTCATCTAATCCGGAAACATGCGCAGATGTCAGTTGGAATTGCTGATAAATGTTTCCTGTGTTTGTTAAAGCCATCAGATAGGTCAGGGTACTTGATGTTGCTGACTTGATACCTCCGCTGGGTTCATTCAGGTTAAAAGTACATAACTGCTGAATGGTAGTACTGACAACATTGCTTTCAACCGGAACAGATATTTCATCTGATTGGATGCTTGCTTTATTTTCAATCACAACAGTATTAGATGAAATATAATAACCATTTGAATATTGGTCGGTTCCTGTCCCCGGTTTGCCGGCAATAATCTTTACGAGGATTTCATTTTTGCCTGCACCCAGACTGGAAAAATTCCACGTTAATTTATTGCCGTTGAAAGTACCAGCAGGGATACTTTCAACGTATGTACTATTTGCAGCATCAGGCAAATAATCGGTTATGACTACATTTTTAGCATTGGCCACTCCGGTATTCGTAAATTCAATCGTGTATGTGATCAAATCTCCCGGATTTGCATTTTGAGGACCTGTTTTACTGATTGTAAAAGAAACGTCCTGCCCGAAACTTTCAAGTGAAGCCAATAGGAGGATAAGCATAATCCCCCATAATCTTGGTGCCGGGTTTGTGAATAATTTGGAAAGTAGAGTTTTTTTCATATCGTTTTGATTAATCTTTAACATGAATTGCTATATCTGCAGCTGCAGTATAAAAAGTGTTTTTGTTACCACTGAAGATCATGAGATAACTTCTGTTACCGGATTCCTTGCACGTTGAATTATTTTTAGAATCTGAGATGTTTATTTGTAACTCCGCGCAATAATCACTATATGTTAATTTTATTATGGAAAAAGTTGCGTCCATTCAACTTTAGTTTTTGTTTTAATATTTTTAGGCAATGCCAAACAAACAATTCATGTGCCTTGTTGCGTATGTAATTGACAGTTAGGCATTTGAAATTCTAAGAGTTTAATTTGCTTTTTTCATAATGGGACAAATGTTCTCCGGTAAGTAACTTTTCGGGAATTCGTATTTTCCATTTAATTGTTTTAGATATTTAGTCTGGTGACAAAAAATTTGACAAATTCTATATTTTGGGTATTTTGGACCTTTTTAAAAACCTTATTAATCATGAATACCAGGTTGCTTTCTGTAATGCTGTTTTTATTCTCCTGTACAACTGTTGAATATCCTGATCCTGTTAACCCTCTGCCATCCAATCGCCAGCTGGCATGGCACGAACTGGAATATTACGCTTTTGTTCATTTTAATATGAATACCTTCACAAATATGGAGTGGGGGTATGGTAATGAAAGTCCCGAACTTTTTAATCCAACAGAACTGGATTGCCGCCAATGGGCACGGGTGTGCCGTGACGCAGGTATGAAAGGAATTATTCTGACGGCTAAGCATCATGATGGATTTTGCCTCTGGCCATCAGCCTATA
>JAEYNZ010000017.1 GCA_023412195.1 Bacteroidota bacterium
AATACACTGGAGGGTATTTATTGATCCAATCATAAACTTCGATGAAATAGAAAAATTGGTAAGACAGAATATCCAGCAGTTTGAATTTGTTGGAAAGAAAATGAATCAATTCACTATTGAATTCGAGCTCCTTTACCTGATCATTCACGGAGGTCTCCACACCTGGAGGAGGTTGAAATGGCTGGTTGATGTCCATGAAATTATTAATCGCTACCAGATAGATCCTATAAAATTCGAACGGTTGACACAACAGTTCGGTGCGCAACGCATGGTTGGAGCCTGTAATGCACTTCTTCGTCATTTTTTTGCCTCCTCACAAATCCTGCCTGTTGATTATCCAGTACCTGAATGGTTTCAACAATATGCCATCTGGCAGGCAGAACGTGAAGAAGATTATCCTGATAAGCGGCTGGCAAATCTGTTCAAATTAAGGTTGTATTATATTCAGGCTTTCCCTTCCAGCATGTATAAGAAAAAAAGGATACATATTTTGTTCTCCTCATTAAAGAAGATAGGACACTCCTTTCCAATTATTTTTTTCTAAAGTAAAAATAATACATTAAAAACTATAAATTTTATAAATCAATTATTATGGCTAATACTATGTACATTCGAAACAATGAAACGATCTCGGGGCGACTGCACGACGAGTTGGTAATGATGGACATCGAAAAAGGAAAATATTTTTCTCTGAACCAGGTGGCTACAGTAATATGGGATATGCTTGAACAGCCTTTAACCCTGGAAGAAATTTGCAACAACCTTACCAGTGAATATGATGTTGATCCTGCTCAATGCAAGAAGGAAGTGGAAACACACTTAAATGAAATGCAAAAACTGGGTCTTATTGTTTTTACAAGCTGAATAATTTAAAACAGCATTAATCAGACAAACCCTTTTAATGAATCTTATTTATTTCATTCTACGGTCGTTTCATTTGCTTCGGGAACATCAACCGTGGAAGTTGATCCTGATCTTTGTACTAACATTGGTAACCGGGCTGGGAGCAGGTTTCTCCATTGTTCTGTTAATCCCACTTTTACAGCTTCTTGATGTTGGAAATAATGAACAGGTTGATGGCGTGGCAGCTTTCTTTCGTGAAGCAGCCAATTCTGCTGGAATAGAACTTACCTTAGAATTCGTCCTGCTGATTTACCTGGTTTTGTTAACATTAATGCCTCTCCTCAATTATTGGAAATCTCTGCTTGATGCCCGATATCAACAGACATTCATATATAAAATAAGACGACGCCTTTTCCGGAAAATCATCCTTGCTGAATGGCCCCTTTTAAACCAAAAGAGCAAAAACAATCACCTCCAGGTACTGACAGAAGAGGTGCCAAATTTGGCCAACTATTATTATTTCTATTTGCACATGCTCATGACGATCATAATGATGTTTTCATACATTGCCTGGGCTATGATTATCTCTGCAAAGATTACATTGTTTATAATTCTGGCAGGTGGCTTCCTCTTTGTGCTTTTGAGAAGCTTTATGTTTAAAGCATTTCATTTAGGCAAGGGATTTATTGAATCGTATAGTCAGTTGTTGAGATATATCGATGAATTTTGGCAAACGGTAAAAATTGCGAAAGTTCATAATTCAGAAGATTTTTACTACAAAAAATTCGATGAAGCTACTACATCGCTTCTTGGACTGGAATACCAGATACAAAAAAACCGGGCCCTGCCCCAGCTAATCTACCGCATTGCGAGTGTTTTTATGCTGGTGCCTGTGGTATATTTAGGATTCAATACTGGCAATGTGCCACTCACTTCTTTTTTTATCCTGATTTTATTATTCTCAAGAATCTTTCCACAAATAACATCGCTTAATTCCTCCGTCAATTTTATAATAACGGCCTTGCCGTCAGTAAAAATGGTGATGCGTTTGGATGAAGAGTTTCCTGATACTTCTTTTTCATCCTCAAAATTACAAGCCATGTTGCCTGTGGAAAACGAAATCGTGATAGAAAAACTTGTGTTTTCTTATCCAGGCGGTGAAAAGCTATTCGATCAGTTCACAGAACATATTCCTGCAAAGAAAATTACAGGAATAGTGGGAGAATCAGGACGGGGAAAGACTACACTTATCGATCTAATTGCTGGTCTGCAAAAACCTGTAAGTGGAGTAATTTATGTTGATGGTAAAATCCTGGATGAAACACTCCAGCCTGCATGGAAAAAAAGTATCGGATATCTTCCACAGGATTCGTTCTTTATTGAAGGAACCCTAAGGGAGAACCTGATCTGGGATAGCCGGCAGAAGATTACAGATGAAAAAATCTGGGAGGTCCTTGAAATGGTAAATGCTGTTCACCTGGTTAAACGTTTTAAAAAGGAACTGGATGAATATATAGTAAATTATCAATATAATTATTCAGGGGGAGAACGACAAAGGCTTGCCCTCGCACGAGTGCTGCTGAGAGAACCTAATTTACTATTACTTGATGAGGCTACCTCATCGCTTGATTCAGACAACGAACAACAGATTATGGAAGTCATAGTGCAGCTAAAACAACAGGTTACGGTTCTTTTTGTAACCCACAGGATCTCACTTCTGCCCTACTTCGACAAAACAATACAACTGAATGATCATGTCCGTAAAAATTATTTCTCTTTAATAAATAAATAGGGAACATTCCAGAACGAATTTACATAAGTTTTAACCATAAAATTTAAACCAGATGATTAAATTTTTTTCTTCCTTAAGGAACTGCATGTATCTTGGGATACTTTTAATTTTTACAACCTTTTCCTGCAGCACTCCTTTAAAGAATGTGACCTATATGCATGGAATAAATACATATGAAATGTATGATCATGCACCAGTGCCCGATGATTATCGCATCAGGCCCAATGACCACCTTTATATCCGTATAATCGGAGTAGATCCGGAAAATGTGGCATTCCTGAATCTGATAGGCGCTCAAACGACTTCAGTAGGCACAGGAAGTCTGGAACTTATTACTTACCTTGTTGATGAAGCAGGCGAAATTTCATATCCATTTTTAGGAAAGATTCATGTTGAGAATAGAACACTAACTGAAATCCAGGGGATTTTACAAAAACATGTGGATACTTACCTTCAGAATTCCTCCGTTTTTGTTAAATTAGTAGGAAGAACGATTGTAGTTTTGGGTGAAGTGGGAGCACCTGGACAACATGCAATGACAAAAAGCAGGATATCTATTTTTGAAACACTGGCATTGGCAGGTGATGTAAGCGATTATGGTAATAAAAAGAATGTGAAGCTTATAAGGGAACTTCCGGAAGGTAAACTTGTTGTAGAAATGGATCTCACCGATCCAGATTTAATTAACTCACCTTATTATTACATACTTCCGCATGATATTGTATATGTTGAGAACAGAACAAGAATATTTGGAGCAAAAGGAATGCCTTTCACAGCACCTATTTCTGTGACAGCATCAGTTATCTCTCTAGGATTATTAATCGTAAATTTATTCAGATGATACCGGAAATGAATACAGCAAATGGACATGGGTTATATCAGCATGGAGAGAGCAACACCCATGAAATAAAGAAAATCATAACCAAACTATTTCGAAACTGGTATTGGTTTATCATTACAGTAATATTTGCTTTGGCATTGGCTTATCTTTACGTCAATTATACACCGCCGCTTTATGAAGTAAACACTACTGTTTTGGTGAATGTAGGTAGTACCAGTACACCATATTCTGCTATTTATGGACAAGGAGGCGGCATGTTTCAGGACACAAGAGATTGGGCAAGTCTTTACAACCAGATAGCTGTTATAAGTTCTACTCCAATGGTTACCAGAGCTCTCTCTGGCCTGGATTTTGAAATCAGCTATTACAAAAAAGGGCAATTTTCTGAAACAGAATTGTATAATAATACACCTTTCCAGGTGGTATGGGATAAAACCCACCCACAGATCATTGATCAGGATTATAACCTGATCATACATCCTGATAATAAAATATCAATAAGCCTGGAAGGTGAAAATGTAAATATATATAGTTACAAGGAAGGAGAAACTATACAAATCCTGCCACAATTTAATTACGAACAGGAAATTGAGTCGGGCACAAAAATAGAATCTGATAATTTTAGTTTCATAATTGTGTTGAATGAACAAAAAGATAATTCAGGTTCTTACCGGGTAAGATTTAATTCTTTAAATACCTTGGTGGCCAAATACAGGGGGAACCTGGCAGTCACTCTGTCAGAAGATTTTTCATCTATCCTAAATCTTTCCGTTAAAGATTACAACATTGAGAAAGGAAAGATGTTCTTAAACAGGCTTTCTCAGGTTTACCTCGACAACAACCTTGAAAAGAAGAACGAGACTGCTGAACGTACTATTCAATTTATTGATTCACAGTTAGCATCTATTTCTGATTCATTGAACATTTCAGAAGGCAGGCTGGAATCATTCCGAAGTTCAAACCAGGTAATTGATTTCTCAGCCCAATCCCAACAACTTCTTGCTCAGTTAAACCAACTGGACAATGAAATTATTCAGCATCAAAATCAAAACAAATATTATACTTATCTAAAGGAATATATTGAAAACAATCAGGATATGGAATCAGTAATAGCGCCATCGTCCATTGGCATTGAAGATCCATTACTCAATAGTTTCATTATTCAGCTAAACACGCTCATCAATGAAAAAACAAGCCAGACATCCATCCGGCCTAATTCAGAACACCCAACTTTTGTTCAGCTAAACACCCAGATTGAAATTGTAAAAAATTCCTTGCGACAAAGCATCAATAACATTCTCAGGCAGTCCGACATTGAACTTGAAAACCTGAACCTGAGGATGCGCGAATATGATGCCCAAATAAGACGGCTGCCCGCAACTGAACGGAATTTTGTTAATTTCGAACGTAAATACAGGATTGACAGTGAAACCTATACTTTTCTTCTCCAGAAGTTATCAGAAGCCCGGATTGCAAAAGCATCAAGCTTACCTGACGGGCAAACCCTGGAAAGCCCATTTTTAAATTCAATCGTAAGTCCACAGAGAAACAGGATATTCTCTATTGCACTTTTATTGGGCTTGATTTTCCCTGCATCGGTAATTCTGATACGTGATTTATTTAATGATAAAATAAATTCACAAGAAGATGTTACCGCAATTACACGGTACCCTGTAATAGGCCATGTCTTACATATGGATAAGAAGCAGGGTAGTATGACTCCCGTGCTTGATAAACCCAATTCACCTCTGGGTAATTCCTATGTATCAATAAGGACAAAGATAAACCTGTTAACCAAAGGCAAGGAACATCCAATTGTGGCAGTTACCTCTTCTTTGCCAAATGAAGGAAAATCCTATACAGCCATTAATATTGCCTCATCTGTAGCCCTAACCAGGAAAACCGTAGTTTTACTTGATTTGGACCTTCGCAACTCAAGTATCGCTGAAACTTTCGATTTAAAACATCCTAAAGGTGTAGTAAATTATATTATTGGCAAAAGCAGCATAAAAGAAATAACCCATGATACCAAACTTTCCTGGCTAAAAGTCATTCCTGCCGGGCCCATTCCTCCCAATCCTGCAGAAATGCTTTCTGACATAAAAATCAAGGAGTTATTGGAGAAGCTAAAAGAAACCTATGACATGGTTATTATTGATACACCACCTATAGGTTTTGTATCGGATATGTTCCAGCTGGAAGAAATGATAGATGCAAATCTGTTTGTTGTACGTCATAAATTCACACCAAAACAAACTTTTAAGTTAATTCTGGAGGAAATTTCAGGACGCAATATTAAGGGTATAGGAATAATCATTAACAACATCAAACAGAAAAAAGGCAGTCATGGATATGGGTACGGATACGGATACGGATATGGGAATGGATATGGATATGGATATGGATACGGTAATGGAAAGCATCCTAACGGCAAACGCGAGCTGCTGACCTTGGAAGAGGTTGCGGAAAATATGGGTAAAAAATAAGATGACATTCTTGTACCAGCATCAGATTTACCATTTTCTGAGAAAAAATCTTACCATATTTCTTATGCTTATAGGTTGTTATCATTTAGGTGGCCAGGAGACCCTGAAGATTACTGTTGAAAATAAAACTTTTTTTGCAGCTGACAGCCTGATGCCATTTTGGTTTACGGCCAACCAGATGGGTAAAGTTAGAAATGTGGAATCTTTAATGAATCTGACCGAAGTTAACTTTGAACAGCCTTTTCATGAAAATCCGGCGGAAATGAGTTTTAGTTGGGGATTGAATGCCCTCGCAGGATTTGGAAAATCAAGTTATTATCAGCTGAATCAGGCATATGCAGGAATTTCATTTAAAGGGTGGGAAATAAAGGGGGGCATGTTTCATGATCCTGGCCAATATGCAGGATTATCCACTACCAACGGTAACCTGGCAAGGAGTCATAATGCCCGTCCATATCCACGAATTAGACTGGGTAACCTGAAATATAAACCTATACCCGTTCTAAAAAACAGGTTTAGTTACAAAGCTGAATACAGCGAAGGTCTCCTGAACGATGCTCGTTATGTGAAAAATACACGTTTACACCAGAAATCTTTTTACCTGCGTGCACATCTGTCGCCTACTCTGGATATTGAAGCGGGCCTGGAGCATTTTGTGATGTGGGGAGGTACTTCTCCCGAAGAAGGCGTTGGTCGGATGCCCACTGCACTGAAGGACTATGTTCGCTATATAACAGGGGCTTCAGGTGATAAGGCTTTTCCACAAACCGATCAGCGCAATGTTGCCGGAAATCAGTTGGGCACCTGGCAATTTCAGGTGCAAAAACGATTTCCGGAAATGAATGTTTCTTTTTATCTGAGTCATTTATTTGAAGAATTATCCGGGTTGAAGTGGCGTAACTGGCCCGACAACCTGCTGGGTTTACATCTGAATTTTTCAGATAAAAAAAAGTTTGTAAGCGATTTGGTGTATGAATATACAAATACACGCCAACAGAGCATCAGGGATCGCGATGATGACCCGGATCCTGGTAATTATTTCAGGCATGGCATCTACCGCAGCAGCTTTACCTACCATCAGCAAATGTTGGGTTCTCCTCTTTTCTTCCCGATCATACTTCAGGATGGAATTGTCCGTGGATTGGGCTCCAACCGGTTCTATGCCCACCATTTCGGTCTGACAGGAAAGGTAACAGATCAACTTGAATGGAAAGGTCTCTTTACTTTCATTCATCATTTTGGTCTTTATAATGCATCCTATGAACCATCTGAAAAGCAGGTTTCAGGCCATTTAGAATTACTTTACAGGAATTCTGCTCTTCCCTTTGACTTAGGACTTGCTTTGGCTTCGGATGCCCGGAAAACGGCCAGGAACACTGCCGGGTTACAATTCATGATTTCCAGAGTGTTTTAATATTTACATTTCTTAAAAGAAATATGTGAATCATTAACTAATCTTACCTTATTAAAAAAAATTACCAATATACCATGAACTACAGATCCTACCAAAATTTATCAGACGATATAAGAAGGAATATTCATAAACTGGAAAAGTATAAAATTGATTTAGTCGTGGGAATACCAAGGAGTGGGATGATTCCGGCTTATATGATCTCATTACACCTTAATGTTAATTGCACAGACTTTTATTCTTTCATAGAAAACAGGTCGTTGTATAAAGGCCATAGACAATTAAGAAATAATGGCGAAGTCCAATTATTTCCCCACGATCACAAAAATATCCTATTGGTAGATGACAGTATATTTACCGGAAATGCTATGAAAGAAAAAAAATCTCTGATTACCGGAAATCTGAAATATAAAATTACAACATTAGCTATTTATTCCTCTGAACAAAAAAGGGATGATGTTGATTGTTTTTTTTTATATTTACCAACTCCAAGGCTTTTTGAATGGAATATGTTTCACAGTCAAGCATTAATCTTGTGCTGTATAAATTTAGATGGAGTAATATGTAAAGATCCCACCAGTTCCGAAGATGATGATGGCGAAAACTATATAAACTTTTTAAAGAATGCAATCCCATTTATTCTGCCTACCTATAAAATTCATTCCCTGGTCACCAACAGGCTTGAAAAATACAGAAGTGAAACTGAAAGTTGGTTAAAAAATCATGGGATTATTTATGATAATTTAATAATGCTTGATCTGCCGAGTAAGGAAGAAAGGCAAAAACAGGAAATATATGGGAAAAATAAAGCCCGGTATTATAAAAATTCGAATACCCGGTTATTTATTGAAAGCAGTTATTTTGAGGCAAAAGAAATATGTTTATTATCAGGAAAAGATGTTTATTGTGTCGAAAC
>JAEYNZ010000103.1 GCA_023412195.1 Bacteroidota bacterium
ATGTACAAAACCAAGGAAGGCCCGGTAATATGGAGGGAAAACAAATGTATGGGTTGCCGTTACTGCATGGTTTCCTGTCCGTTTGATGTACCTAAGTTTGAATATGCCAGTACCAATCCCAAAATCCAGAAATGTGACATGTGTTACGACCGGATAAAGGAAGGAGAGATTCCTGTGTGCGTTGAGACATGTGGCGATGCCCTTTTCTTTGGAACAAGACGTGAGTTGATTGCAGAAGCCCGTCGCAGAATTGCAGAGGAACCTGAATTATATATCGACAACATTTATGGGGAAAATGCTGCCGGAGGTACAGGATATTTATATTTGTCGCCTGTCCCTCACAACGAACTTGGTTTCGATACCAGGATTGGCAATAACTCTTACCCGGGGTTGACCAAAAGTTTTCTATACAGTGTTCCTGCAGTGGATGTGCTTGTACCTTCCTTATTATTGGGAATCCACGCTGCTACTAGTTTAAAACAAGATAAATCTAACAGTCATGAGTAATTCTGCAGTTACAGTAATTAAAGAAAGAAAGCAGCCACTGTGGCAGTTTTTTTTAAATGAGTTAAAACCCAGAGGTAAGTGGCTGACGCCTTTCAATGTCATTTCATTGCCTATTATCATAACAGGTGTGATATTAATGATCATCCGGTTCACACATGGTTTGGGTGCAGTTTCCAACGTTACCCAGGAAATACCCTGGGGGTTATGGAAAGGTTTCAATGTTGTTACCGGGGTTGCTTTCGCGGGGGGTGCATATGTTCTTACATTCATTGTATATGTGCTCAAAGTTGATAAGTTTCATTCGATTATCAGGGTTACTGTTTTGAACGGATTTTTGGCATACCTTTTCTACACGGGTGCTTTGGTTCTTGATTTGGGTAAGCCATGGAATATTTTTAACCCGATCATCGGGAACAGCTATGGAGCCAATTCAGTTCTGTTCCTTGTGTCGTGGCACTTCCTGCTGTATATTCTTGGCCTTTTAATTGAATTCTCTCCTGCAGTTGCAGAATGGCTGGGATCACGCAGGGCGCATAAAATTCTTTCAGGTCTTACCCTGGGAGCTGTGATTTTCGGAGTCACATTGTCTGTTTTACACCAGTCCGGATTGGGAGCTTTATTCCTGATGGCAAATGCCAAGATACACCCGCTCTGGTATTCAGAGTTTATTCCGCTTCTATTCCTGATATCAAGTGTGTTTGCCGGGCTATCCATGGTTATTTTCGAAGGTTCAATCAGTGAAAGGGTGTTCTTCAGGCGGACCGACAGCAACAGCATCCAGTCGAGGAACAGCATGCTGGAAATCCTGTCGAAGATATGTGCTTTCA
Organism: Bacteroidota bacterium; assembly: GCA_023412195.1. Taxonomy (GTDB): domain Bacteria; phylum Bacteroidota; class Bacteroidia; order Bacteroidales; family Prolixibacteraceae; genus Mariniphaga. The sequence goes on from JAEYNZ010000103.1 coordinate 1,335, forward strand.
GTATGTTTATTTATCTATTCCTTCAACTGCTTGTATTCATTCACGGGCACAGGGGTGAATATCTGAATACACCTATGGGGTATTGGTTCTTGCTGGAAATGGTAGGCTTTGTAATGGTCCCGATGCTGTTATTCATCTATAGTTTCAGAAAAAGGAATATACTTTTGATCAGAGTGGCAGCCATACTAACTATCGTAGGGATCATCTTAAACAGGCTCAATGTATCTATCATTGCTTTCCGCTGGGATGCAGCCGTACGTTATGTTCCTTCCTGGATGGAAATTGTAATCAGCATTTCAATCATCCTGATTCAAATCTGGGTTTTCAGATGGATTATTCAAAGGATGCCCGTGCTCAGTGAATTAAAACCTGATCCTGCCGCGCAAGAGAATCAGCAGAATTAATAAAATAACCAATTAAAAATAAAGTTATGGAAGGATTTACGTACACCGATATTTTTGCAACGAAAGGTTTGGAATACCTTATTATTGTCGGCTTTTTTATGATCCTTATTCCTTTCTGGATGATGCTGAATAAGAAATCTGCTTCAGCAACAGTAATACAAAATCCATTAAGATTTTTAACCAACGGCTCATTGAAATTACCCCAGGGAATCTTTTTCAGCAGGTACCATACATGGGCGCATCTTGAAAAAAACGGAGAAGCAAAAATCGGACTTGATGATATGTTGCTGCACCTTACTGGTGAAGTGAAGGTAAATTTTCTGAAGTCGGAAGGAGAAACTGTGGAAAAAGGAGAAGTCGTCGCACGTTTGCATTATAATGGAAATAATCTGAAGGTTGCTTCTCCTGTCTCAGGTACATTATGCAGCATAAATGAATTGGTAAGAGAGAACCCTGCTATTCTGAAAAATGATCCTTACCAGCAAGGATGGATCTGCTCTTTAAAACCTTCCAGATGGAAAACCGATACGGATTCCTGTTTCCTGGCAGAAGATGCAACTCAGTGGGCTAAGGAAGAATTGTATAAGGTAAAGGAGTTTTTATCTCTTGCAGCTGTAAAATCTGATTCCGGAGCAATGCAGGTTGTTATGCAGGATGGTGGTGAAATTGCCGAACAGGCACTTACCCTTTTCCCTCAGGAAGTCTGGAAAGATTTCGAGGAAAAATTTCTAACCTGAAATGGTTTTCAACTGAAAAATTTAAAGCGATGTGTTCCCACATCGCTTTTTTTATGGCATGTGTTCATTACCATATATGTAAAACATCCCGTTGAACCATCTTCACAGCCCCATGTTTTATTAATTACACCTGAAATTACCCTGATCTGAATGAAGTTGTGGAAAAATAATTTTATCTTTAGTAAGCTTGACAACAATGAAAATAATCAATTATGATTTTTCATTCTTCTTTTGAATACATTTATCTTTTGCTTCCCCTGATTGGTTTTACAGTAGGATTTTTTGCTTCTGTTCTGGGAAGCGGTGGAGGATTTCTTTTCTTACCAGTTTTGATTCTGTTTTACAATGTGCCTGCTCAAACTGCAGTCGCTACAACTCTGGCGGCAACACTGCCTGTATGTGTAGTAGGGTCCATTGGTCATTATCGCAAAAATAATATTCACATTCAGCTTGGGGTTATATTTGCTGTTGCCGGTATCATTGGTGCAGTAGCAGGGGCCGGAGTTTCCCATATGGTGACATCCCGTCAGCTAAAGGTAGGTTTTGGAATATATTCCTTGCTGATTGCCCTTAAGCTGCTTCTTAACACCCGCAAGGATAGAAACGCCATTTCAAAAGGATTGAAACTGATACCTCCGTCTGGTTCTGCAAGGTTTAAAAAAGGATCAATCTATGGTTTTGCAGCCGGAATGGTAACCGGAATTTTTGGTACAAGTGGTGCTGCCCCTGTGATGGCCGGGTTGTTCTCCATGCGAATTCCGTTAAAGGTTGTGGCAGGAACTTCTTTAATGATTATTACAATAACCACAATATCGGCTCTTGGAGCACATTTTCTGGTGGGAACCATCGATCTGACCCTGGTTTATTTTCTCACATCAGGAGCTGTTCTTGGCTCTGCAGCCGGGCCGCGCATGCTTGCAAAAATAAAAACCGACAGGGCTGAGCTGCCGGTCAGAAAATGGTATGCATTCGGACTTGCCGCATTTGGTTTGCTAATGATATTCAGCAATTAATAATTTTATTTATAGCTTTTGCTAATGATCTGGAACATTTACTTAATTATTCTTATCTATTTTATTCTGGGAATTACTGGCTTTTATTTTATCAATCGCAGGAAAAGTGCCGATGAAGCCCGGAAAAGCTGGACGAAATTTATTGTTTATTTTTTTATCATCCATATCCTGTACTTTTCTATCGTGTTTAATACCATGTACTTCCGGTTCCTGGCTGTCGTCATCATTGCAGCTGGTGCATTGGAATTATTCAGGATATACCGGAAGTCGGGTTATAATAAAAAGCTTTTTTTTCTGAGTTCATTTATTTTGTTCCTTATGTTTTCACTGGGATTTTATCTTTTTTCAGGAACAGAAAAGCAGAACATACTGTATGCATTTCTTGTTTTATCAATTTTCGATAGTTTCAGCCAGATAACTGGCCAACTGTGGGGAAAAAATAAGCTTTTCCCGTCTATCAGCCCAAACAAAACAGTAGAAGGTGTTGCAGGTGGCGTTATTGTGGCTTTGTTGAGTTCATTGTTGCTTAAGAATCTGTTAGAGACTACTTCTTTCAATGCCATGGTCATTGCAGGAGGAATAGTTGCTTTTGCATTTTTGGGAGATATGCTGGCTTCGTACTACAAAAGAAAATATGAGGTAAAGGATTTCAGCAATCTGATTCCGGGGCATGGTGGTTTTCTCGACAGGTTCGACAGCCTGATAGCAGGTGGTGCTTATTTCACTATTCATCTCTATCTGTTTAATATGTAAAAAAAGGATGAGTAAAACGTATAATTTATGGTAAACCAGTTAGCACTCACATTTATATTTCTGATTGTCTTTGTCTCATTACTAGTTTTTACAGAACTCATTTATAGGCGCTTGGGTTTCAAAGGTGAAATAACCAGGAAATTTGCACATTTTACAGCTACTCTTTCTACCATTATCTTTCCTTATATATTTGAAGATCACTGGTATGTTCTGGCACTGGCTGTTTTTTTCTTTATAATTCTATATTTTAGCAAAAAAGGTACACATCTGAAATCCATTAACGATATTTCAAGAAAGTCGGCAGGCAGTTATTTGTTGCCGGTTGCAATCTATCTTTCATTTCTGATTGCATATCATATGGGACACAGGTTTTATTTTATTCTCCCTGTCCTGGTATTGGCAATTTGTGATCCTGTTGCAGGTATTCTGGGGTTGAATATTCAACAGTTTAATCATAAAATTTCAATATTTGGTTACCAGTTTCAGAAAACAACCCTGGGTTCTTCCTCCTTCTTTATTTCATGTTTTTTGATCAGTTTGATTGCGTTATATTACCACCGGATGGTTTTCGATGCAAAAACTTTTTGGCTGGCATTTAGTATAGCTTTAATTGGAACTTTGGTGGAATTGTTTAGCTGGCGTGGAACTGACAACTTATTTATACCTATGAGCGTGCTGCTCATGCTGATATTGTTTCTCTAGATCAAAAAGACAGGAAAATATTAATAGATGAACATTTCCATTCAGATAGAAATTCATATGTAAACCTGAAAAGCGATAAAGATGAAATGGATAATTAACAACGAAAATGTGCTTACTGTTCCTAATTTTATAAGCTTCTACAGGCTGGTCATGTTTCCGGTTATTCTTGTGTTGGCATTGGGTGGCTATGAAAGAACCTTTGTTATTCTTCTGGTCATAAATCTGATAAGCGATATTCTGGATGGCAGTATTGCCAGGCTGTTTAATCTTCAAACCCGTTTTGGTGCCGGATTGGATAATCTGGCAGACATAGGCACCTATGTACTTGCACTGCTTGGAATTTTTCTTTTCCGCTGGAAGGAAGTAAGTCCACACGCATGGTTTTTATATCTGTTTCTTGCGGTGTTTGTTTTGAGTTACATCGTTGCATTTGTGCGTTTTGGTAAAATACCCGGACTGCATCTATATGGTGCAGTGACAGCAGGATACATACAGGGTATTTTCTTTTTTATATTATTTGTGTGGGGATTTTATGCCTGGATGTTCTACCTGGCTGTCGGCTGGGGCATAATTGCTTATCTTGAAAAGATATTTGTCCTGTTGCGGCTCGATGATATCAAATCGGGCGTGAAAGGACTTTACTGGCTCAGGAAAGCAGAAAATCAATAATTAATTTTTTGCTGATATCTATCTTATGAATGCTCCCGAATATTGGTCTGTCAATGGTATCAGGCTATAATTTGATATACCGGTATCCAACTCATGCCTGCCTCTGTTCAAACCAATATTATTCAGCATTGTTGGAAAATAGAGCTTTGATTTCAATTCACGGGATATGAAGAAAGGAAAAAGCAGCAGTAATCTCAGAGATGACTGGTACCGTTTAAAACGGGCCCTTTCACTTGCCGCCCCCAAAAAAAGAAATGTCTTGCTTATTATCATTCTGACAATCGTGGTTGTATTGGCAGGAGTTGCAGAACCTCTTCTGATGAAGCTTATCATCGACCAGCTGGCAGGTGATTTCCAGGTAACACTCCTCATACGGGGCATAGCTGTTTTACTTGGAGTTTATCTGGTTAAGGAATCAGTAGCTGCCTTGTCGAACTGGCTTACCTGGCGCACCCGGATCAGGGTACACCATAATTTGCTGCGCATAACTGTCGGACGTTTACACATCCTTCCAGTTGAATTCCACCGTACACAGGGTACCGGAGCCATTATGACGAAGCTTGAAAGGGGAATTCAGGGGTATGTGAAGGCAGTATCTGACATAGCTTTTAATGTTTTTCCTGCCCTTGTCTACCTTATTCTCGCCTTTGTTGTGATGATCAGGCTCAACTGGCAGATGACCCTTGTTGTTGCTGTTTTTACTCCCCTCCCTGCTTTTGTCGCCAGTCTTGCAGCTCCTGAGCAACGAAACAGGGAGAGCTTCCTGATGAACCGATGGTCGAAAATTTACTCCCGTTTCAATGAAGTGCTGTCAGGCATTGTTACCGTGCGAAGTTTTGCAATGGAAGATTATGAAAAGAGCCGTTTTATGAAAAACGTTGAGGAAGCCAACGATAGGGTGGTCAGGGGAGTGGGCTTCGACTCAAAAATAGGTGCAGTACAGAACATCATTGTCGCGCTTGCCAGGATTGCAGCCATTGCCTACGGTGCCTATCTGATCGCCAATGATGAAATTACAGTCGGAACCCTGATTGCCTACCTCGGATATATTGGAGGCCTTTTTGGACCTGTGCAAAATCTTACGGGTATTTATACCACCTTCCAGATAGCAACTGTTTCACTCGAACACGTTTTTGAAATTCTGGATAAACAGGATTTTCTTGGTGACCTTCCCGATGCAATTGAACCTGAAGGAATAAAAGGTGAGGTGGAATATAAAAAGGTTTCCTTTAAATATATCGTTTCGGGGAATGAGATTCTCAGAGATATTCATCTGCATGTTAAGCCGGGGGAATCTGTTGCTTTTGTTGGTCCAAGCGGTTCAGGGAAAACCACTTTGATGGCTTTGCTACAGCGGTTCTATGACCCTGCCGAAGGTCAGATTTTGATCGACGGCTATGATTTGCGTAACCTGAAGCAGATCTCCATCCGCCGGCAAATGGGTGTGGTTTTGCAGGATGCCCTGCTGTTTAATGAATCAATTGCCGATAACATCCGCTACGGCCGGCAGGATGCTAATTTTGAGCAGGTGGTGGAAGCTGCAAAAGCTGCCAATGCCCATGGATTTATCATGGAGCTTCCCGATGGATATGATACAATGGCTGGTGAGCGGGGAGGAAGGTTATCAGGTGGTGAAAGACAACGAATTGCAATTGCCCGTGCAATCCTGAAAGACCCGCCTATCCTGATCCTTGATGAGGCTTCCTCGGCAATGGATGCAGAACTGGAAGCACTTGTACAGGAAGCACTGTTGAAACTGATGGCCGGACGGACCACTTTTATCATTGCCCACAGGCTAAACACCGTAGTCAATGCAAACAGGATTATTGTTTTACATAAAGGAGTCATTGTTGAGACTGGATCCCATCGTGAGCTCATGGCAACCGGTGGTTATTATGCTTCACTTGTAAAGAGGCAAACCCACGGCTTGCTGAATGTGTGATACTTCTCGTGAAATGCTTATCTCAGATGAAAAATATACCCTTTGTTCAGGCTGTTTCCATCAACTGGTGAAACACTTTCAGATTTCATTTCTATTTCATCTGAAGCATCTTCATGTTCAATAAACAACTCATCGGTATTGAATGCCGAAACGATATTGTATTGGCGAGGGATTTCTGCTTTTCCGTTTTCAGTAAGAAAAACAACAAACAGCTTGTTCGTAAAAGGTTGTTTTAGTGCAATAACATCCTTGCTGGCAAAGGCTGATGGGCTGCTGTAGGTATTTCCGTCCCAGGTTCTCTGGCTTAAAGGTGTTTGATTCAGATTCTCCCAGTTTGCCAGCATGCGGATCAGCTTCAGCCTGGCCGGAACTTCACGGATGCTTCTGAATCCCGGCATATCGCCTGTACCCCCAAACCTGCCATACCATGAGAACCACGAACCATTCACAGCTGCGGTGGCAGCATATAGTCTGTTATCTTCATCCCCGAATCGGTCGGGAGTGGTACTGGCAACATGTTCCCTGTTTATTAGCCCTGACTGAAATATACGTTCATCATCGGCAAATTCAGTTCCGAATCTTTCCTGTGCAAGGATATCCGGAGTAACCTCTCCCGCATCTGCCCGTTCACCAATGGGTTGAATCCAGTCTTCATAAATACGGTAGGGTTCCATTATAAACCTGGCATGTGGAAATTTTTCTTTTGTAGCCTGGTATAGTTGTTTGTAGAAACTGATCCTCCCTTCGCTGTAAGTATCAAAATCATGTGTAACATCAGGATGTTTGATGCCAAAATCGCCTCCAGTCCAATGCGCGAGTGTAATCTGTCTCCCCGGACTCTGTATCGTATCCCAGAAATCCCCCGGTGGCTGGGGTACATCCCATGCATATCCCCCGAACCTGAACTCCGGATTCTGATCTTCGATGCTCTCTGCATATCTTATGATTGAATCTATGGCCCATGTTATTACCTTTTGTTGTTGCAGGTCGAGCTGAGCCGTAAAAGTATGCTGATTAAAAAACCAGCCCCTGGCAATATTTCCTGGGAATGCTTTCGTATTGTTCATTAAGGCAAAATGGGTTTCAGCAAAAGAAACTTCTTCAGGTGAGTATTCTCTTTGCGTATCAATATTTCTGTTGTATATCGAATACTCAGGAGTTTCAATATAAAAGTATAGTCCTTTGGATAGGGAATCCTTCTCCATCCCTTTTTGGTAAAACACATAATCATAGCCCATTTGCCTTGCATAGGCCAGGTTATCATGAGGGGTTCCCACCCATACAATGCCAAAGAAATTTCTGAAGTCGGGTGTTCTGTCAACTTTTTCACTACCCTGAAAGCCTTTGGAACAGGAAATTAAAATGAAGATTCCTACTGCCGGTAAGAAGGATGTAATTTTCATAGTTCAGTTTCACATTACAAATTCCTTCCGAAAGTAGAAAAAAAAAGAATGTATCCTTTCCTTAGAAAGGATTGATGTGAAAGGTAGATTTCTAACAAGCGATTTGTCTTTTAATCCGGATATTATTTTAGCTTTTCTTTAAAAAAGTCAACAGTCCGCTTCCATGCAAGCTGTGCAGCTTCTTTGTTATATCGGTCCGGATTTGAATCGTTATTGAAAGCATGCTGCGTGCCCGGGTAAATGTATATCTGGTACTCCTTGTTGTTTTTCTTCAGGGCTTCCTCAAATTCCTTGATGCCTGCGTTTATCCTTTCATCGTTTTCAGCATAGTGAGCCAAAACAGGAGCTTTGATTTTAGGAACGTCTTCCGTGGCAGGAACGCGTCCATAATAAGGTACTGCTGCATCCAGATCCTCCGAATGTACAGCTACATTATTGGTCATTGCCCCGCCCCAGCAGAAACCTGTGCAGCCAACCTTACCGTTCGAATCAGGATGCGACTTCAGATATTTTACAGCAGCAGTAAAATTTTTAATGGTCTGCTGTCCGTCAAGCTTAGCAAAAAGCTCTCCTGCATTTGAAACATCATCAGGGGTACCTCCCACAGGCGATAATGCATCGGGTGCCAGGGCAAGAAATCCTTCCTGTGCCATCCTGCGGGTAACATCCTGTATGTGCGGCACCAGACCCCGGTTCTCATGGATTACAATAACTGCGGGTAGTTTTTTCTTACCCTCCGGTTTGGCTAAGTAAGCCCTCATGTCTCCGGTTTCAGCCGGATAATTAATGAATTCTGCCACAAGTGCTTCGCTTTTTTTCATTCTTTCTGCTGCCGAAAGATGATTGTCCTCAAGGACTGGCAGAATCGAAAGGGCCAGTGCCGTACTGCCTGTTATCAGAGACATCTGTCTGATGAAACTCCTGCGGCTGGTTCTTCCTTCAAGGAAACTGCCGGTGAGTTGATTGATTTTTTCGTTCATGATGTTGATTGTATTGATTTTTAGGCACAAGTTAATGATCTTTTTTTACAAATTGATGCTTTCTTCTTCTCAGTTATAACGCGGTATGGAATAATATAAAACATGCCCGGTGAACAGAGATTCTGATTATCTTTATAGGGAGGTTTAATTACGTACTGTGTAATAAGAGAAGGACAGATGGACTTTCAGATATTTGCCAAACCCATAGGACCCCGCTGTAATCTCAACTGCAGCTATTGCTATTATACAGGTAAAAACAACCTGTATGAAGATTCGCCTGTTCACCTGATGGACGATGACTTGCTGGAACAATATATCATCCGGCACATCCAGGCTTCCGGGAGCGATGAGGTCATGTTCTCATGGCATGGAGGAGAACCTTTGCTTGCAGGAATTGATTTCTATAAAAAAGCAATAAATCTGCAACGCAAACATCTTCCACGGGGAATGCACCTCATGAATGGGATTCAAACAAACGGCACATTGCTGAATATGAATTGGTGCAAATTTCTCGCACGCGAAAATTTCCTTACAGGCATCAGCATCGATGGCCCCGCACACCTGCATAACTCTTTCAGGATGGATCACAGGGGAGAGGGAACTTTTGACAAAGTCATGCGAGGCTATAAACTTCTGCAGCAATACGGCATTACAAGCGAAATTCTTTGTGTTGTTCATTCGCAGAATGTGCATCATCCTTTGGAAATATATAATTTTTTTAAAAGCCTCGGAGTGAGGTTTATTACATTTATCCCCCTGGTTGAACGGATGCCTGGAACAGCAACAGGAGTCACCCCTGATTCCGTTCCTTCTGAAGCCTTTGGCCATTTCCTGGTTTCTGTTTTTGACGAATGGATAGAAAATGACATTGGAGCCATACAGGTACAGATTTTTGAGGAAGCCCTCCGGCCTGCCTTAAACCGGGAGCACACCCTTTGCATCTTTAAAAAGGAGTGCGGCAGGGTTCCTGTAGTGGAACATAACGGTGATTATTATGCCTGTGATCATTTTGTTGATGATGCACACAGGTTTGGCAATATCCGCAATAAAACCATAACGGAAATGCTCAATTCTCCGGAGCAGAAGGCCTTCGGAAGACTGAAGTCTGAAACGCTGCCTGCATACTGCATGCAGTGCCAGGTAAAGGACATGTGCAACGGAGAGTGCCCTAAAAACAGGTTTCTTCTTACTCCCGATGGTGAACCGGGACTTAATTACCTGTGCAGTGGATACCAGGTGTTTTTTCAGTATTTTGAACCTTTTGCCATGGCCGTACGACAATTGTCAGATAAAAGCGGACAGGAAACCTTCCCTGTGAATCAGGAAAATGGTTAAGTGAAAAATGAGTCCGGTTATGAATTTTAAACGATTTTATTCAAAAAAGCGCAACTTTCTGCTTATAAATAAACGTTTTATATTATTTTCAGCCTCTCAATTGAAAGATAATTATCTCAGAATAAATTAAAAAAAGAATTAAGAATAATGAAAACATCAAAAAACAGAAGGGATTTCCTGAAGGTATCGGCTGTTGGTGCCCTTGGGATGATGGCATTTAGCCCTTTTGCCTGTAAATCGGTAGCAGGAATCGACAGGAAAAGCTACGGAGTCGGACTCCAGCTCTACACAATCCGCGACGCAATGGATGCTGATGTAAAAGGTTCGCTGCAGAAATTGTCAGACCTTGGTTACAAAAACCTGGAACTGGCAAATTATGCGGATGGAAAATTCTATGGTTTTGCACCCCGCGAGTTTAAGAAGATTGTAAACGATATGGGGATGGAAATTGTCAGCAGCCATACCCAGGTTGAAGCTGAAGGTATTACAGTCGACAATGCCAAAAAGATGGCCGACGATCACGCCGAACTGGGCGTCGCATATTGTGTTCAGCCCTGGGTGAACGACGAAGACCGCAACATTGAAACCTACAAGAAAATGATCGCCGACTGGAATGAAGTAGGCAGGATTATGAAAAATGTAGGCATTCAGTTTGGCTATCACAACCACAACTTCGAATTTGCAAACATCGATGGGGTTGTACCTTACTATGATATTTTTATGCCTGAAATGGATGCCGATCTGATTACAATGGAACTCGATATGTTCTGGGCATCAAAGGCAGGGCAGGACCCGGTTGAAATGTTCAAAAAATACCCGGGCCGCTTCCAGTTGTTCCACTTTAAAGATATGTTCACCAATGAAGAACCATTCTTTGATGTGATAAAAGATGATATCGCTCCAGTCGGTGAAGGAGTAATCGACTTCAAGCGCATTATGGCAGCCAAAGATGTTGCAGGCATGAAATTAATGTTTGTTGAAGACGACAACCAGGGCAACGGAAAACCATTCGAAGCACTGGAAACCAGTATCAATAACCTGACAACAGATATTCTGCAGGCATAAATCATATCGGAAGAACATCTTCCTTGCAAATTGAAAAGGGTTAAAGCAGCATTATGTTTTAACCCTTTTTTTATGAAATATACGGTTCCTGTTGATTAATTGTCAATCTCCTGTGGTTATGTATGCTGTTTTTGATATTTTTATCGACCTTTGATAACAGAAATGAAACTGAAAGAAAAACATATTTTGCTCATTGCCGGATTGATTCTGTTCCTGGCAATTCTCATATCTTTCCTGATGAGCGGGCGAAGGGCCAGCACCCTGATACCCGACCCTGCTGATGTCTCAGGAGCATCTGATGCCGTCAGGTCACAGATTGAAGAGGCTACCCGGAAAGTGCGTTCCAGGTCTTCAGCTGCTAACCTGGGGCACCTTGGTATGGTTTATCATTCCAGCGCAAATTATGAGCAGGCAGCTCAATGTTATAATCTTGCCATCGGGAAGAAAAAAAGGAACTGGACCTGGAATTATTACCTGGGATACCTGAACATGGAAATGGGTGACCCGGCTGCAGCTGTTGAAAACTTTAAAAGGGTAACTGAGATAAATCCTGGTGTGGAAATGGCATGGTATTACCTGGGGGAGGAATACAAAAACCTCAGGAATAACGAGCTGGCAGAAATGGCATACAGCAGGGTTATTTCACAAGAAAAAAACTCATCTCCTATCAAAACAACAGCCCGGACCGATCATTTTCCCCTCAGTACCTATGCCAGATTCAAACTTGCCAGGTTGTATTTTGATGACAACCGGGTTGATGAGGCAGATAAACTACTGAAGGACATCATCTCTAAAGATAACCTCTTTGGTGCGGCATACAGGCTTCTTGGAAATATTTCCAACATAAAGGGAGAAACTGAAGCGGGAGAGAAGTACGCCAACCGTGCCAACGACATGGTAGCCTTTACTTCCCCGGTCGATACTCTGGCCGATAAACTGGCTGAAATGTCGCGGTCTGAACTGTACCTGCTTAAGAAAATCGATGAGGCTGAACGCAGCATTCATTCCGACTGGGCACTGAAACTTGTATCCCAGGGAATGAAATACCTGCCCGAAAACAAGTACCTGCAATCAAAAGCCATTAAAATACACCTGTGGAAAAGGATGAATGATAATGCCATTGCCATTGCTGAAAAACACTTAAAGGCCTGCAGCGACGACTTTACCGAACTTAAAAACACAGGCATGCTGTTTTACCAGAAGTCATTGCACCAGCAGGCAGTCATTTACTGGCAAAAGTCTCTCGAACTAAAACCCGGAGAACCCCTGATCAGCCTGTATCTGGCCAAAAGCCTGTATGCCCTGGGTGAAAAAGATCAGTCGTTGCAACTGACTAATGATCTGACTGCCCAGAACCAAAATAATGCAGATGTTCTGGCTGATATTACCGATCTGCTTTTCGAATTTGGTGAAAAAGATAGAGCCATTGCTCTGTTGTCACAATTAAAGAAAATAGCCCCTTCCAATTCAAAGGTGCTGAGGATTTCGGGAGAGGAGGCTCAGTCCCGGGGTGATCTCAAAAAAGCCATTTCACTTTACGAAGTTTCTCTGCTCAAAAATCCTGAAGACATAAAAGTGATCCGGAATCTTGGTGATTTATATATGGATCACGGAATGTGGGATAATTACATACGTCATTACAAATCATCGCTGGTTCATCATCCCAATAACCCTGAACACCTGGGCCGTTTGGGTGAAGTCCTTTTAAATTGTCCCGATTCATCCCTTCGAAATGTAAATGAGGGGAAAGAATATTCCGAACGGGCATTTACAGTTTTTGATTGTCCCCCTGATATCCTGGTTTCCGCGGGCAGCCATCTGGCGTATGCATACATACTTCTTGGTGAAAAGCAAAAAGCGATGACAACAATCACCAAAACCATACAAATCGGACGCTCTGAGAAAATCTCCCCTGCTTCACAGGCAAAGCTTGAAAACTTTTACAGGGCGCTTCAGCAAACAGGGGATTAGGAGCTAATTCTCAGGAAAGTTGCCATTGTTCATCCAGATGGTTATTCTGCTCATGTGATCGTTGGGAGGATAGGTATGCATGCCTCCTGTAACCACATCCATAAGACCGTCGTTGTTAAAGTCTCCTGGCTCACAAACGAGCAGATGGGTAGGAGTACGCGCTATTTCCCTTCTGGTGAAATTCATGCTGCCATCATTTTCAAGGAATATAAAACTCATTGACTGCGGATCGCTCCAGATGTTAAAGGCACTTACAGCCACAAGATCTATATCCCCATCATTATCGAAATCGGCTGCACGCACATTGGTGGCACCCGTAAAACTGCTGATCCTGTGGAATTGAAAGTCCATGTCTCCTTTGTTCTCCAGCCACTGGACCCCATGCCATGGGCGCCCCTGTGGGGGAATGTAATCAAAGGCATCGCCATTGGTATAAAGGATATCCATGTCGCCGTCCTGGTCAAGGTCATAAAGGGCAATGCCGCTTGAGCCATAATCCTCGTTGCTTGAACCAAAAAGCAGCCGGGGCTGAAATTTTCCCTTCCCATCGTTCACAAAACAATATATTTCTTCCCATTCCTGGCTTACAAGTGAAACGAAATCCAGGTCACCATCGGAATCAATATCAATAATTTCAACATTAATCGGCCCCGACAGGTATTGCAGCATATGACTCTGAAACTTCCAGTTGCCCAGGTTCTCCATCCATCGCGTCTCCCCGTCATCATAGCCAAATTGTGCCACTACAAGGTCCATGTCGCCATCGCTGTCCATGTCGCCTGCCCTTACATCCGATACACGGGCTATCTTTTCAACCACCACATGTTTAGTGAAATTAAACTGTCCGTCATTTTCAAGGATCACCACAGAACCGATTTTGTCGTTGTTCGGAAAGAGCATACCCAGCACAGCCACAATCAGGTCGGGGTCACCGTCATTGTCAAAATCAATGACCTGCACGTGGGCAGGGGCAATCATGTCGGTTGCAATAATAGTTTCTGTAAAAATCCCCATTGGATATTGCCGGATCCAGGATATGAAATTACCACGGACATCACAAACAATAACATCAAGAAGCCCGTCACCATCAAGGTCAACTGGCTGGAGGTGCGATATAAGAGGAGGCTCTGTAAATTCAAAACCAACCGGCATGGAATCCAGGAATGCGGCTTTTTCGCCAGCTCTATTTTCTGAAAGTCCACCCTGTCGGCCCTGCTCTGAACGGTTGGTGATGCGTTTCATCACTTCACTTCTTGTCAGACCAGTCCGCTTCGACTGGTAAGTAAGAAACAAATAAGGAATACCGGCCAGAACGATCAGAATTACGGCGAGGATGATGATATTCAGGATCCCTCTGTTTTTATTTCCGCCGGAACGATTATTTTTTGCCATCAGAAGATTGTTTTACTGAATTTTATGATGCCTAATTGGTAAAGAATACAAGCATGGCAATTGAACTGCCAAATATGAACATTCCCATGGGAATTGCACCTGCCCAAGATTTTACTCCTGTTTCCTGCTGTAAAAATGACCTGCTCAGGTTTCTCAGACTAAGATACAGCCCTGCAAGGACAAGCACTGATTGTATCCACGGAACAGTGCGAGGCAGAAACTGGTGCCATGGTATGCTTGCTGTTCCAAAAAAGTCCCATCCCCAGCCAAACGGATCGGAAAAGGATTGTGCCACAAATGTGACGTTGACAAAAAGCATGGGAATTACAAAAGCAATCCAAAGCATCAGTCCAAGTGGAAGCAATGAGCCTGCAGAAGACAAAAATGCTTCACGCACTGATCTTTTTTGTACTGACACCAATTTCGCTGCAGCCGCCAAACCCCAGATAATGGCAGGCATTATAATCAGTGCCGATGACCACAGTATTAGTACATATATTCCAAACAAATCCCAGTTGCCCTTGTCAAGTATATTTACAAAATCCCGGACAACCGGCCAGTGGCCCTGGTATAATATGCTGTAAACGATCGCAAGGGTAAAAATGCTGATGGTAAGCCATGCCTCACTGATAGTGCGGGTGCCCTGTTCACTGCCAAAGGGGCGCGCGTACAAGGTGACATTGTTGTATAAGCAGCTTCTTGTACATTCCATGCATAAACCGCAATCGCTGTTTTCATTCAGTTCTCCGACATTTATACCATAAGGGCAAGCCCACCCTTTGGCGCTCCCGTTTTTGCAGAAGTGGGGCTTGCACCGGTCACAGATGTTCTGCGACTTATTCCTTAAAGCCAGTGTGCTCATTCTCGAGAAGGGGCCCACGAACCCGCTTACGGGGCAAAGATACCGGCAGAATGCCCTGTGTTCAAAAACCAGTGCCAGCGCAGTGGGCACTGCCAATAGAGCAATCACGGCATAGCCTGTAATCTTGGGCAAGGCAACCAGTGTAGTTGAAAATGTTGTAAGTGCCAGAAGGATAATTAACTTAGGCCAGCTGTTCCGAAGCCATGCAGGCCATTTTAGGAATAACCCCGAATAGCTGTTTTTATATTCACCTTTGGTGCCTTCAAAAGGCACCATTACTGATTTTCGCTGAATCCAGTCGCCAAAAAAGGGCAGCGGACAAACGGTGCACCAGATCCTTCCCAGGAATGGTGTGAGCAATGCAATCAGCAAAAACAGCCAGATAGCCCACATTAAAAGAACCCCCAGGTTTCGCCCCGACATTTTTGTACCGAAAACTGATGTCAGGATCACCACATAAACAAGCATCATCGCCAGCAACATCAACACCGTCTGAGGCCATCTTGAGGTTACCATCTTTTTAATAAACCCTGATTTTGCGAATAGATCGGTGTATCCTGTCCTGGTATCTGCCTGACTTCCTGCCACTGCCGGTTTATATAAACCCAGAAGCCAGAGGATAAAAATACCCAGTCCGGCACCCAGGCTGAAAATGAAAAGGGTGTTGGGCCAGATTACCAGTTTTCCATGCTCGAATGCATGCATGGGGCCACACCAGACATGACAGCGGTAATTGCTTTTCGATACAAGGTAATTACGGATACCTTCATGTTCAGCCACAATGGTTACCTCGCGAGCAAGCACAGGTGTTGCTGTAGGATCTTTTACTCCGAATACTTCAACATCCTCCCTTCCCGGGCTCACCTTTGCATCGATGTCGAACTCTTCAAGAAAAAAGGAATGGCCGGTGTCGTCAGTCGAAAAGGTAAAATGAATGGTGTCGCCGCGGTTAACCCTGATGGCAGCAGGATCTTTTCCATACCTGAAACTGGTAACATGAATGTTGCGGGCAACAGGCTTTGGTGGAAACAGTTGGATGGCTAAAGCAGGAACTAAACCACACCCCATGATGATCAGCAGGCGGATGATATGTATTTTCGTTTTATTCACAAGGTCATATTACCGGTTTCATGATCAGTTTCCTGCAGTGCAGGATGAAATCCAACGGGCTAAAAGAGGCGCTATTGGCATTCATGTTTTTCCAGCGTTCATCCGGTTATGGTATCTCATGATCATTGTTCCCGGTAAATTTATAAAAAATCTCCATTCAGGAATGTTTTTGATCAAATTACGGGAACTCCTTCAATGTAATAATTGATCATGAGTACTAAGGGCTGTATGTCATCTTCCTGCAGCATGCTTCATGTTTAGCTCAATCAGGTAATCGACAAGCAGTTCAGCATCTTCATCCGACAGTGAGGTGATGGGCATATCCCTGTTCCGGTATTCAATGACTTTTTCATACCTTGGATCGACAATCGCCCTTTTTATATACTTCCTGTCAGCCGTGAGTTCAATCTCCCTGCCCTTGCGTACTACCGTGATTTTTTTCTTGTAGATATCGTTCAGCGGCGGTCCGTACACATCGCTGCCATTAAGTGAATGGCAGACATTGCACCCTGAACGCAAATACAACTGCGATCCCAACTTCATGATATCCTCGCTGTTTGTTTTATTACCGGAAGGCTGGCCACAGCCTGTCATCATTGTAATGGCTATGCCAATATAAAACAGAATTATTCTCATCATCTGGAAATACAATCAGCGGTTAAAGTTAATGGATAGTTTATTTTATCCACTTTCAATAAACATTATTTTGCTGCCTTCATAAAAACTTTTAACTGATCATGGATGATTATGAAATTGCTATATTAGCCCTCCGGAATGAATATGAATGATAAGGCTTCTGATGAAGCACATCATCCTTAAAAATTAAACCAGTTCAAAATGAAAAACTATTTCATCAGCGCAGCAGCCTCCGTTCTAATGATACTTTTTACAATGTCGTGTCAGAATACACAAATCACTGAAAAAGAACAAGGCCCATCAAAAGTGGAAATCAGGGAAACAAACGGAAAGCATTATTTTTATGTGAATGGTGAACAGTTTGAACTGAAAGGTGCAGGCGGCGGAGGAAACCTGAAGCTGCTGCAGCAATCGGGAGGAAATTCAATCCGTACCTGGGGCCCGCGCAACGGACAGCAGATCCTCGATTCAGCCATGAAGTACAACATTATGGTGGCTATGGGAATTGGAATGGGGCAGGAACTCCACCACTTCGATTATAATGATGAAGCCAAAGTTGAAGAGCAATTCCAAAGAAATATTCTTGCCATTGATTCACTGAAGAACCATCCTGCCCTTTTGTGCTGGGTGGTGGGAAATGAACTGAACCTCAGTCCCGATCATAAAACCCCGGTGAACCCAAAGGTATGGGATGCTTTGAAAAATATGGTGGATTATATTCACCGCGAAGATCCGAATCATCCTGTAACTACTGCCTTTGCAGGGGTGAACAGGGACCAGATAGAGGCAGCACTTGAACGTTGTCCCGACCTCGACTTCATCTCAGTCCAGGTATATGGAGGACTGGGAAGCATCAGCCGGCAGGTACAGGCCGCAGGGGTAACAAAACCTTTTGCCGTAACCGAATATGGACCCATAGGCCATTGGGAGATGCCCCATACAGCATGGGGCAGGGAAATTGAAGAACCTTCAGCCCTGAAAGCAAGCGGCCTTTATGAAAGAATACAGCAGGGTATAGTGAATGATCCCACCGGGCTTTGCCTTGGCGGCTATGCATTTCTGTGGGGACAGAAACAGGAACGGACACCCACCTGGTATGGCATGTTCTTAAAATCAGGCGAAGCAACGGCTGTGGTTGATGAACTTGCAAGGTACTGGAGCGGTCAGTATCCCGAAAACCGGGCACCTATGGTTGATGATATCAGGCTGAATGATAAAAAAGCTGTTGAAAATGTGTATGTAAAGCCGGGTGAAAGATGTGTAGCCAGGGTAAATGCCTCCGATCCTAATGGCGATCAGCTGTCATTTCAATGGGTGATGCTGAAGGAGGTGATAGAACGCAGTCAGGGTGGTGCCCGCGAACTGGAGCCTGAGGGCATACATTTTGAGATCCATTCCGAATCCAATGGTGAACTTGTATTCACCGCACCCGCAGAAAAAGGTGAATACAGGCTTTTCTCCTATGTTTACGATGGCAGGGATAAAGCCGGCACTGCCAATATACCATTCATGGTGGAGTAACAAATTACACGAATTAAAACGAATTACACGAACGGCAGCCAAAGGCACCACCGGTTAATATTTATTTGCCCGGTGGCTATGCTATCATGCCCTGTGCCCCACATGCGGCTTTCCTCTTCTTAGCTCAGTACCCTGTGCGCTATGTCCTGTGCCCCATATGCGGTTTTCCTCTTCCAAGCCCAGTACCCTGTGCGCTATGCCCTGTATCCCAGTTGCGGTTTTCCTCTTCTTAGCCCTAAGCCGTAAACGCTATGCCCTGTGCATAATCACTTTTCCCTATAACATTGAGGTCCTTAAGGTCCTTAAAGTCTTCTCTGTAAATCTGGTTCAACTACCTTATAACTTCGCGACAAATTCGCGACAAATTCGCGACAAGTTCGCGACAAGTTCGCGGCAACGCGAATTTATGCCGAAGTTGTAGTGAATTTAAGATGAACTTGAGACGAACTTGAGATGAACTTGAACTTTACATGATACATTTAAGGCTCTTGGTTGATTCGGGGAATTGATTACTTTTAACCAGGATATGTAAATACAGGTGTTCCTGAAAATCCTTTTTTAGAAATATTAACGATTTGAAGCAATCAAAAGTTTTATATTAATATTTTATATCATTGAAAAACAATAAGTTGAATTTTTCAATAAAGATTGGTACATCTTTTGCATTAATTGCTTTCGAAGAGCAATTCTTCCTAAAAATTAAAATCATGAAAAAGTTAGTAATCGTTTCAATCATCGCCCTGCTTACAGCAGGCTGGAGCATAGCCAGGGCACAGCAATTTCCGGAAGAATATCTGGGACTGCCCGGTGACAACTTAAACCTCTATGCAGTAATGAAACTGTTTCAGGAGTCTGAAACCCTTGAGGGATTTGAAAGAAGCCTGAATGATGAAAAGACCAGGATAAACAACCTGGATTTAAATGGCGACAACATGGTTGATTATCTTATGGTAATGGACTATCCGGATGGCAACATCCATACCATTGTATTGCGTGCCGCCTTAGACAGGAATGAAACACAGGACGTAGCCGTTTTCACGGTTCAGCGTTACAGGGATGGGTCGGTTGAAATACAGCTGGTTGGTGACGAAGCACTTTATGGCAAGAATTATATCATTGAGCCGGTGTATGCCGATAGCAGCGAAACACCCAATCCGGGGTACATGGGCAACGGAGTGCCTAACAAAAAGGTAACTGTTGTTCGTACCACTACTTATCAGGTTGCAACCTGGCCAATTGTAAGTGTAATATACATGCCAACCTATTCTCCATGGCGTTCATCATGGTACTACGGGTATTACCCGAGCTACTGGAGCCCCTGGAGGCCGTTTTACTGGCATGCCTATTACGGATATCATTCCCGCTGGCATCACCACTATTATTCATACTACCGGCCATGGAATCATTACAGGGTTCCTCACTACCGGAACGTATACTATACCAGTGTAAGGAAATATTCTCCTACAGTGATAGTTAATATCAATAAAGGGAATTATAAGAATACCTATTCAAGGCCCGACACCAGGAGAGATGGCGAAAGGCTTCATCAGCGCATCCATGCTTCTTCAAACAGCAGGAACCGGAATGTTACTGTGCCGGAAAGGGTAAGGGTGTCTGGTGCCACTTCTGTACAACGATCAAATGCAAATGTGAAGTCAGCATCTGAAAGAAGGGGTTCAACAGCTGTATCAACCCGCAGTGCAACACGAAACGGATCAGAGGTCAGGTCAGATGCAGTTCGCAGAACTCCTGAGGCTTCTTCAGTAAGATCACGTACAGGCAATACTGTAAACAGATCTTCTGTTGATGAACGTAAATCGGCTACCATACCGGCTCAAAGGGAAGGAGTTGGCACTTCTTCAAGGAGAGAGTCAACTTCAGCACCGAGGAAGGAATCAACTCCGGCAGCTGTGCGTACTGCACCATCAACTTCATCAGGGAGGACACAGGCTGCACCGAAGTCAGCTGAAATTGCACCCAGGGTGTCAGGTACTCAGCAAAGGGAAGTTACAAGGCCAAATGTAAGGCAGAACACCCCGCCGCGGAATTATACGCCTGCTGCCACCAGTACCAACAGACCGGCAGCCAGGGAGTCAGCACCCAAAAGGCCTTCCACTTCTGTATCGGCTCCGAGGTCACAGCCTGCTCCCAAATCGGGTTCCGTCAGGACTGAAACCCGTCAGTCGCGTGCAGCTGTTAAATCTGAATCAAGGTCATCACATAGAAGTTCAGCCCCTGCTGAATCAGGTAGCAGTAGCCGTTCTTCCTCGTCCAGGAATTCAGGACGGAGGTAAATTGAAACCGATTACTTACTTTTTGATATGAATAGTTGCATTCCAGTCCTCCCTGTCATCCGGCAGGGAGGATTTTTTACAATATTTGTGGTATAACCTTACACATGTGCAGAAGGAATGGTAAATGAGAAGGTAGAACCCCTGTAATTTTTAACAGAAGAAGAATTTGTACCTGAACTTTCTGCCCAGATTTTACCGCCATGCTTTTCAATGAATTCCCGGCAAAGTATCAATCCCAGTCCTGTACCTTTTTCCTTATCTGTGCCTTCTGTTGAAAAACTCTTGTCTATCCTGAACAGTTCTTCCACCCTTTCTTTGGGAATTCCTATGCCTGAGTCGGCAACTGAAAATACCACTTCCTGATCGTTTTCTTTTGCTGATATCATAATTTTTCCTCCCGGGTGAGTAAATTTTACAGCATTGGAAATCAGGTTCCTGATAACAGTTCCAAGCAACACCTTGTCGGCATATGCATTTAGATGGTCGGGTATGTTTGTATGGATCTGAATGTTTTTATTCCGTGCCGCGGGTATAAATAATGGCTCAATTTCTGTCACCACATCTGCTAATACTACATTTTCAGGATTAAACTCAAGCTTTCCGCTTTGCGACAACGACCATTCAATCAGGTTCATCAGCAGATCCACAGCCTGTCTTGAAGCCTGATGTATAATCTGTGCCATTCTTTCAATCTTTTCCTTGTCCATCTTCTGAACCTGTGTCATCAGCATCTGACTGAAACCCAGAATGGAATTAAACGGATTACGGAGGTCGTGTGCAATGATGGAGAAAAACTTATCCTTGGTGGCATTCAGCTTTCTGAGCTCCTCATTCTGCCGTTCAATGATTTCCCTGTCACGAAGCTTGTCTTGTGCAGTTTCCCACTGCTCCTGCCTTGCAGCATCATTCAAGGCTCGGTTTACGGCAAATACAAGCCTGCCGAGCCTGTCTTTCAAAACGTAATCCGTAGCTCCCTGCTTAACAAGTTCAACTGCCTTGTCTTCGCCTATAGTTCCCGAAATGCATATAAAAGGGGTTTTAGGCTGCAGGCCCTTTGCGACTTTCAGTGCTTCTGCAGCATTATACCCGGGTAATGTGTAATCGGCCAGAATGATGTCATAAGGAACAGAATTTAAATAGGAAGTAAAAATTTCTTCATTTTCCGCAACATCCATGGTTACTATGTATCCTGCATCGGTTAATATTTCCCTGAGGAGCTCTGCATCTTTAGGTGCATCCTCAAGACATAATACCTTCAGGGTAAAGCTAGTGTCTGTCATATGGTTAATTTATTTTGGTAATTCATTCAGAAGGGCCCAGAAACCGCCTATCTGTTTTACTGCATCAATAAATTTTTTGAATTCAACAGGTTTTACCACATAGGCATTAACCCCCAGATCGTACGCCTGGTTTAAGTCTGACTCTTCACGTGATGACGTGAGCATGATCACAGGAATTTTTTTCAGATTTTCATCTTCCCTGATACTGCGCAGTACATCTATTCCTCCCATACGGGGCATTTTAATGTCGAGAAGCACAACTGCTGGATTTTCAGGTTTACGGTTGGCAAATTTACCCTCGCAGCGCAGATATTCCATCGCTTCTACTCCATCACGGACTACCACCGCCTGGTTTGCCAGGTTATGATCGGCCATTGCTTCAAGAATAAGTTCAACGTCCTTTGGTTCGTCTTCAGCCAGCAGAATGGTTTTAATTCTTACCATAATTATTAGTTTAAGTTTTTGGCAGTGAAAAATAAAATGTTGCTCCTTTATCAAGTTCGGATTGCGCCCACGTGAATCCGCTATGCTTATGTATGATACTTCTGACAAGGGCTAATCCGATACCTGTGCCCTCGAATTCATGATGTGAATGCAGGCGCTGAAAAACACCAAAAAGATTTTGGGCATATTTTTCGTCGTATCCCACGCCATTGTCACTCACTGAAAAAACATATTCGTGTTCTTTTTCAGTTACTTCTATTTTTATCTGTGCTTTTTTTCTGGATTGTGTAAACTTGATAGCGTTCTCAAGCAGGTTTTGCCATACAAGGTAAATCAGGGACTCATCGCAAAAAACAAGCGGCAGTTCTGATATCTGAAATTCAATCTGGCGGTTTTTGTGGTTCTTTTTTAGATGAGGTATAATTTCCTGAATCATTTCATTCATATTCACATCAGCCTTTTGTACTTCTTTACGTCCGGTCCGTGAGAATTCAAGTAAATCATTTATCAGGATGTCCATTTTACGGGCTGCGTCAGCAATGTTATCCAGATAATGTCTTGCCTGTTCAGGCAGCAGCTCATAATGCCGGCTAAAGAGTAACTCAACATACCCGTTTATGTGGCGCAAGGGGGCCCTCAGGTCGTGAGATACGGAGTAGGAAAATGCTTCAAGCTCTTTCATCGCTTCTGCCCTCAGCTCCTTGTCCCTGGCTTGAAAGGCAATTTCCTTGTTTGCAGTATCCAGTTCAGCCTGTTGTGATTTTTGATCCTGATTGGCGAGGCTAAGCATATGCTTTAGGTCATGGATGGTATCAAGGTTGATATTATACAGCTGGAACAGGTCCTTGTACCTTTCTTCAAGATCCTTTATTTCTCTTAACAACATTTCATCTGAATGATCCTTGGCTGATTCCATAAAATGATGTTTATAAATTTAAATTTAATAAAAAAAGTACATGTTACTTATCTGATTAAAAATTTTAATGTTTTCAGCAGGGATTCAATTATTTTATTTCAAGCCTTTCACCACTCCGTGAGATCTTTACTAAATATTTCCATCCTTAAAATGCAGGATAAATATATTATGGCTTCTGCATTAAAACTCCAGCCCTGGGTTATGGCAGGATATACAGGCAGAAATTCCCAAAATCCCTATTAAACATTTATAACCAACACCATATAAAGTTTGTTCGTGTTCAATTTAAAAATTGAAATAAACTTCTTTTTATTACATTTTGTTTAGACGTATAATGGTCAAAGAATTGTATTTTTGACGTGGAGAACGTGTTTCTGATAAGCAAGGTAAAGCTTATCCTGATTGAATATAAGTACTTTCATATAATATGGTTCCGGAGAAGAACGGATAATGGCTCATCATCCGTTTTGAGAAGCCGTATGTAGTTTCTATGAAGTATAGTCATAAGTTTCAGTTAAAGAGTTGAGACATTTTTGGGTTCTCCTGGTGGATAATTGCCGATAATGAACATATAGATTTTATGATAACAACCTGGTTGCTTTTGTGGCTTTTTCTTATTTACCCTCTGATCGTTATCCCATTGAATCTTTTCACCAGGCGAAAAATCCCGGATCAGAATAAAAGAAGCGAGTACAAAAGAAAGCATGAATATGTAATTATGCTTGTTTACCTGCTTGTGCCCTTCATCTTATTACACCTTGAATTGTTTTTGTGGATGAAAGGATATTCTTTCAACGACACCGCCATGTTCCCGATTATCATTCTTTTTATTCTGCAGATTTTTGTATTTGTTTATGGGATCCATCGTTTAAATCGATTTATTTCAGGAATAAAAAAGCGGTTCGGTTGATGCATCGGGTTGATGCATCGGAGCAAGTTTACTTTTCGAAGTAACGTTTGGCAAAATTTATAAAATGCGGCCAGTTAGGTATGTTGGTATGGCCTCCCTCATGCTGCCGGAAAGCCACATCCCCGTCAACCAATGTTTCCTGAGCGGGAAAGAGCATGGTACGCATGCTTTTCTTCCCGAGCAATTCATATACCGGCCCGGCCATGGCACCACCCAGGAACATCCCCTTTGCATCGACCCACTGTCCTTCCACTGCTGCCGAGCCTGAGCTGATAAACACCGGCCGCGGGGCACATAAGGCCACAAGGTGATGTGCATCAACAGGAAGGTCTTCCTGTGTAAGCGGGCCTGCATATTTGATGAAGTTTCCGGCAAACCAGTGGTATTCAGCTGAGCTTGCCAGATTTTCTACCTGCTCACCAAAAACCCGGTGCAGAAGTTTTGCCCCGCCTGCTCCTGAAGAGCCAATAAATCCGATGGCTATTCTGGGTTCATAGGCCATAGCTACCAGTGCAGCTTTGCCATATCTCGACAGGCCTTCGATGCCCAGACGCTTTGGATCCACATCCTTATCCGTCTCAAAATAATCGACAGCCTTCGATGCACCCCATGCCCAGGCCCGGAGTGCCCCCCAGTCGTCAGGTTTACGGTGCACTCCCTTGTTTGTAAGTCCAATGATACCCTGCCTGAGCCCCGCACCATTGTCGGCCTGGATGCTCACCGGGTTCAGAATGGCATAGCCCCAGCCCTGATGCAGCAACTGCTGCTTCCATGTCAGTTCATTTCCTGCGGGTTGCCGTCCAAACCTTCCGCCCCAGTCGAATCCAAACTCCAGGATAACAGGTACCGGCTTCGTTATATCTGACGGCGTACCTAATGTCATCTGAATCACCACCTCTGTTCCGGGATGAGATGTGTTGTCCACAACTCCCTCCAGCTTTTTGATTTTAACCTTAAAATCCCCGTCCATGGTATCTTTTAAAGAAACCACTTTCCAGGTTACATCAGGAATATGACCGGGCAGCCTGCCATAGATCTCCCTGTCAAAGATTTCTGTTATTTCTGCTCTGCGCTCATCCCACTGCTGCGGGCTGGTAACCCTTGTCCCATCATTGAATACCAGGGGGTTGGGCAGGAAGTAGGGCAGCACTTTAGCTTCATCGGTATTGGCTGCATCGGGTGCCTGAGGGTTTCCGGATGGCCCCGGACGCAGCGACTGTATACCTAACTGTTCCATCATCTGCTGATGGTCAGCATGGCTGAGCCGGTTAATGCTGTCGCGAGCCTGCTGGGAAAACTGTGCCTGCAGCAGGTTGTTTGCCATTATAAGGATGAGGGTAAGGATGATTGGTTTGTTCATAGAAACACATGTTAAAAGGTTAAAATTAAATTATAAATAAACACAAGCCACAACCAAGGATGAATTGTTACCAGACAAAACCTGTAACAGCCCGGAAAAATGACTTCGCCCTTGATTCTATAAAGTCTTTAAGATCATTGTTATGAAAATTTAATAATTTCGTATATTTATATAAAAATAAAAAAGATATTACAGTTATTGAATTATGGCTGAATTAAAAACAAAACAGAACGATGCAGATGTGATGGAGTTTATTCATTCATTTGCTGATACAGAACAAAAAAGAAAGGACAGCATTGAACTGTTAAAATTAATGCAGGAATTTACCGGATATGAACCTAAAATGTGGGGGAGTTCAATCATAGGATTTGGCAGTTATCACTACAAATCCGAGCGAAGCCGCCAGGAAGGGGATTGGCCCCTGGTTGGGTTTTCACCGCGTAAGGCAGCCATATCGCTTTATGTGTATTCTGGGGCTGCCGGACAAGAAGATTTATTGAAAGATCTGGGTAAATTTAAAATGGGGAAAGGCTGCATCTATGTTAAAAAACTATCAGACATTAACATAAATACCCTGAAGAAATTGATAAAGACTACCATTGAATTTCTTGAAAATAAATATCATCAATAAAAAATAAATACAATGGATAAGGCAACTATGACCATGATTGAAAACCTTGAGAAAAATACAGGTAAGTCTCTGGATCATTGGATTGATCTGGTGAAGAGCCAGAATTTTGCCAAACATGGCGATGCAATGAAGTTCCTTAAGGAAACACATGGGTTCACTCATGGTTATGCCAACCTGGTGGTACATAAATCAAAAGGTTCAGATGCAGAGTCAGTAGGTGACAAGGAATCTCTGATCGTTCAGCAGTACAAGGGGAAAGAACATTTATTTCCCTTTTATCAGAAGCTTCTGGCCGGAATTCAGCAATTTGGTGACGATATAGAAATATTACCCAAAAATGCCTATGTAAGCCTTAAACGAAAAAAGCAGTTTGCTACCTTAACGCCTGCCTCTAAAACCCGTTTTGATATCGGGATTAACCTCAGGGGGCAGGATCCTCAGGGGAAACTTGAAGCTGAAAAGCCCAATGCAATGTGTTCTCATAAGATTAAACTTACAGAGTTTGATGACGTAGATCCAGAGGTTGTTGGTTGGCTTAGAAAGGCATACGACAACGCAGGATAACACTGCCGACAGCTTGAAAACTGAGCAAAGGGCAGAGAAAGCAGAAACTGTAGGTTAAAAAGTATCATTATTAAGGTTCAGTCAGTTCTTCACAATAGGGTAACCCATTATCTTCAATAAGGTGTGGGTCATTATAACCCTCTGGAAAATGTGTTTATGGCCACCGGAAAAAGTTCTGCATAAATTATTCTTATTTAAAACTTCTCCCTGGCTTTTTGCAATTCGATATAATCAAAGACTAGCTGGAATTTTCTATCATTACACATAAAAAAAATCGATGTTTTAATTCAACATCCGTTGGATTTTTTTCTAGATTTACTGCGTAAAAAAGATCAATCTTGCCAACTTCAACCATATGAACCTGCTTAAATTCCTTTTTCTTCTTCTGGTCTTTGCTTCGTGCACATTTACTCCCGAAGATATTTATTATGTTGATGTACCCGATCCGGAAGCACCTATCATTCAAAACATTGAATTAAGCCTCGACAGGGATACTATATTATTGATCTATAACAGGGAAATAACCTTTCATTTCAGTGCCGGAAGTCACAGCATCCTGCAGGTGGGAATTTTAATAGACGGAGAAGAAAAATATACAAGATCAAACTATCGCAACAGTTTTACCATACTGGCATCCGATATGGATGAAGGTGTACATAAGCTTTCTTTTTCTGTCAATACCAATCTGAATAACGGCAGCATCGCCGATCTGATCGGGTATGAAGGCTTCCGGTTTATCAGCAATGAATGGACGATTATATGTATCAAAAACGACAGAAGGGCCAACTTTATTCATCAGCAGGCAGAAAACGGGAGGTTAAAACTGAACTGGGAAGAGCATAATAAAATCAATTTTAAATCGTACCGGGTTGAAAAAAGGTATCACAAATATTCAGGGGCTGT
Organism: Bacteroidota bacterium; assembly: GCA_023412195.1. Taxonomy (GTDB): domain Bacteria; phylum Bacteroidota; class Bacteroidia; order Bacteroidales; family Prolixibacteraceae; genus Mariniphaga. The sequence continues at coordinate 29,132 of JAEYNZ010000103.1, forward strand.
AAAGGAGTTTCGTACAACAGAGCCTTTCCTGACCGATGAAGCTTTTGTTGGTGAAAAAGCTTATTATGATGTTTATGCAGAATATTTCTCAAGTGAAGGCTATGAATTCCATTGGGCCGAAATTGAGATTGAAAATACCTTGCCGGAAATCCGGTTCAGGCTCAATGAAGATTCTGAGTATGAAGTTTACTGGGAGAATAATGCCTTCAGCCAGGCAGTTGGAAACTACAGGCTGATAGATAATGCTTCACCTGCCGATACCATTGTGCTGTATGAAGCTGCTCCTTCTTCTGACAATCACTATGTGATACCGGGTGCTGCTTTTGGAAACCAAATCCATTACAGGCTTGTAACTATTCCTGCCAAACCCGATAAGCCTTTTAACAATGACGATGTATATTATCATTCCACTCCTTACTTTGGTCTGATCGGTGACCGGGGCTTTCAGTACAACAGGATATCTCCCTATAATGAAAATCAGTTGCTAGTACTGAAAGACAGGTACATCTACCGCTATTCTGTTTCTGACGGGAAATGGCTTGATTCCCTGACCAATCTATGGTCAAATTGCGGCATAGGGTACGGTGGCTTTTCAACTTCACCCGGAAGAAAATACTTTACTTCTTCCGAGAGCTGCAATAACAGGCTGGTACTGATGCAGCCAGGTAATTTATCTGATTATAAATCTTATCCCATTGACCATATCATCACGCAGGGAATGGCATTCAATTCATTGCCGGTGTCCGATAATGGTATCGTACTGGCAAAGGATTACGGAGGGGTACACATTTATGATGTTCTGAATGATAAAAAAATAGGAACTGTACCGGGAGATGAATTTATTGCAGCTACAATGATTTCATCCGGGGGCAATTATTTCGCCATTCAAACCAGCATCCTCAGGTTTTATAGGATCATGGACCAGAAGATCAGTACCGTATGGGCGTCTGATCAGCTTTATCAGTACATTTATAAATCATATGCCTTTGACCCCGATAAAACAGACCATATTATACTTTACGACGGGAACAGGCTGTACCATAAAAAAGCATATGATTTTTCCACGGTTAAAAGTTTTCCGCTGACAGAAGAGAATATTCTGAATTACGATTTTATAACCCGCAGGCTGCTGGCATATTCAGAAGGGTATTTATCTGTATACTCCATTGACAGCGGAGAACTGGTTTTTAAAACAAAAGCAGACCCGCGTGTCAGCCTGGCACAGCATTCATGCCGGTTGGTCTTAAAAACTATTTACCTTAAAGACGGAGTCTGCCTGCACCTGCCCGTATAACTTAAATACAATCTATGAAAAATAAATACATCCTTCTGATATTGCTGGCACTTCCACTGTATTCATTCAGTGGGGGAATCAGGATAAATCTTCTAAGCGGTTACGGGAACTACTCCATGACAGATTTGAAAATTTTTAATGATTTGATGATCCAAAACCTTCCCTTGCCCGTCAGGCAGATGGAGAATTTCCCTGCTTACTGGTATTACCAGGGCAGTGTACAGTTTGGCCTTTCCAAAAACCTGAATATGGGCCCAATGTATGCCTGGCATTCCAGTGGCTCAAGACTCTCCCTTGCCGACTATACCGGATCATACGTATTCGATAATCTGATCCATTCACACCAGGCGGGCCTGGCTTTGGATTATAATCTTTTCTCGAATAACAATTTTTCAATTCAGGTATACACCAATGGGGGTATTATTTTTTCACGGGTGAAAATGACAGAAGTACTCAAAATGAATAATCCTGAAGATTCCACCATAGAAAATCTGAACTTTAAATCCACCGGCTATTTTGCCGAACCAGGAATCTCTTTCAGGTATATATTTAAATTTATTGAGCCGGGGATTCAGTTTGGATACCATATCCCTGTTTCAGATAAAGGATTGGTAAATATGGATAATAATCAGAAGTTGTATATGAATGATGGCCGACAGGTAAAAGCAGGATGGGATGGAATCCGGTTAGGATTAAACCTTGGTATTTATCTTACAGGCAAATGAAACTTAAACGATGTCGTGATGCCATGCAGGGCATTCAATCTGAAGCTGTGTTAAACTAAAAACCCATACGATGACGGACAGAATAATGAATATTTTGATTTCAGCAGGTTTTCTTCTATCGGTATTAGCCTGTGAATTTACTCCTTCTGAAATCCCTTTCACAGAACTGGAGCAACCCTCTGATGAACTTGTTCCTCAAATAGGAATTGAACTGACACCTGGAATGGATACATTAAGAATAACTTCATCTGTCTGGATTACTTTTACTGCTGAAACGGGTGGACATCAGGTTTATGAAATCAAGGCAGAACTAGATGGTGCACCTGTTGTGAACACCACTTTCGAATCAGAAAACAAAATACGTGCATATATTCCTGCAGAGTCGCTTAAAGATGGTTTTCATGAAATAAAAATAACTATTGTCACTGCCACCAACTCAGGAAGCATAGCAGATAAAACCGGCCGCGAAAACTACTGGTACGAATTAAAGTGGCCTGTGTACATGAATAAAAAGGCAAGGGAAAATTTTAAAATAAAGGCTCCTGTACAAACGCCTGATGGGGTCATCATAAGCTGGCCCAGGTACCTGTATGCCGACTTCGACCGCTATGTTGTTACCACGAACTATAACTTCAACACGCGGAATTCAGTCAGTTATACAAACCCGCACCTGAATTCATACATGGATAATTCCTACATCGAAGGTCTCTATGTCAATTATGCTGTTGCCCTCTATTTTTCGGAATGGGAATTCCGGATCGATGATATAAACTGGTTCGAAAGTATTAGGAAACCCCAGGTGGTAATAAATAATGATCTGACTGTAGATGTAAGCTGGGAACGTTCTAAAAATGAGCAGGAGGTGAAATTATACTGCATCCGGACCTCAGCACCGGAATATGGTATTCCTGAAGAACAGGATATAGAGGATCTTTCCATGACAACTACCAGGCTGCAGGAAAAAATAGGGTTCGGTGGCAACTACCAGGTTCAGCTCCGGTATATACCAAAATGGTTCGACAGTTACCATTCTACACTAAATACAGCAGGAGGAGTTGCCACTTTTGCACTGGGGGATTCAATTCCTTCTTTTGAATGGGCTGTATGGTCAACAGCAGAAAATTCCCTCATATTATATAACCAGGGTGCGTTTAGAAAATTTAATACTAATACTGGTGAAAGCTCAGCATCCGTTTCCGTCACACCGGTTGAGAATGTATACCTCTGGACAATATCCGGATCGCCCGATGGCAATTATTTTGGTCACTTCAGCAACCAGGAATTTATTATCCGCCAAAGTTCTGATTTATCAGTAGTAAAAAGAATGAATATCCAGGCTTTTAGCGGGTATAATTTTATATTGAGTTCTGTTTCTTTGTCAAATAACGGGTTGATTGGAGTTACAGACCACAACAACAATCTGAAAATATTTGACATGGTAACCGGGCAGAAGGTCTTTGAAGAACATTTTGGATCAAATTACTTTCTAAGGAAGGTAATTTTATCGCCCGATGGTAAAAACCTGGCATTGATGTATAACGATTACCAGAAGGGAACCACATCACTTGCATATTATTCTTTTAATGGAACCACGATCAGCGAGCTTGGCCGTATCGACGGTGTCGGGAATGATGTTTCCGCTGTAATGTCTATGTCAGCAGAGGCGCAGCATAAAATTGCAGTCGCCCGCTGGCACAGCATGTATAATTACACGGTGGAAGTTAGAGACTCCAGAACTTTTGAGCCATTACACCAGGCTGATGTTCCCGGCCATTTTGTGCCTGTTGCCTATGATTTTGCTGCCGACAGGGTTATTTCTCAGTATAAATCTTTTCCCACAAGGAAATATTCCCTGCTTACAAATTTACTTTCGGGGCAGCAGAACCAGATCGTTCAGATAACGGGTAAGGAACCTTTGATTTTTAACGGGGGAACCTTATATTCCGGTAATGGAAGAAAAATCAATGTTGACAACTTTATTACCGATTAATCATTTCTATATCCACTACGTATGAAAAAAATAACGGTCCTGTTGTTTCTTATCCTGTCCCTCCATGTGGCTGCACAAATGGACCCCGGCAAATTAAAGATGGGTGTCATATCGGGTTATGCATTCTATCAGCATGATGATCTGAAGGCAGCCAACAGGAATGTATTGTCCCAGATTCCTTTTAATGCCCGTATAATCGATAACTTTGAACCTGCAGTTTTCATTGGAGGTTATGTTCAGTACGAACTGCTCAGGTATTTCTATATGGGCCCTGTTTATGAATATCATTATACCGGATCAAGAATCGGGGCCAGGGATTATTCGGGAATGTATTCATTCGATCAATACCTGAATGCCCATCAGATCGGATTAAAGTTAGACTATGCACTGGTGACTGTTGAAACAATCATTTTTAATTTACAGCTGAATGGTGGCGCCGGTTTTACAGACTGGAGGATGGAATCCAGGATTCAGTTTGCAGGGGAAGAAGATTATGCTGAAGATGAGATCGAAAAATTTAAGGGACATAGCTGGTATGTTACGCCTGGTATAAATCTCGAATATGAAATATATCCCCGAATTATATTAACAGGAACAGCATCTTATTTATTTGACATCGCAGGGAAATATACATACCTATACAACAGGAACATGGATGTAATTAACCAACCCCACTGGGGAGGACTGAAGCTGTCGGGCGGAATTGCATTCAGGCTGAATAACAAGGAAGAAAAATTGTAAAACTATAAAGTTCTAACCCCACTTTATCAAAGATTTCAGTAAAAACGGCAGCCACCCGGGGCTTTCCTTCCGGTACTGACCACTATGCCGTAAAAATCATTCAGAATCTTGTATTGAATGTTTAGGAAAAATCCTTCCTCCTTTGCTGACATATAAGGATATACTTGCAGGGTATTATAATTAGATATACCTTGGTAATAAAATGAAGAGATATAACATGAAAAAGGTATCATTAAAAATAGACGATTCAATCTTCAACGAAACCGAAGAAATACTTGCACATAATAAGAAACCACGTAACCGGTACATTAATGAGGCGATCGCACATTACAATAAAATCCAGCGTAAACAGATTCTGGAAAATAAACTCAGAAGGGAATCTATTATGGTGATATCTGATTCAATGAAGGTTCTCAAGGACTTTGAAAACATAGATTATGCCGGTTAAGCAATTTGAAATATGGGTTGCAGACCTGAACCCCCGGATCGGAACCGAACCAGGCAAGACAAGGCCCGTACTTGTGATCCAAACTGATTTATTGAATAAAACCTTACATCCTTCAACCATCATCTGCCCGATAACTACCAATGTTTCTCCTGATGCTGAAATTTTAAGAGTGCATCTAAAAAAAGGGACTGCGAATTTGCTTCAATCCTGTGATGTAATGATTGACCAGATCCGTGTAGTTGACAACAAAAGACTGACAAAAAAAATAGGCATGTTGCCTGTTGAACTGATAGATAAAGTGAAAGAAAACATCCGGATTGTACTTGATCTGGAGTAGAATGTTTCTTTAGCCGCAAATCAAAAACCACAAAAATTCCACCTAAAGGGCGATGTAACAGAAAAATGAATTTAAATGCCATTCAAATGTCAGCGGCCCCTGTTTCCCAAATGTCCTTTATGGACTCATACAACAATGAATTTCTTTTCTCTTGCAGCCTGCATCTAAATTCTTGCAGCCAGTGCCCCTCTTCACTTGTAGCTAATAGCTGGCAACCTGAAGCTTTAAATTATCGACACCAGGCTCTTCTCTGCTTCCACCATAATGCGGAAGAAATTCTCGCTTTCACCCTGGCCCACTTTAGCCAGGTAATATAAAATACTTAAACTGGCCCGCGCCTTGTACAAACCCACATGGTTCAGAAAATCATCCTCCAGGTCAATGGCTTCAGCCATGTATTGTTCAAGGAAAATATCTGAGGAGGCCTTTTTCTGAACCTCGTGGTTACTGAAAAACATGTTGATGTATTGTGCCAGAAAAGTTCCTGCATCGAATGCACGGGGCAGCTGGTATGAACTGTCGAAATCGATGACAGCGATATACTCGTCCCCGTCTTCATTGTTGACATATATATTTTTGGGATGGAAGTCGCCATGCCCCTGAACCAGAATCTCCGGTCTCGAGGTTATAAGTTCAGTTTCCTTTTCCAGAACCAGGTCTTTAATTTCCCGCACCCGCGGTAAATGTTTGTTGTTGGTATCTATCAGGCTTTTTAGATAATATTCTATCCGGTCTGGTTCAATCTGCAGGTATTCATCGGGTGGTGAAATTTTAAGTTTCATATTATGAAGCTTGCTCAGCCACTGTGCGGTCATTTGCAGATATCTTTTTGCATCATGTGAATCAGCCTTTAAAAGCGAATCATATAATGTTTTTCCCCCGATACGTTCTTCAATGAGCAATAGGTTTTTTTCGTCCTGATCGAGGGGTTTTGGAATCCGGCAGGGACCTTTGTCGAAACCCTGCTTAAAAAGTTCCTCTGTCAGCCGGTGCGATCGTTCACCCGACTTCCACGCATCCACATCATCATACGTTTTTATGATCAGCTTTTTTCTTTCCTCACCGTTTTTCGGACCTATAACGATTTCGGTAACCTTTGTATTTGTAGTCCCGGATCTTTCAATTTCCTTATAGAACGGCCTGCATCTGCCGGCTTTCAGTTCCTCTGCCAATTCCCCGATTGAGCAGACAGGATGGTCAAATATAGTTGGATACGAGCCTGTATAACTCAGTGCATGGGTATCGGTACCGCCGATGGCTGTAAACTTGTACTTATGCCAGTCGTTTAAAGCCTTGTGGGCCTCGAGAATGGTATAGTTCGAATTAAAGATTTCAATTCCGTTGATCAGCGGGCTGAGCAATTTTTCCTCAGCCGGTATCTTTTTATTTCTGTAAGGATGTGCCCATATGATTGCAGCATCAGGGTTTTCTGCCCTGAGATCCCCAAGGGTTATTTTTTGTTTATGATAAATTTTTTCAGCCCCGTATAAAAGTACATCCCCGTAATCGGATGTAGTTACTTCCTGGCCCGAGAAAATTTTAAACGTTTCCGGAACACCTGCTTCCTGACGCAGCAAAGAAATTTCCTCATCGCTCCATTTATAATGATGATCGGTAAAAACAATGGCCTGTATCCCCACCTGTATGGCCTTCTTAACCATTTCAGCCGCCGATACCATGCTGCAGGCCGAATGTTCCGATGTATGACAGTGCATTTCTATAATCATAATTTTTCCTTTAACAGGAATGTAGAACAATAGAAGGAAGGGAGTGGTTCTGGAAAAGCTGCAAGAATATAGCTGCAAGCTTCAAGCCGGGGTAACAAATGCAGCTAAAGGAAGCTTTAAGTCAATAGTGATGAGGCTGGATAAAATTGCGGCTGGCTGAAAGGTAACAAGTCACTGTTTTCGTAAACTTTTTCCACCTCTTCAAGCCCTTGTCAACTCTATGTTCAATTGAATTTAATATAGAGTATTGCTTTGATATAAAGATGGGGCTGTTCACTGGATTGAAGTTTTTAGTTATCCATGGGCCGGGTTTGGCAGGGGACAATGATTTCAATAATTTATGGCACTCATGATGAACATAGACTTCAGTATATTCCACTATATTTCAAAATCAATAAGTTTCTTCCATAATTTTTTTCTTGTCTGTGCGTTTTTACCAGGTATCATTTCGTAACTGAAAGGCAAATGCCGGGACTCATTCATTTCCGGTAGTACTCTGAAAGAGAAAAAAGTAATCTTATAGCTGGTATTAAAATGAGTTTCTTTAAATTAGTGGAAGCTTATTTTGTTAAGCACAATCAATTGTAACTGAGCCATGAAAAAGGAGATCGTTTTATTTTTATCCGTACTGTTCATTTTTCTTATTGCAGGATGCCAGGGTGGCGGGCGCAGAACGGGCCCGCAGGATGAGTCTGCAGACAGCCTGGATGTGCGGCCTGAAACCATAAGCAAGGTCACTTTCTATATCGAGAATTCAGAAAGCATGTTTGGTTACGTAAATTCAAATACCGAATTTGTAACTGTTCTTACTGAACTGGCACAGAAATCAGACCTGGTGAGAAGCAATACCGCTTATGATTTCAACTTCATCAATGGAAGGGAACTTCAGATCACCCATATTGGCAATGATCCAGGCCGGCTGGCATCATTGCTGAACCGTAATGGTTTCAGAAAAGGTGACATTACAAACAGCAACCTGAACGCCATGTTTGAAAAGGCGTTGGCCAGTGCAGGCGGCGACAGCATCTCTATCCTGATTTCCGACGGAATTTATGATGTGGGGAAGCAAAATGATCCCTTAAATGCTTTGATCAATGAGGGAAAAGGATTACGCACACGGTTTATTCAGCGACTGATGAATGAAAACCTGCAGACATTGCTGGTACAGTTTTCTTCCCGGTTTGCAGGTGATTATTTCCCCGGAATGGGTGGGGTAGTCCGGAACATTGACCAGGAACGACCTTACTACATCTGGATTTTTGGCAACTCTGACCTGTTAACAAAGTATTTTTCTGAGCAATACCTTCGCAACCTTGATGGCTATCAGAACATGGCAAGATTTTTTGTAGTCAAAGACTTTAATATACCTTTTGAAGTGGTAGCTCATAACACATTGGGAAATTACAGAACAGACCGCAGGAGAAGCCACCTGCTCACCGGCATCACTACCGACAGGAATACAAAGGAATTTCAGTTTTCCATTGCCACCAGCTACAGGGAAGTCCCATATCCCGAATCCTATTTCAGGGATACAAACAATTATACAAGTTCTCCCAATTATCAGGTAACAGAAGTGTCATCTGCTGATCAGCTGTCGGATTTACTGTTTAAGGCTTTACCTTTTGAACCTACCCACCTGATCACAGTGAAGGCAAATGGAAACCCTGCCGGAGAACTGCAGGTAAACCTTCAGTATGCCTTTCCCGGCTGGATTGATAATTCGACTACAGAGAACGACAGAAGCACACCCATTGATACGGATACTACCTTCGGGTTAAACCATCTTACACGAGCCATACAGGAGGCTTATGCCGAGGCTTCGGGAAAGGAAAACATTGCCAGTTTCAGGATAACGATTCAAAATTAAATACCATGAACTTTTTAAGCAACGCCTTTGCAGCCATTTATGAAAACAAACTATTCGGGGTATGGGATCAGGAGTTTAAGCCTATTTTCGATAAGCTATACAATGAAGGGGGTTATGGAAACCTGGGCCTTATTTTTTTAATCATTCCCATCATAGGGATGGCCTTGTTTTACTTTTTATGGCAATATCCGTATGCCCGTTTGTGGCACTGGCTGGTCTGGCTGGCTGTTCTGACCCTTATTGTAATTGTTTTTACTACAGGTTATGCAAACAGTTTTTTGGCTGAATTTCTTACCAATCCTGATACTGAAGAATTCACGGAGGGCCTTGTAGGGCGTTATGCTGCCATCAATGCCGTGCTCGGACTCTTAACAGGTTTTCTGATAAGTCTTGTATTTAAACTGATGAGCAGGATTCAAAAACATTTACCCTTTTAAAAAAACAGACATGGCTAAAATATTTATTTTCGGAATAGGAGGGACAGGGTCCAGGGTGTTAAAAGCCCTCACCATGCTTTTTGCTGCAGGGTGCAGGTTTCCGAATGGATTTGACACAGTGGTTCCTGTCATTATCGACCCTGATATTGCCAACGGTGACCTCGACAGGACAAAAGATATATTGAGGCTTTACCAGGAAGTGAGGAGAAACATTCATCAGCCGGATGATTTTTTTGCCCAGAAGGTACTTTCCCTGCCGAACATTTCACACCCCGATATGATTGATCCCGGGTTTTTTATGTTTCAGCTAACGGGAACCCATCAGAGCAAGTTTGAAGATTACCTTGATTACAACAACCTGCCACAGGGTGATCAAATGTTTCTGAAACTGCTGTATTCAGAAAAGAACCTCAAGGACAACCTGGATGTGGGTTTCAAAGGAAATCCCCACATGGGGTCTATGGTGTTGAACCAGTTTACATCATCAGAAGATTTTCAGAAATTTGGTTCTGCGTTTAATCCTGGAGATGCAGTGTTTGTAATCAACTCCATTTTCGGGGGCACCGGTGCTGCCGGTTTTCCGCTTCTTGTAAAAAACCTGCGGTCGCTGAAGACAAATATTGCAAATATTGCTGCCATAACAAAATGTCCCATCGGAGGCATCACCTATCTCCCGTATTTCAATGTAAACCATGATGAGAAAAGTGCCATCGATTCAGATACCTTTTTAGAGAAATCAAAAATTGCCATCGATTATTACAACCGGACGATTATTGGTCAGCCCAACACTGTAAATGTATTGTACCTGCTGGGGAATATCGATGCCGATTTTTATCCCAACAATGAAGGCAAGGGTGCCCAGAAAAACAAGGCACATTTCCTCGAACTGGCAGGGGCTTTCAGTATTTTCGATTTTTGTGAAAACATTGGAAAATATAAACCACAGGACGATGGAAATTTTCCTGCAGCAGAAATAAAGGAATTTGGAATTGAAAGCAATGCTGATGTAATCAGGATAAGTGATTTGGGCAAACATGAGAAAATGCTGATCAGAAAACCACTCACCAAGTACAAGCTGTTCAGCAACTATCTTTCGGATGGGCTCAGCAATGCACTTGGCATTTCGGCCTGGACAAAAAAAAGTCCGCTCGACACCCGCTTTTTCCATCACGACTTTTTTGAAAAAGTTATCAGGCCGTTTAACCGTCACTTTGAACAGTGGCTCGATGAGATGGCTTCAAATAAACCAGCCTTTGCACCCTTTAAGAAAACTTCAGAAGATAAGGCTCTCGAATTTGTGGATGAACCGGGCAGGCAACCCAAAGGGTACTGGTATTTATTGAAAGGCAAAAGCTTCAAAGCGCTTGACATAGAAAATTGCAGGAAGATCAATCAGGTAGATTCGGAGAACAACATCACCCGCTTCTTTAAGTTATTTGGGAAGACTACTGAAAGGGTGTTGGAAAATCAGAAACTCATATAGTCATGGAGAAAAAAATATTTCGCATACACGAAGGGAACCAGGATACCGGGTGGTTCAGAAGCATAAAACCCGATTTTAACAAGGTGGTAACAGATGGCAAAAAGGTGGCCACATCAATTCCAAGTCCTTTTGCCCAGATCGACCTGGTTAAATCAGCCTTCAGGTGGGTAGCTGATCATGGCATTGAAGGCCATACCCAACAGCACAGACTGGTTTCAGATGCGCTCGACATAGGGCAGATGTTTTTTATATCGAACCGGATCAGCGATAAAATAGAGATAGTTGCCTGGGATCCGGTTAAAAGGATGAATGATCTGCTTGAGGACGGGAACCCAAATCATACCGCCATGGCAAGGACACTGGCGGTATACTGGGAACAGGATGCCGGAATCTACAATTTCGATAAGGTGTCGAGACTTTATTTTATTTTGAACAGTCATGGTGAAATATTGGGAGGAACTTCACCCTCTACCTTATTTTTTGCCTCTCCTGACGCAAGGAAATATGTTCCAGAAATACATTGCGGCAGTGATGTATTGCTTGATGAAAATTACTTTTCACTTGCCAGGAGAGAACATTCCTATATTGAATATCTCTTTTCATTATCTAACATCAGGGGTTTTACGAATTACTTTGATGAGTTCTACAGTTATCTGAATGCAGTACGAAAGGAACTTACTGATGATCTGAAACAAAGAATACACAGATTTACACCAGATACCCATACCAGGTACAAGCCTTGTCTTGTTCAGCATAATCCCGGTGACACATGTGAAGTTTTAAATATTCCATTGGGTACAGAACCCGATATGAAGGATGTAGTCAGGAATGAAAGTGATTTTCTGATCATGTCGGATTTAACGGATGAACAGTATCCGCCGCTGGTTTTACCCGATGAAAGGTTTTCGAAGAAGTATCGTTACGTTTCTTCAGGGGTCATGTGGAATCCGGATTCCACAGGCCTGAAAATAAACACACGTACAGCAGCTGACTCAGTCCTTCCTTTCCAGGAACACCGGTATCCCTGGCTGACCAAAGGGAATTTCCTGCAGGATAAGATCGTGAAACTGCCTTACTCCATTCAGAAAAACAAGTTTGAACTGGCCGGTGCTGACAACTACCTGCTCCCGCTTACATCAACTTTCTTCAGATACTTTGGTGTTCAAAAGGTCTCATCGATGTGTACGGTGCACCAGCAAAGTACAGGAGGTGTTGAGGTCACCCTTCGAATTCCGGTACGTGGTGGTGAGGTAACTTTTAAGAAACTATACCACGAACGCGATCAGGTTCAGGCACAACTTCATCTTGCCATACTGCCCTTTGTGCGGGTTGAATCTTTCCCTCTGAAATATACAGCAGGATTGTTGCATAAGGAGGTTCCAGCATCCGGAAATGAATCAGTTTCAGTTTCTTTTCTGGAAAAGGGGAAGCAGGTTGAAACATCGGCTCCTGTTGTCAGAAGTCCTGGGGATGATATGTTAAAAAGTAGCTACCAGAGCCTGCAGGGACAGTTTGATGTAATTGGTTTACGTCATTCTTCATTTGGTGAAGCCTATATTATTCCCAAATTTAATAAATACCTGCAGGGGAACGATTCCTATAAGTTTGCCATCGACTTTGGAACCACCAATACGCATATCGAATACAAAAAATCAGGTACTACAGAGAATGTTCTTGCCAGCTCATTCCCAAATACATTCTGGGCATCGTTACTCGACCTGAATGCCGACCCCGATAACCTGTATGTGGTTAATGAAAATATTTTTGAGCAGGAGTTGATGCCGCTGGCATTTGGTGTGGATAAAGTTGGTTTTCCCCTCCGCACAGCAGTTGCAGAAAACAACAACATCAATTACAATTCAGATGTAGAAGTATTCAAACACATCAACAATTTCCTGTTGTATGACAGGCAGAAACAACTTGATCACCTGGTTATCAAAACGAAACTGAAGTGGAGCAATTTCAGAAAGCCTGTGGAGCAAAAAAGGGTTGAATCATATATTGAATACCTTTTATGGCTGGTTTATTACAAGGTATTAATGGAAAACGGCAACCTGGGCCAGACTGAAATCATTTGGTTTTATCCTGTAAGCATGCCGGTTTATCATCAGAACTTTCTGGATGATAAATGGAAGAAGCTTTATGAAAAGGTATTTGGCAGTTTTGCACGTGAAGGTAACATCAGCAAGATGGCTGAAAGCACAGCCCCATTTTATTTTTACCACAACCGGCTAGGTGTGCTGGGATTATCCGTTTCGGTCGACATAGGTGGAGGAAGTTCTGATATTGCCATTTTCGACAGGGGAGTACCACGTTTGATTTCTTCATTCAGGTTTGCAGGAGATGCTATTTTTGGAGATGGATATGGCGGCAGTCCTTCAATCAATGGATTTGTAAACAGGTTCAGGGGGCCAGCAGAGACTTATCTGAGGGGAAGCAATACAGATAAGCTGGAGATCATGAATTATATCATTGAAAGAAATGGCGATTCGGCCGACTTCAGCAACTTTTTGTTTTCGCTGAGTGCCGATAGCAACAGTCCCTTCAGTTACGACGACCTCATAAGGAATGATCAGTCTATAAAGCTCAGCATTCTTGTGTTTTATGCTGCGCTGGGCTACTATGTTGCAAATCTGATGAAACTTACAGGTTTTGGTATTCCTGAGAACATATTGTTTAGCGGAACAGGTTCAAAATCGTTGTCGTTTCTTGATTCAGGCACATACAAAAACATGAGCGACTTGTATGGATTTATTTTCAGGAACATTTACGCAAAGACAAAAGAAGAAAGGATCAGAATCCAGCAGTCACCCATGCCCAAGGAGATTACCTGTAAGGGAGGCCTTCTGGCAGATCAACATGATGTTGAAGTACCGGTTAAATTCTGGATAGGCAGGGAAGGCAGCAATGGTGTTGTTGATACAGAAAACCTTCGGGATGTTCCAAAATACAAACAGGTAGACAGGGAACTGATGCAGGAAGTAATGCATTCGGTACATGAATTTTATAATCTTTTAGATAGCTATTTCGACAATAAAAGAATTGAAAACCTTTATGGGATCAGCCGTGATGCCTATGTTGAATTCAAACAGTTAAGGGAAGACGATCTGGGACATTTTTTCGAGAAAGGAATTGATGTAAAGATCAGGGAGGAGGGGAACGATGAGAACCTGACCCTGACAGAACCTTTGTTTTTTTATCCGTTAAAGGGTATGCTGAACAGGCTTTCCTATAAACTTTCTCAAACGAATAATATTTAAGATGAACTTCTTTGCTGAATACTGGCAACTTATAGCTGCTTTTATGGCGGGGGTTTTAAGCAGTGCGCTATCCATCAGCTATTTCTATTATTTTATGAGATGGAAAAGAAGAAAGGGAAGCTGGGGTCAGCATAATGCTTCGCATGCACAGCCACATCATTTTGAAACCTCAGGCAATGACAACAGCCAGTTTAGGGAGATCAAAAAGGAGCTGTTATCCATCAGACAAAATCTTGAGGACGCGAAAAAGGAAATCAGAGGGTTGAGGCAGGAATCCAACAGACCAGTTAAACCCAACCGCGTTGTTGAGTTTGAAGTTAAGAATAATACCGAGGTTCGTTTTTTTTCGATACCATCAAAAAACGGCACGTTTCCTGAAGAAAAGGCTAGTCAGGAAGAAAATGACAACACATGGTATAAAATAGAATTTCAGAAAAAATCATCTCAGGGTAAGCTTTATTACATAGCTGGCAAAGCTGACAAGAGGGCATTGAATCAGATTGATTTGTTTTTAAAACCGGCGTGTGACCTTGAGAATCCGGGTTTAATGAATCCGCAGAAGATTCAGGTTATAAAACCGGGAAAGGTGGAGCTTAAAGATGGAAACTGGGTTGTTGGAGAAAAAATTAAACTCCGTTTAAGTTAAGGATACATGTACCTGATAAATCAGATAAATATAGATTTAGGGATACTGAAAATTACCGATGGGCTTCATCTGGCAGAAGCGGTTATAATTGGGATCATTATTATAATTCAGATACAACAGACCATCCGCACGTTGCGGAAGATAAAAGTTTTGGAAAAGGCATTCAAAACCGGTATCAGTTTGGAACAGGGATGGCTTGATGAAAAGGAATTTAAACGCAGCGGGTCTTTGACTACAGAAATACAATCAAATGAGGAAAATGGAAAGTTAGCAGATCGTTTTAAAAAGATCACTGTTGTTAAGGCAAACGGGCAGGATGGCATCGTTCACCGGATTGCAGAGGCAATAAATCACTATCTGATCAGGAACTACGGGGCAGTTGTAAATTTTGGCATCATAAAAGACATTATTGAAAGGGAAGTCGACAATTATGATGAAGAAATCACACAGTCCATTCCCACACCCCTTTACCTGGGGCTGGGAGCTACAATGTTGGGCATTATATTCGGATTGCTTGCCATACCGGTTATTTCAGCTACCGATGGTGGAGGGGAAACACTGGCTTTTATGGGCGTTATAAACCCGCTGATCGATGGGGTGAAAATAGCGATGATTGCAAGTGTCGTTGGCCTGTTGTTAACTACCGGGCTTTCATCGTTCAGATACAAATCAGCCAGACTTTCCATTCTCAACAACAAGAACCGGATGCTGACCTACCTGGAAACGGAGTTGCTGCCCGAGCTGTATGAAACAGAAGGGTCAGGAGTGTCGGGATTGAAATACAGCCTCGATCAGTTTTCAAGGAAAGCTGATGAAATTGTTTCGAGGGTTGATGAGACAGTACAAAAAACATACAAGAACATCCAGGTGCAGCTGGACCTTGTTGGAAGGGTTGAACAGATGGATATCAACCAGATAGCAAGACTTAACCTTGAAGTTTTTAAGCAGCTTGAACGGAATATGAAGGCTTTGGCCGGATTCTCTGAATATCTTGCTTCGATTGAAAAGATTTCAGGGCACCTGGACCAGTTTGCATCACGAACTGAAAGTATTGACAAGGTAGCAGACCAGATTCAGGAAACCCTTGCTGAATCGGGACGCCTTACTAAATTTCTGACACAGCATTTCGAGGAAATGGAATCATTGGGCGATCATGCACGAAAGGCAGTATCAGTCACAGGAGGCATAACAATTGACGCCTTTAACCTGGCAGAATCACATTTCCGGAATGCAATAGAGAGCCTTGAGAAAGAGATTGACAATCGCATTCAATTGTTAAATACGAGAGTGAACCTGGAAGAATCACAGCTGAATGAAAAGTATGCACAATTCAAGGCGGAAATGCACCAGTTAACCTCCCTTCATCTCGAATCATTCCGAAAGGCTTATACTGAATCCATCCCACGGTTTGAACAGCTTGATAAGCTGGGAGAACTTGAACCTATAAAGAATATCATCGATCACAATACCCAAAACCTGAAGGATGTAATCGTTGAGAACAACGATAAACTGAATGATAATTTATCGAGGTTGAATGCCAATCTTGAAAGAATTATTTCGCAGGATCATAATGCAAGGTTGCTGCAGGAACTGGTAGATAAGCAGAAAAAGTCGGGTAATAACGGCAGCTCTAAATCTGTAAGGACGAAGCGTGAATACAAGCCCGTAAAATCATTCCTGGGAATATTCAAATGGAAAAGAAGGAATAAATGAAGAAGAAGAACTTTTTTTGGATTGGCTATTCCGATTTGATGACCAGTATGTTCTTTGTCATGTTGGTACTGTTTATTGTTACTGTAGGATTTCTCCTGAATAAAATGTCGGAAAACATCATCATTATTGGCGAGAACAGGAAACTGATAGACAGTATGGAGGTTACACAGGTGGGATTGATCCAGGAAATTGAACGGGCAAATAAGTTGTTGAACATGGAATCGTTGTTTGAACCGCTAAATGAAAGCAACGCATTTATTTATCTGCCTGAGTGCAGAAAATTTGTAGTGAAAGATTTAACAGGGGAGGAAATATTTGAGCCAGGGGAAACAGTCATCAGAAATGTAAGCTTGAAGAATAAAGCTGTTGAGGCCGGAAAGCAACTGGAACAGTTTCTCGGAAAACTGATGGAAGGGGAAAAGGATATCTCCTACCTTCTTGTTATTGAAGGGAACATGGCAAATACATGGGACAGACAGTATTCGAGTGATAGTGCATATGGCTACAGGACCAGTTACCAGCGGGCACTTGCCCTGTATGAACTCTGGCAGCAGAATGGGATTGATTTCCGAAAATACAATGTAGAAGTAATGCTTTGCGGAAGTGGGTTTACCGGGTTATGCCGCGATGAAACAGAGGAGAACAATAAACGGTTTTCGATACAGATTATACCAAAGGTTTCAAGGTAAAAGTTTAATAATGAAAAGGCTCCGATATATATCAGTAATAGTTTTCAGCATTATTTTTTCTCAGCAATTTTATGGTTGCCGTGGATGTTCTCAATCTGGTATAAGGAGCCGTGCAGAAAGTTCTCCGGAGAAACAGGCTGCTTCAGAATTTTCCAATCCGGATGGAAATCAGGATAAACAATCATCATTATCATCAGTTTCACTGAACGAACTTTTTAATAAGTACCGGTCAGCAGTTTTTATGGTTTTAACATCAAACGGAGAACAGGATTACCAGGCTACCGGGTTTTTTATAACTGCTGATGGAATTGCTGTCAGCAATTATCATGTATTTGAAGGTACCTCCAGAAGAAATGATATATTAAAAACAGCTGATGGAATTGAACTTCAGATTGAAAGGGTTCTTACCCACAACAAGGATGATGATTTCATTGTCTTTAAGGTAAAGCTAAATGACAGGGTGAAATTCACTCCCATTCCGGTTGCTCAAAAGAATCCTGAGATCGGAGAAGATGTTTTTGCCATTGGTAATCCGCTGGGGTTTGAACACACCCTGTCGAAGGGTATTGTTTCAGGTTACCGGAGCAATAAGAGCCTGATACAGACAACTGCTGAAATCACACGTGGAAGCAGTGGTGGGCCACTTATGAATATGAATGGTGAGGTTGTTGGAATTACCACAGCGGGAATGGGTGAAGCCAATTTAAATTTTGCTGTAAATATTGAGGCGTTAAGACTTTCCAGGTTTTTAAATACACAAAAAAACAATTACCAAAAGAATGGGAGGTATGAAGTTTTTGTGTCAAGAGTGATTGATGGTGATACCTTTGTATTAAGCACCGGCGAAAAAGTAAGGTTAATAGGTATTGATGCACCTGAAATGGGACGTTCTGTGCAAAGCAGGGAACGTTTAGCCGAAGAAGCAACCAAGTACATCAGGGATTTGATTGAAGGAAAAAAAGTAGTTATTGAGCTGGATGTACAGCTATATGACAGGTATCGAAGGTTGTTGGCTTACGTTTATGTAGATACTGTATTTTTGAACGAAATGCTCCTTAAAAAAGGATTGGCAGTCATTATGACCTATCCTCCGAATGTTAAGCACGTTGAAAGTTTTAAGCAATTTCAGGACAGAGCCAAAAGAAAAGGTATTGGTGTTTGGGAGTACCTGTGATGTTTGTTTATTCAGATCAGGTCAGGCAGCCGCTCACTTAGTAAACCAGGCTTTTTTGATTACCTTGCTTACTTAATTACAGCAGTTTATTTATTAATTTAATTTCAAGAAATAAATGAGACCTGAAATTGTAATCCAGGCAAGGGAAGCCTCGATCAGTAAGGCAGTGAAGGTTAAGCGCATCCTTCCCTTCCGACACAGGAGGATGGTTGGCCCCTTTATATTCATGGATCATGCGGGACCTATTACTGGCATACATTCAAATCCATCAATGCTCGACGTATTGCCTCATCCCCACATCGGGCTTTCTACTGTAAGCTACCTTTTTAACGGAAAGGTAACCCACCGCGATAGTCTGGGTGTAGAGCAGGTCATCCGTCCGGGTGAAGTGAACTGGATGACTGCAGGCAGCGGGATTGCACATTCCGAGAGGTTTGAAGATCCATCCTCCCTGGCCGGCGGACTGGAGATGATACAAACATGGGTTGCGCTCCCCGAGAAGGATGAAGAGGAAGCACCCTCCTTTGATAATTACAGAGCTGGTCAGCTGCCTGTTTTTACAGATACGGGAGTATGGATGCGCCTGATAGCCGGCAGTGCATTTGGCTTAAAAAATGATGTTAAAACCCATTCCTCCATGTTTTACCTTCATGTTGCCTTACAAAAAGGAGCTAAGCTGGATCTGCCTAAAGAACATTCCGAACGTGCAATATACATTGCGAAGGGGAAGGCAGAGCTTTCGGGAGTTGCTTATGCTCCCGGACAGATGCTGGTATTCAGCAAAAATAGTGATCCGGTAATCCATGCAGCTGAGGATACAACGCTGATGCTTTTGGGGGGTGAGCCTTTGGGAGAACGCTTTATCTGGTGGAATTTTGTATCCTCCCGCAAGGAACGCATAGAACAGGCAAAAGAAGACTGGAAGCAGGGTCGAATTCTACTGCCGCCTTTCGATAACAAGGAATTTATCCCGCTGCCTGATGATAAATCAAAACCGGCAGGCAGTGAACCAAATCCTGAACCGCTTTCATAGTTATTATTATAAGTGGATATTGTGCTGGTGGGGAGAAAATAAAAAAGAATTTTAATGTTGTATATTTGTATTATGAGCAGTGATGAAATCATATTAAATAAAATTACAGCAGCAGTATTTTCGATCACCCCTGATGCTGAAATTTTTCTTTATGGCTCAAGAGCCAGAAAGACGGCTCATGAAGATTCTGATTGGGATATTCTAATTTTGGTAAATAATCAGGATTTAAGCTTTGACTTGGAGAAGGATCTGATTAATGTTTTATATGACGTAGAAATTGAAACAGGTGAAGTTATTTCTCCGGTTATATATACAAAGAAAGAATGGAAAGAAAGATTTTATATAACTCCCTTATTTGAAAACATTCAAAACGATGCTGTTCGTTTGTAATGAAAGAAGAAACTGAAAGCTATATACGCTATAGAATTGAACGGGCTTGGGATACACTTGACGATGCACGAATATTAGCAACAAATGGAAAATGGAATTCTGCTATCAATCGGCTTTATTATGCAGCTTATTATGCTGTAATAGCTTTGCTGTTACGGAATGGATTTAAACCTGGAACCCATAATGTTGCCAAAACAAACTTTACTCAACATTTTATCAAAACTGAGGTCATTGATAAGGAGTCAGGAACTGTATATGCTCAACTTTTTACATAGCGACAGAAAGGTGATTATGATGATCTGTTTGATTTTAATGAAAATAAAGTAATGCCATTATTTGATCCAGTAGAACAATTAATTAAGAAAATTGAATCATTGATTTAAAAAGAACCTTAATATCTGTAAGTAATGCCACCTTTTAACACATCAAAAAAGAAGTATATTTGTTATGATCCGGAATAATAAAGTCAAAATGGAAAAAAAGAACATTTTAAAGGGAATTAACCGCAGAGAATTTCTACAGGCTGGTGCAAAAGTAACTGCTGCTGCCATGCTTACTGGGTTGGGAACATCACGGCTGTTTGGAGCAGGTTTGATGCAGGGCTCACCTGTTGAGAAGATTACACTGAACAATGGTGTTAAAATGCCGTTGCTGGGATTCGGAACCCTATATCTCACCGGTGAGGTTGGAGAAAAATGTGTTGCAGATGCCATCGCTCAGGGGTATCGTCTTATTGATACCGCCAAAGTTTATAACAATGAAGAAGCGGTAGGGGTGGGGATTAAAAACAGTGGCATCGATCGGAAGGAGCTTTTTGTAACGTCGAAAATATGGGTTGAAGACTCAGGGTATGAGCCTGCAAAGAAAGCATTTCAGACATCCCTTGATAAACTGGGGCTCGATTACCTTGACCTGTATCTTATCCACCGTCCGCGTGGGGACGTAAAAGGCTCATGGAAGGCAATGGAAGAATTATATAAAGCAGGTAAAATTAAGGCGATAGGGGTAAGTAATTTTACTCCTGCCCAGATTAAGGACCTGATGGCAGGCAGCAGTGTGAAGCCGGCAGTGAACCAGATTGAAACGCATGCATTCTTTCAGCAGCCGGGAGATCGTGAGTTCCTGAAGCAAAACAACATTGTGATGGAAGCCTGGTCGCCATTTGCACAAGGACGTAATGAACTTTTTACCAATAAGGTTCTTGCTGATATAGGTAAGAAATACAACAAGAGTAATGCACAGGTGAGCCTGAGATGGCATTATCAGAGAGGTATTGTTCCCATTCCACGTACTTCCAGGGTAGAGCATATGAAGGAAAACCTGAATATATTCGATTTTAGACTCACCGATGCTGACATGAATGCCATTGCGAAGCTGGATTTGAATGTCACCCAGTTCCCGGAGTGGGATTAAAGGTCATGCATTCTGCAGTGCTGCAATGTCGAACTTTTTCATTTGAAGAAATGCTTTCATAACCCTTTCTGAACGGGATGGATCGCTAAGCAGGTCTTTTAGCACAACAGGAACAATCTGCCAGGATACACCGTACTGGTCTTTCAGCCAGCCACACTGTTCAGCTTCGGGTACATAGGAAAGTTTTTCCCAGTAAAAGTCTATTTCTTCCTGTGTGTCACAATTCACCTGGAAGGAAACCGCTTCATTAAATTGAAATACAGGTCCTCCGTTCAGGGCGGTAAATTGTTGTCCATTAATATGAAATTCAACAGTTAAAACTGTACCTTCCTTTTGCCCATGAATCTCCTTACCTTCCCTGCCGTAGTAGGTAATATAGTCAATTCCTGAATCCCTGAAGACAGATATATAAAACCTTGCTGCTTCTTCTGCCTGGTAATCGAACCACAGGCAGGGTGTTATTTGTTTTTTCATGATGGTAAACTTTAAATTCCTGAGGTAGTAAAATTCAACCTTCATTGGCAGAGCTTAGTTCTACCAGTTTATTCAGTGTATTAAAATTTCGTGTGGTTGCTGCAACGCCAAGTTTTTTCCAATGCTTCACGTTTGAAATCTTTGATCGGGCAGCATTACCCGGAATATACATATATCCAGCAGTTTCAGTAATCACCAGTTTTTCATCACCAAAGTCTTCGGCCATCAGCTCTCTTGCAATCTGAGGGGGAGGAGGCTCAGCAAAAAGCACAAAGAATACACGTGAGATATTTTCATTAGTGAAGGGATTATCCTTCAGTACTTGCTGTAACTGTTCTCCGGTACGAACCATAACAGCCAGATCGGCACCAATGTGTTTTTTAATCAGCTCATACACCTGCTTCTCAACCTCATTTGCAGGAAGATGTGTGTCCAGCAGGGCATTCCCGCTCTGGATATAGGTCCTGACGTTCAGAAAACCTGCATTGGTTAACACTTCCCGCAGCTGAGCCATAGGCACCCTGTTTTTCCCTGTTGGCATCACTCCCCGAAGAAGGACAACATAAGTTTTTAAATTATCAGTCATATGTATGGATGCATTTTATTCTTCCTCCTGCAAAACTGAGATGATGTTGCCTGCCGGATCTTTGAACCAGGCAATATCCGGCCCCTGGTGTTGTGCTATACCATGCATTATAAGGTCCTCATCTGTCAGTCCCTCATAAAATTCAAATTGTACACCCTTGCTCTTTAGATGCTTCATAGCATTGCGCAAATCATTGACCACTAAATTCAGAACCGTAAACGTAGCCGGCTCATGATCCTGTTTTGGGTACACGAAAGCCATTGCTCCTCCAGGTAAATGTAATCTGATACCCATGCTGGTTCTTTCTGCATTCAATTCTATTTTCTCTGAATAAAATAAATATGCTTTATCCAGATCATTGACAGAAAAACTGGTGAAACTACTTTTAATATCAAGCATGATGAATATGTTTATTTACTGCTGATGTTGCTGCTCCGGATTTGGATACTGAAAGTTGAACATCCATTGCACTCCAAATTTATCCTTGCAACTGCCGTAATATGCACCCCAGAATGTATCGGCGAGGTCCATTTCCACCGTGCCACCTTCGGAAAGAGCTTTAAATAGGCGTGTGGTTTCTTCTTTCGAATCAGGAGATAGCATGATATACACATTGTTCCCGGGATTAAATTTGAAGCCAAATCCTTCCGGGGCATCTGATCCCATGAGCATGTGTCCTCCAAGTATAGGCATCGACATATGCATTACAAGGTCCTTAACATCATCGGGAATGGGACCTGATTTCTCGTCGGAAGGCATGTCGCCATACCGCATGATTCCTCCCATGAACTCACCTCCGAAAACCGATTTGTAGAAATTGAAAGCTTCTTCTGTTTCGCTTTTAAAATTGAGATATGTGCTTACAGTTGCCATAATTATATATTTAAATGTTATTAATAACTCGTGTTTACGTAGGTAGAATCAGGTTGTTGGGGAAAGGCTGCCTGCCTGAGTATATTTATCTGTTTTCGCACAGCTCCTTCAATCTGTTCAGGGCTTTAGGCCATGTATCATTAAAATAGGCTTCAAATTCAGGAGTCACATCCAAATCAACCAGCACCAAAGTTTTACCATTCGTTTCCTGAAAGGTATAATTCTCGAGTCCGCCTGCCCATTTTTCAACCTCCGGGCCTGATGTGATATCTTTATCTCCCTGAAACATGCCAAAGTGTTCTATGCTTACGAACTTGTTGGGAATGTTCTCACGTATCCGACTGATCATGCCTCCCTTGTTGCCTTGCTGGTCCTCGCCAATAAACCTGATGTCAGATCCTTTTTCCCATGTGCCTTCATACCGGGAGGAAGGGTTAAAGACAGATGTCCATTCAGAATATGTGCGGGGCTCAAGCATGGTCCGGTAAACCTTTTCTGGATCTGCATCTATTAGTTTCTCCATATGCACCCTTCCAAACCGTACTTTTTCTTCTACATAGTTTTTAAAACTATTGAGAATCGACTGCCAGCCCTCCCTTTGCATTTCGATGCTGTGGGTCTGTTCGGCTTCGAAGGTTTCAACCACCCTTGTTCCTCCGTCTGCGTGTTCAAATGTAACCTGTACCTTACGGTTGTCATCCATTGTGTACTCAACTGCATGGTGTGGTTCCACCTTATTATAGGTACCGGTAAAATCAAAACCCACGCTGCCGTCCCGAGCTTCCATTCTGTAACTGAACCTTCCATCTTTGCGCAAATCATTTTCTGCATGGGGTGAATGCCAGTCATCGGAGGCATGGTTCCATCTTACAACATGTTTTGGATCATTGAAGCATTCCCATACCTTGTCAACCGGTGCATTTACAAAAGCTTCTACAGTGATTTTTGTTTTCTCCATTGTTTCCATAATTACTGTTTTACTTATTGTGCGTTTTGTATCAAGTCAAATTTACGGCAATCCGGATTAAGTAAGAATAGTTAATCAAGACAATTTAGAGGTGAAATGCGACAAGGGCTGAAATTTAGCTTCAAGCTTTAAGCTACAAGCTTCAGGAAAGGAATAAAAAAGTAGATGCAGGTTTTAGCTTAAGCTGAATAAACCAGGATCCTGCAAAGTGGAGATGCATGCAAGGATTTTTCGCAACCGGAAACAAGGTCTTTTCTTCCAGCTATCAGCTTTCAGCTTCTTATTGCACTTCTTTCAAAAATCCTTAAATTGTTAACTGTTTACCATATTTAAAAGATTGTGATGAAACATATCTCTGTTATCATTCCCGAAAGTTCTGTTATGCAGGCTATCGCCGATCCGCAGTATTGCTTCACAACAGTTAACCGCTTCATGAATATGACCGGAAGTGATGATGTTTTCACTGTTGAGTTGGTGGGATTAAAAAAGAAAACAAAGCTTAATGATGGGATGTATTGTGTGCATGCCGACAAGCTCATACAAGAGGTTCAAGCTACAGATCTCATTGTGATTCCTGCCCTGGCAGGTGATCTGAATCAGGCAATAGAGGCAAATGACGGATTTGTGCCATGGATCGTGGACCAATATAATACAGGAGCCGAAGTTGCCTCCCTGTGCCTTGGAGCATTTCTTTTAGCCTCCACCGGATTGCTGAATGGAAAAAAATGCTCCACCCACTGGGGATTCATTAACCGGTTCAGGGAGATGTACCCTGAAGTGGAAGTGCAGGATGGCATGATTGTTACAGAAGAAAATGGCATCTATTCCAGCGGCGGTGCCAACTCCTACTGGAACCTGCTGCTGCATCTTGTTGAGAAGTATACCGACAGGTCAACAGCAGTCCTGACTTCAAAGTATTTTGCAATCGACATTAACCGGCACAGCCAGTCACCTTTTACAATATTTACTGGCCAAAAGTCGCACCACGATGAGGTGGTAATTAAAGCCCAGGAATATATTGAGCAACATGTTGACGGCAGGATATCCATAGAGGAACTGGCCGGAATGGTTGCCGTTGGCAGAAGAAGCCTGGAACGGAGATTCAAGCAGGCAACCAACAATTCGGTACTTGAATACATCCAGCGTGTTAAAGTGGAGGCAGCTAAGCGCAGTATAGAGAGCAGCCGGAAATACATCAGCGAAGTCATGTATGATGTGGGTTATACCGATACAAAGGCATTCCGCACAACATTCAAGAAGATTACCGGTCTTACCCCGGCAGAATACCGGAACAGGTACAGCAAAGTTTAATAAAGAAACTTTTTAATAAAAATCTAAATCGAATTAAAAGTAGTTTTGATACCTCTTTTATAAAACATTTTAGACTGATGCAAAAACTTACAACGGTGTTCATCGTGCTGGTGTCTGCTGTATTTGCCGGATGCCTTAAGGAGAAAGAGGAAATTCCATCAGGAATTTACCTGACAAAAGTTATTTATCATCAGAATGTTGATCAAATAAGACATTATTCCTACAATAAACAAGGATTGCTATCAGCAAGGGAATTTACATTTGATGGCAGGATGATCGAAAAGTTCCAGTATGGTTATGTAAAATATATGGTTAGCAGGATTGACTTTCATGAAATCAGGAACGAAGTTGATCTATCACTCATTCCCAAGGGGTACATGGCCATAGAATATGAGGCCGGTAAAATTACCAGTGTAACTCTGATGCCTGATCATTTCACAACGATTTATGATTATAACAGCAGGGATCAGATAATAAAAGCTGCCATAACTTCAAGTGATTATACTGAGTATGAATACAGTGAAAAGGGAAATATTATTGAAGCTACGGTCTATAAAAATGATCTGGAATACTGGAAATTTTTTTATGAATACGACAATATGAAAAACCCTTTTTATAATATTGATCCCATACACGAATCCTTTGGGATGTTGGATCTGATCCGGTATAAATGCCCGAATAACCTTGTGAAGTCGGTTTTTATCAATGTAAAACAGGATACCATTTCTGAAAGTGAATTTTTATATCAGTATGATTTAAATAATCTGCCGGTAAAATCCTATGAATTGTATACCTCAGAATCAAACGGGTATTACAGGGATTCAATTAATACCCTGCTTTATGTATATGAAATCAGGTAGCGTTTAATTTAAAATTTTATAAATCAGCACTAATAGAATTAACATCAATTTGAAAATATTATGGAAAAACCCAAAACAGTTGAAGAATACATTAATGCAGCACCACACTATGCGCAGGAAAAGCTGGAAGAAATTCGTTCGGTACTAAAATCTGTTGCCCCAAATGCTTCAGAAGAACTGAAGTGGAGTCAATCCGTTTTTATCGAAAAAAGGATTTTATTCTCATATGCTGCTTTTAAAAACCACATACGGTTTATGCCTACAGGTCCATCTCTTGAACCTTTCAGAGATAAACTTTCAACGTATAAAACAGGAAAAGACACAGTTCAGTTTGATTATGACAAGCCCCTGCCTGTTGATCTGATAAAAATGATAGCATTGCACCGTTACAGGGATGTGATGGAGAATGACGCCAAATGGATGTACTGAAAATGGTAGTATGAATATTTAAACATCAGTTCATATCTGGAACAATATTTGTGCAGTTAAATATTTAACTGACTGTAAAGAATATCAGTATTGGTAATGTATTGAAACAATGAAAGCCTCGACATTCTTGCTTATTTTTTTGATGCCACCTTTTATAATAAAAGCTCAGTATGAGTTTAAGCCAATTCTTGATCTGTCTGTGATTTGCAACACGGACTTAATGCCCAGGTACCACATTCTAAATCCGCTTAGTGATAAAAATATTGAAGACTATAATGTTTTTTATATCGCAGAGAAAATGCCTGAACCAAAAATGACGGCAGATGATATTGAAGAACTGTTAAGCAATGCCGTCAATCTAAGTAAAAAGGAGAAGAAAGAAAATTCCACTATCCATTTGCAATGTATTGTAAATTGCAGAGGAGAAGCAGGAGATTACCAGATTATTTATTGCCCCTCTGAACTGGCTGATACAGGTGATCAGATAATAAAAGTTTTTCGTGAAAAAATAGAATGGCAGCCTGGAATGCTGCGGGATAATAAAGTAGATGTCCTTGTCAGGTTAACCGTGTCGCTTATGGAGGGGAAGTTCAAAGTTAAAGCACCTGTCTGGTAAGTGGTTGAATCAAATGCCTCTTTACCTGCCAGAATTACTCTTTGAATGAAATAATCTTATATGTACGTGTATTTTTTGCGCAAATGTTTTATATATCTTTATCCTTACAATTTTAAAATTCTGGGTATGGATTCTAAATCAATACATCTGTCAGAAAACCTTGTGCGTTACACTTTGGGTTCTCTGTTAATCTTTCTTGCAATTAATGCATTTGGCGGTGGATACTATGGAATGGCAGGAGCAAAAGATATCCCTGTTGAATGGCTGAAAGGAAGTCCTTTCAATGATTATTTTATACCCGGAATATTTCTCTTTCTTGTAATAGGTGGTTCAGCCTTGCTCTCCGGAATTGCAGTATTTACCAGGCACCGCCTGGCACGTAAAGCAGCTTTACTTTGCGGTATCATTGTACTTCTCTGGATTACCATACAGGTAACCATTATTGGTTATGTTTCATGGATGCAACCGGCAACAACTATAGCAGCGGTTGCCATTATTTTACTGGCCTGGCAGCTGCCAACAAGTAAGATTTAGACTGTTCGCCCAGCCGGAATAAAATATTATTTCTAAATACATTTTGCCGTTAATTAAATCTGAACCGACTTGCTGAAGTAGAAGGAATGGTCATAAAGGATCCAGTGTGATAAAAACCGATCTCCTCTCCTTCATTTCTAAGTTCCGTGTTTTATGGCCTTTCCCATTTGTGTCTTCTGCCAGCAGAATATCACCTCCATTAAAAATTCTTTTTTCACCCAGTGATGTTTCAATTTCAATTTTTCCATCCAGCAGGATAATGTATTGCCGCTGAGGGGCATTATGAAAATCAAAATCATAGGAAGGCTTAACCTTTCGAAACACTACTTCCTTTACTGGTATTTTACCCGACAAAAAGCCAATATCCCCGCCATCCTCCAGCTGAACTTCAATATCTTCAAAATGGGTTTCACCTTCCGGATCGCTGTATATACGAGTGAGTTTAAACATAACTAAAAATTTACGATTCGAGTTCTGATCTGTTCCATCCGGCTAATTCTGCCCCGGCTGTATAAGTGCTGTTAATAAAATCCATTAAACTCCCTTCCGGATTATGAGATTGCTGAACAACTTTATAGGGAAGTATAAATTCTCTTAGTGTCTCATGATAATATGCTTGCTCCGGCACAACCACCGCATCTTTATAGCCTTCCGGTTCCGGATACTGATAAGCGTAAAAGGCAGCTTCAGGTAAGGCATCATTACCAGGCCAGAATCCACAGCTGGCAACTTCATGTGAATATGCTTCCACTGCCACCCAGTCGGGTAGGTTAGGAACTCCACCCGGATGCCTGGGTGCCTTACGTCCTGAAAACCTTGATTCTGCCAGGTCAAAACTGCCCCAGAAGAAATGAACCGGGCTGCACTTGCCCTTAAAATCTCCCCGGGACTGTGTGAAAACATTTTTCATCTTTAATAATGCCTGGTGCAATGCCTTTATATGGTCTTCATCATAGGTGGAATGGACTGTATCCTGTTTAAATGGGACAGGATCCACAATCTCCACAGGTACAGGATAGATTTTGATGTCGATTTTTAATTTCTTCAAAAGGTCAAAGATGTTGCTGTAAAATTCAGCTACCGATATGTCATGAAGGCCAAAATTCTCATATTCCCCTTCACTGGTGGCTATCTTTAATTTATGGTCAATAAAATCAAAGTCAATCTGAAAATGTTTGTTATGATGGGACATGTCAAGGGTTGACAAGCCAGTTGGGGTTATATGTAATGTAATGTGCCAGGAGTGGTTATGCCATGAGTTTACAGCAAGTTTTATTTTTCCCACAATCTGCGTCCACATGTGCAATGTATCGAACGTATCCTTCCCCTTATCATATGAAAGCTCCGGCCATTGGCTATTCATGTCATTATGTATTAAAAAATATACGGTTCACTTCTTCTATTTCTTCCTGTGAAACGTTGTGCGGCTTACCCTCATATACCTGAAGGTTAACACGGGCATTCATTTCTTCAAGTATGGCTGCACTTTCATTCACCCGTTCCAGCGGTACATGAGGATCACGGTTGCCTGCGCCCATGAAAACCGGGGTACCATCATAGTCGCCATAATAGTTTGTACGGTCAATATTCATTCCGATAAGTCCTCCTGTTAATGCGATCACTCCACCGTAGCGTGCAGCATTGCGTGCAGTAAATTCAAGCGCCAGACAGGCTCCCTGCGAAAACCCGAGAATGTAAATGTTTTCATGATCGATACCCTGATCCTTAATATTCTGAACGAGATCTTTTATCAGAACCAGCGCCGAACCAAGCCAGGGCTGGTTCTGTTCAACCGGAACAAGAAACGAATGGGGATACCACGTCGAGTTTGTAGCCTGGGGTGCCAGCAGGGCAAAGTCAGACACATTCAGATGAGCAGCCAGGCTCAGTATGTCATGTGCATCAGCACCACGGCCATGAATCATAATAAGTGCTTTAGTCGCGTCGCTTAAAGGCTTTCCTGCTGTTACGATATTCTTTAGATGCATATGTGTTGTATTATGTGTGAAGTTCAGGCAATGCTTTTTCTATTCTGTCGCGAAAGGGTTTATACCTGTCGGGAAGCTGCAGCGAACTGCCCAATGATTCAACTTTTTCATCTGTCGCGAAACCAGGATTATCTGTAGCAATCTCGAACAGTACACCACCTGGCTCACGGAAATAAAGAGAGAAGAAATAGTCCCTGTTAATCTTTTCTGTGATGTATAGTCCCCTGTCAACAATTTTTTGACGGTAAGCCATTAGTGTTGCTTCATCTTTTACCCTGAAGGCAATGTGGTGGTTGGTACCCCCTGCATTAATTCCACCAGGGGCATCAGGTTCCTCCAGCAGGTCAATCAGGGCTGCATTTTCAACCGTATCCGTCTGATAACGGTATATGTTTCTGTCCTGTTCTGTTCGTCTATAGCCAAATACTTCAGTTAAAATAGCTGCAGTTTCCTTAATGTCGTTCAATGTAATAACGGCTGTGTGAAATCCTTTAATTGCTGAACTGCCATCTACATCTGATGCTACCCAACCTTTGCGGGTATCCTTGTTTTTTGCCTCAATCAGGTTGAGCCACAAGCCGTCAGGGTCCTGGAATGGCAGCTGCTTTTCTCCAAACCTTTCACTGATTTCATCATGCCGTACACCTGCATCTTCAAAACGCTTTTTCCAGAAAGTAAGACTGCCTTCCGGTACTGAATAACCAATCTCTGTCACCATGCCTGCACCTGGTTTTCCCTGTTTGACCCTTGTCCATGGGAAAAAGGTAAGAATGCTACCAGGTGTACCCATTTCATCACCAAAATAAAAATGATAGGTTTCAGGGTCATCGAAATTAACAGTTTTCTTTACAAAGCGCAATCCGAGGGTTTTTGTGTAAAAGTCATAATTTCGCTGTGCATCCCCTGCAATGGCTGTTATGTGGTGTATTCCCAGTATTCTGTTTTCCATGTCAGCTTCTCCGTTTAATAATTTATCAAATTCTCAATCTCTCCATTTTTTAATTTTCTCATCTCACCTTCCAATTCAAACACTCTTAACCTCTTACTTGTTTAGGTACATCTAATGGCCGGTGTCCAAAACGTAATAGTATGAAGAAAATCCTGCTTAATCTTGCTGTCACCCTTGATGGGTTCATTGAAGGGCCAAAGGGGGAAACCGACTGGTGTATCATGGATGATGATATGAATTTTGAAGAATTCTTATCGGGAATTGATACGATATTCTTCGGAAGAATCAGTTATGATGAGTGGAAAAAGTATCGGCCGGGACCAGATGCAGACACCATTGAAAAGAATATGTGGAATGTAATTGATTCAAAGAGGAAAGTTGTTTTTTCAAGTCAGATCAGAAACGATGAAAAAGCTGAATACGTCAGTTCCGGTCTGGAGGAAAAAGTAGCCGAAATAAAGCTTCAGCAAGGGAAGGACATCTGGCTCTTTGGAGGTGCCAGTCTGGTTAAATCCTTTATAAGGTCAGGTCTTATCGATGAATACCAATTATCCGTTCATCCGGTGGCAATAGGAAGCGGAAAGCCATTGTTTGAAAGCCTCGAACAGCGGCTGGCCCTGCGGCTGGTACAGACCAGGCAGTTCAGGTCTGGCGTGGTGCAGCTGATTTATGAACCTGATACTTGTTAGCATTTCTTGCCACAAAGGCAAAAAGGCACAAAGTTTCACAAAGATGAATTTAATCCACAGTGGCAGACTTTGTCTTTCATCTACTTTTTGTGGGATTTAGTGCTTTAGAGATTTAGTGGCTTATCCTCTTCTTCTTAAATTTGAAAAATGTACCACATTCCCATTCTTTCGAGGTCAGACTTCTACCCTGATGAACCTCCTGACCTGAAGCCGGAACCTTTATCAGCTTTCGACGTTAAAGTCCTTAATTACCTTAAATTCTTTACCAATAACCTTAAATGATCACATTAAAATAAACCTTAAATGAAGAAAAATATCATATCACTGGCACTGCTTCTGGTTATAGCCGGCTGCAATCCCTCTTCGCGTGAAAACAGCTCTTCAGAAAAAGCAAACGATGAAAAGGCAGCTGTTCAACCCGAGAGTTCCTTTGAATCTGACCCGACTGTTGCACTTTTTAGTTATACCTTTAACGAAGAGCAGGAAACCTACCAGATCAATCAATTGCGGCCTTTCGACAAAGACACATTAACCGGAGAAGGTCTGGAAAGAATCATCAATAAAACCTGGCCAAAGGTTCAGATAATATATATCGGTACTTCAAACGACACAGCCTTTGTATCTATTCCCGACAGCCAGGTCCTGACCCAGCAGATGGGATCTTCCGGTGCAGAGAGTTTTCTTGTAACTACCACCTGGTCGTTCACAGAATTAAAAGGGATAAAACATGTTGCCTATGATTTTGAGGTTGGCGATCATGCCATGCCCGGTGTGTATAACCGCAATTCATGGAAAGGGTTAGAAGAGTAATGGCCGCACTATTCCAATTACGCCTTCGCAACTTTATGCCCTCATCCTGCCTTTGACTTTAAGGTCTTTGATGACTTTAAAGCTCTTTAATTAACCTTCCAAAGAATAACATAAACACTTATACCACAGCCTTTATTTAAAGGGCATTTAAAAAAAAGCACCTGCACAAACTGTGCAAGTGCCTTTATTTTTAGTATTTCCATGGGTATTTATTCTGTAACCATAACCAGGCTGCCAAACTTCGACTGGTTTTCTTTTATTTTTCCCTCGTTGCCATACACACACAAATAATCCTGGTTCAGTATTTTTTCGATGATACCGCTCATCGACCTGATGTCTTCTGCTGTGGTCGACAGAATGGCTTCGCGTTCTGCTTTCAGGAACTCAGGTGTTGTTTTTTCGAAGTAACGCCTGAAGGCAATGTTTCCTTTATCAGATACATTCCGGGGCTGGTCGTAGCCTGAAATGGTACCTATTATGAACCGGGTCATTGTTTTTTCATCGGCATTGAATTCATTCAGGAATGTGGGCGAGTTGTTAAAGTTATCGATGGTCTCCGAAAGGTTCGGATCGCGGTAGGAAGCAAAATACACGTCGCCGTTTGGTGAGATGCCAGAAAAGCCTCCATAGGCACCACCCATTACACGAACCCGGTTTTGCAGCCAGTCGGTTGATAGAACCTGGTTCAGAACCTGCATTTTCCCATTGTAGTCAATCCCCAGTTTTTTGTAATCATATCCTTTGACCACGTATTGAACTTTGGAAGCAGTGAGCAGGCCTTCATTCTTCTTTGCAAACTCAAAATTCCATGTCATTTTTTGCCCGTTGCCTTCAGGCAAGGAGGCTGCAAGTTTTTCCATCCCCTCAGAGAAGGCTGCATATTCCTTTTCACTGCCTGTAACACCTGCAACCAGGTTGTTCTGTGTGAACAGCAATCCGGCTGTTTCCGTAAGCCTGGATTTTATTTCACCGGCTTTCTGATCAAAATCCTTCGTCAGGCTGGTTACGAACCGGTAATATTCCAAACCGTCAGTCAGTTCATTGAACATTCCCGAATTGGAATAATATGACCTGACCCTGTTTCTTGCATAATTTAACCCGTTGTTTTTAAAATTGGCATCCACCCGGGCCTGGTGACGGGTAATCAGCTCTTTCAGACGTTCTGTATCATTAAAATCAGACCGTGTAAGAATCTCTTCCATCAGATCAAACAACTTTCCAGTTTTCGCTGTCACAGCTTTTGCAGTAACCTGGAACAGGGGAAGAAACTGGTCATCCCTTTGATTTTCAAAGAAGGTAGAAGTAAATGTAGAAAACCCGCCTGTATGAATATTCAGTTCATTATCCAGTTCTCCAAAGGAATAATTTTCTGTGCCCATCTTTCCAAGCAGTGCATTTAAAAGTGAGGCATACGGTATCAGTTCCTGGGGAAGAGCCTTCATATCGAAATAAAGGTTTGCATATACAATGTCATTTGTAAAATCATCATAATGAAGAACGGGTACGCCGGCTACCGCTTTCTCCCCGATTGGATACCATTCAATTTCTTTTCCTATGTCTGTAAGTTCGAGCATGGGGATCGATGCCAGCGCTTCAGGAGTGTCTTCCCGTTGCTGGTGTTCGAGCAGCTGGGTGGTCTGTACGATGATGTTGTCCAGGTTATCATTATTCAATGAGGCTTTATAAACGTTCAGTTCCTCATTGGTTGCCTGTTCAATTTTAGCCTGCAATCCGGGTTCAGGTTTCAGTACCACCAGCAAGGCATGATTGTTTGAAAGCAGGTGCTCCTGAACGGCAGCTTCAAGAAGATTGCTGTTCAGCGCCTTTTTAACTTCCGTCAGGGGCTTGTTGAACTCCAGTCCGGCAAAGGGATCGTTTCCATGTAACCATGGCTGGTAGGTCATAAACAGGCACATCAACCCTTTTT
Source organism: Bacteroidota bacterium (assembly GCA_023412195.1). Classification (GTDB taxonomy): domain Bacteria; phylum Bacteroidota; class Bacteroidia; order Bacteroidales; family Prolixibacteraceae; genus Mariniphaga. The sequence goes on from JAEYNZ010000103.1 coordinate 63,512, forward strand.
GAGCACTGTCGCCTTCCTTCAGGTTGAATTCCATACGGTTAATGATACCTTCAACCATGGCCTTGTCGAGGCCATTTTCTGCAACCTCCTGAAGTGTATTAAACACGATTTCACGAAAACGGTCCTTATCTTCAGGATTGGCGTTCTGAACTGTAATATTGAAAACATTCTGCTGCAATTCATCGAAACTTGCCCTTACATCACGCCCGATGCCAGCTTCCTGCAATGCAAGCCTCAAAGGTGCCGACTCATGGTTCACCAGTGCCTGTGACAGAACCTCGAAAGCCATACAAAGATCACGGTCGGTGCTCTTGCCTGCAACAAAACTCAGGCCCAGGAAAGTCTGGTCTGCAACCGGGGATCCTTCCTGTACGGGATAGGTCTTCTCGATTTCCTTTATGGAACTGAATGCCTTTTGAAGCGGAATTTCAATTTTTTCTTCCAGGGCATCATAACCCGACAGATATTCCCGGTCGATAAACTCTAGCTCCTTATTCAGGTCAGCATTCCCATACAGAAGTATGTAACTGTTGGAAGGATGGTAAAACTTCTGATGAAATTTGATGAAGTATTCCTGTGTCAGTTTGGGAATTTCCAATGGGTGTCCCCCTGATTCAAAGCCATATGCATTATCGGGAAAGAGGTTTTTGTAAACCAGGTATTCAAGCTCACTTTGCGGACTTGAATATACCCCCTTCATTTCGTTATATACCACCCCCTTGTACGAGAGTGGTTCATCCTTTGACCCCAGCTCATAATGCCAGCCCTCCTGCTGCAGTATCTTCGGGTCGCTGTAGATGAGAGGATTAAAAACCGCATCGAGGTAAACATGCATCAGGTTGAAATAATCCTTGTCGTTCATGCTGGCCACAGGGTAGGTAGTAATGTCCTTGCCGGTCATGGCATTGAGGAAGGTGTTGAGCGATCCCTGGATCAGCACATCGAACGGACTTTTAACAGGGAAGTTTTTTGAACCGTTCAAAACAGAATGTTCCATAATGTGGGGAGTTCCCCAGTCGTTTTCAGGTGCAGTTTTAAATGCAATGTTAAACAGTTTGTTGGGATCGTCGTTGGCTACCTTGAGCAGTTGTGCCCCGCTTTTGTCATGCGTAAAGAGCATGCATTCTGCATTGATTTCCTCAACAAACTGCTTCTTTACAAGCGTAAACCCATTGTAGGTTTCACCCGGTTTGAATGCTTCCTTTTTGGAGCAACCGGAAACGATAGCCAGTATGGCTATCAGCAGGTATAAACGAAACGTGTACTTCATTGTGCTTTTAACTTCTTGTAAAATGTATGTTTAAATTTCAGTGTATATCAAAACGAATAAGTCGCTCAACAAAAGTAAAAATTACATAGTGAATGCACCCAAATTTCAAATGGAAATGAAATTCCCACTAAAATTAACTTTCTTATATTTTGGTGCTGAAAAAACGGATTGTTAATCTTGCAGATTAGCATGAACCCTCATACTTTAGCATTACCCTTTCATTTTGGCGGGATCTTGCCTGGAATCAAAAATATCAGTAATGTATATTGACTCTCCGATTAACCGGTAGATGATTTTATAATGACCTGCAATTAAACGGCGGTGCCCTAATTCCAAATGCTCTAAATAGGGTTCGGTCCTTCCTGGTAAAGGTTGTAGGAGCAAAGTATCTGCTGCATCTAAAATTTCATCCCTTATTTCAATTAGTTTTTCATGACTTACTTTTGGGGCGATAAAATTCAACGCTTCTTCAAGGCTGATAAGCGACTGTTCGGAATAAACAAGTTTTATCAGCGGCCTGTATTTGCTGTTCTTTGTTCTATTTCTTGTCTTGAAAAGACTTTCCCTGACTGGATGTCATCCTCAGCTTTTAGTGCCCTGCTTTCCAGTTTTTTTGCTAAAAGTTCCTCCTTACGAAGCTTTTCGTAAAATTCATTAATAGTCTGTTCGTTGGCACGGTGCAGAAAGCTATGTATAAAATCTCTTTTTTCGATGACATTCATAACTTCTCTTATTTTATCTCCTACAAAAATAACGATTAATATAATAATAGGTTTTTGAAAAGCAGGTGCAGCTTTTTTATTTTCTTCTGCATCATTATTCAGGTGGAAATATCAAGCTAACTGGATGGTATATAATTTTTGTCGAAGAAGAAGCCCACGCAAGTCGCCGGGTTTTCTTTATTGAACTGCCATATTTTATTTCTTTTTTGGTGCCTGCAGAATTATCAATGTCAATCCCTTCGAATAGCTGAATAAGGTATTGGAAATTATTCCTGAGCATAAAGTGTCCAAATTAACTATATCTATAATTCGTCATTTCTTCGCAATTCCTTCGGGATATATTCGCTCAGATGCGAATGGATCGCGAACCTGTCGCGAATGGATCGCGAATATATCGCGAATATATCGCGAACTTATAATGGCTAAGATCTGGTTTTGTTGTTTTACATAACAGGGAAACCTGAAAGGTTTTATCAGGCAACGGGTTTTGCTTTTCCACTTACTTAAGGAAGATGATGAAGGATGGAAAACCGGTTGATTATTTTAGCTAACTTTAGAACAGTAAGGAACAATTTTTAATAAACCCAACTTTTTTACCGGAACGGAGAAGTGAATTTTTAATTATAGCCGTAATGGATGAAATAGAAGCATACATCAATAACTTTCCTGTAGATGTTCAGGAGATCTTAAGGAAAATAAGGAACCTGATCAAAGTTAATGCACCTGGAGCACTGGAAACTATGGCTTACGGGATGCCTGCCTATAAAACAAGTAAAAAGCCACTGGTGTACTTTGCGGCATTTAAAAACCATATTGGGTTTTATGCTACACCTTCCGGGCACAGTGAGTTTAAGGCAGAACTTTCAAAATACAGGCAAGGAAAAGGTTCGGTACAGTTTCCGCTGGATAAGCCCATTCCGTACGGGTTGATTGAAAAGATGGTGCGGTTCAGGGTTGAGGAAAATAAAATGAATAAAAAGAAGTGATATTATTTGTATTGTGCTTATTAGAAATCTTTATAAAATTCTCCTGGTGGTACTTCTTTACAGGCAGGTGGATGCTTCCTGTTTATGCAGGATTGATCATATTTACCGGGTTAAAAATTGAAAAATACAGACGTAATAAAAAATGTAGAGATAGAAATTTTAAGAATGACCAGAACCCGTATAATACAAAAAAAGGATAACAGGAAGATAAAATATTATAAATCAATGTTGTCCGGCAGAATTATTAAATCAATGAATTCAGAGATCTCTCACTACGTTCGAGATGACACACAGTAATTTATATAGTTGGGAGGGGTAGGT
>JAEYNZ010000070.1 GCA_023412195.1 Bacteroidota bacterium
GGGTCTACCAATTTCCCACTTACGCCGACACACGGGTCATTGCGAGGGAGGAGGCACGACGACCGAAGCAATCTCCGGGCATCGGGAAACATGCAAATTTATCCAGGGAAGAAGCACGACGATTGTATTTCATGGCCGACTGAAGCAACCTTATGGTACTGGAAGTAACCAAATATTATTTGCACCGCTGTTAAAATGGTAGTATAAAAACAATTCCTATTTTTGACATAAAAACCGAAACCTATGGCTAAGAAACTTTCGCTCGACAAGAAGTACATCAAAGTTTTGCTCCTGGAAGGCATCCATGAATCATCGGCAGGAAGCTTCAGGGCCGCAGGATATACAAATGTGGAGTATCTTAAAACGGCCCTCGACGGCGCTGATCTGGAGCAGAAGCTGAAGGATGTGCATATTGTCGGTATCCGGTCGCGTACACAGCTTACGCAGCAGGTATTACAGAAGGCTGGAAAGCTGTTTGCCGTAGGTTGTTTCAGCATCGGCACCAACCAGGTTGACCTGCAGTGGGCAAGGCAACTGGGCATCCCGGTATTCAACGCTCCTTTTTCAAATACCCGTTCGGTGGCAGAACTTGTGATTGCTGAAATCATCATGCTTATGCGGGAGGTCCCCTCACGGAATGCAGCTGCGCACAGGGGCGAGTGGCTGAAGGCGGTTGGCAATTCATTTGAAGTGCGGGGGAAGAACCTTGGAATTGTAGGCTACGGGCATATCGGGTCGCAGGTATCGATACTTGCCGAATCGCTTGGGATGAACGTCCTTTATTTCGACATTGAAAAGAAGCTGAGCCTTGGCAAAGCTTTCATGTGCGCTTCACTGAATGATTTACTTGAACAGTCGGATGTAGTAACCCTTCATGTTCCTGAGACACCTGAAACCCGTAGTATGATTTCAGGGGAGCAGTTCGCCCGAATGAAAAAAGGAGCCCTTTTTATCAATGCTTCCCGTGGTTCGGTAGTCGATTATGATGCACTGGCCAGGCACCTTGAAAACGGCCACCTTGCCGGAGCTGCAGCCGATGTATTTCCCGAGGAACCAGCCTCAAACAATGAGAAATTTGTATCATCGCTCCAGCAGTTCGACAATGTGATCCTTACCCCGCATATAGGAGGCAGCACACAGGAAGCCCAGGAAAACATTGGCCTTGAGGTGGCAGAAAAGCTCATCCGTTACAGCGACAACGGATCAACGGTAGGCGCGGTAAACTTTCCGCAGGTATCCATTCAGCCCAATCGCGATAAGCAGCGCTTCCTGCACATCCATAAAAACATGCCCGGCCTGCTGAAAGACATCAACCATGTATTTACAAGCAAAGGCATCAACATAGCAGCACAGTACCTGCAAACCGACCCCGAAATAGGATATGTTATTATCGATGCAGAAACCAGCCATTGCGAAAAGCTGCTGGATGAACTCAAAGCCATACCACATACAATAAGAGCAAGGATGCTGTACTAGGCAGGGCATGGGGCATAGCGCAGAGGGCATAGGGCTAAGAGCTAAGAGGGTGCGAAGGGTAGAAGGTTATAGGAGGCAAAGCAGCCATGCGATTGGGCTTGTGTCTTTAAGGCCTTAAAGTCCTTAAGGTTCTTAAAGCTGATGTAGAACAGTACTGCAGTGCCCTTCAACTACAAACCCCAAACAACAAACAACAAACCCCCTACCCCAACAACGTAGCCTTAAATCCAGGTGCCTTCCTGTGTTGCACTGCCTGTTCGAAGGCGTAGGCAACCCTCAGCAGAACTGGTTCGCTCCAGGCCCTTCCGAAGATAGATATACCTGCGGGTAAACCATGTACAAAGCCCATAGGTACGGTTATGTTTGGGTAGCCGGAAATAGCTGCAAGCGAGGAGCTGCTACCTGAAAAGTGGTCGCCGTTCACCCAGTCGATGGTCCATGCCGGGGAGTTTGTAGGGGCTATAATGGCATCCAGATTGTGCTTCTGCATTGCTGCGTCGATACCTTCCTTACCTGTGAGGCGCTTCATGTCCTGCCATGCCCGGCGGTATTCTTCGCTGCTTAAATCACCTTTTTCCTGTGCCATTTCAAAGATTTCCTGTCCGAACCAGGGCATTTCCTTTTCTGCATGCTGCTTATTGAACTCTATAAGTTCCTCAAGGCTTTTTACCGGGGCATTGTACTGCTGAAGATAGTTGTTCAGGTCGGCTTTAAACTCATACAGGAGCACCTCCCATGACGGCTGGTTCCATTTGCCCTGGTGTTCAAAGGCCACTTTATCCACAATCTCTGCTCCCTGTGACCGGAATACATCAACAGCCTGTGAAAAAAGTGCAACCACATCTCTATGGAAGCCATTGATTTCAGAGGCGATGCCTATGCGCATACCTTGCAGTCCTGTCTGCAGGAAACGTGTATAGTCAGTAGATATCTCACCTTTTTCAATATAGGTATCTGTATCTTCAGGGTCGAATGCAGCCAGTGCACCCAGCAGGATGGCGGCATCGGTAACGGTACGTGCCATGGGGCCTGCTGTATCCTGACTGTGCGCAATGGGTATGATGCCCCGCCTGCTCCAAAGTCCAAGCGTTGGTTTGATGCCCACCACACCGTTCACTCCTGAAGGGCATACAATAGAACCATTGGTTTCGGTGCCAATGGCAATGGCACACAGGTTTGCAGAAACTGCTGCACCCGAGCCGGAACTGGAGCCGCAGGGATTCCTGTCGAGGATGTATGGGTTTCGCACCTGACCGCCACGTCCGCTCCAGCCGCTCACTGAGTTCGTGGAGCGGAAGTTGTCCCATTCGCTGAGGTTGGTTTTCCCCAGCAGCACTGCACCGGCTTCACGCAGCCTTTCAACTATGAAAGCATCGGCTGAAGCAGTATGGTTTTCTAGTGCAAGAGAGCCTGCAGTAGTCTTCATCCTGTCGCCGGTGTTGATGTTGTCTTTGATCAGCACCGGGATTCCATGCATAGGCCCGCGAACTTTGCCGTTGCTGCGTTCCTCATCCAGCCGGGCAGCAATCTGCATGGCATCGGGATTCAGTTCAATAACAGATTTCAGATAAGGGTCGACCTGTTCAATCCTGTCGAGGTACTTCCGGCAGATTTCCTGAGCCGAAAGTTCTCCTGATTCCATCTTCTGCTGAAGATGTGATATCGTCTTTTCGTTCAGTTCAAAATCAGGGTTAACTGACTCCTGTTCATTTTTACCGGAATGTTCACGACTGCATCCGGCGACCCCGGTAACTGCCACGGCTGAACCTGCCAGTGCAGTAGCTTTAAAAAAAGATCGGCGTTTCATTGTAAATGATTTTCGTAACTTTGAAGATAGAATAATTTTGATTTAAATGACTGACTTAAGAAAAAAGCTTTACGAAATCATCTTTGAGGCTGATACCCGTGCGGGTAAGAATTTTGATGTAGCCCTGTTGATTATCATTGTTGTGAGCGTATTGCTTGTTCTTCTGGAAAGCGTACCGGATATCCGTTCGGTCTACCATGATAAGCTGGTGCTTCTGGAATGGATCATTACCGGAATTTTCACTGTAGAGTATATTGTCAGGATCCTGATTGTCAGAAAGCCCTGGAAGTATATCACCAGTTTTTATGGAATCATCGATTTTCTATCGGTCATACCTACCTACCTGGGGTTGCTGGTCATTGGTTACCAAAGCCTTCTGGTTATACGTGTACTCCGCCTGTTGAGGATATTCCGTATTTTCAAATTAACCAGGTACTCTTCAGCTGGCAGGATATTGATCCGGGCCTTATGGACAAGCAGGGAAAAAATCAGTGTTTTCCTGTATTCAGTCATTTTGCTTGTAACTGTGGTTGGAACACTCATGTATCTGATAGAAGGAGAAGCCAGCGGGTTTATAAGCATTCCCCAAAGCATTTACTGGGGCGTTGTTACCCTGACTACAGTAGGATATGGCGATATCAGTCCGGTGACTCCCCTTGGGCAGTTCCTGGCAAGCATTGTAATGATAACCGGTTATGCCATAATCGCCGTTCCCACAGGCATTGTCACTGCCGAAATGATAAACCTTTCAGGAAAGCAAAACACCCAGGTGTGTCCCACTTGTATGCATGATTCACATGATGATGATGCTGTTTTCTGCAAGAAGTGCGGAGCGGAATTAAATCCTTAACAATTTTTTTGCCTGCAGCTTCATTCTAAACATATTCCTTGTAATTTTGCAGATACATTCAACTAAAAATAATAAACTTTAGACAGAACATTATGAAAAGAACTTATTCCCTGGGAATAATGGCATTCCTCCTTGTCATTATTACAGGCTGTGCAACCGTTTATACAGCACCTGACCTTAAGCCTGCCGATCAATCAAAATCAATTGCCATCCTGCCTTTCGATGTAAAAGTGCAGTACAACAGGTTGCCGAAAAATGTAACAATTGAACAGATTCATAAGAATGAACTGGAACTGAGTTACCTGATGCAAAGCCAGATGTACACCCGTTTTTTAGAAAAAAACCACCAGTTTCCGGTTAATTTTCAGGATGTAGACCGGACAAACATGCTCCTTAAACGAAATAACATCAGTGTTGAGAAGCTGGATGAATTTTCAAAAGATGAGCTGGCCAGGTTACTTGAAGTAGATGAAGTCATTTCAGGTGATGTACTCACAACAAAACCCATGTCAACCGGTGCCGCACTTGCCCTTGGTGTTTTATTCAATGTATGGGGAGCAACCAATCAGGCTGAGGTAACAGTTTCACTGCACAGCGGAACCGATTCAAAACTTTTGTGGAAATTTAATCATGTTTATTCAGGTTCTGTTGGCAGCAGTCCCGACCAGCTTACCAGGGCAATGATGAAGCCGATATCAAGAAAATTCCCCTACAGAAAAAAGGGATAGGGTGAAAAGTTCATAATGTGTATAAATTTAGCTGGTAAATCAAAGATAAAAAAGCCCTTATTTGTATTTTTGCCTTATCAGAAAAATAAACATATATGAAGCAATACCTGCACCTGCTGCAAACCATACTGGATAAGGGAGTTGAGAAGAAAGACCGTACAGGGACAGGCACCCTCAGTGTTTTTGGCCATCAGATGCGTTTCGACCTCAGCGAGGGTTTTCCGGTGGTGACAACCAAAAAGCTGCACCTGAAATCCATCATCCATGAACTGCTGTGGTTTTTGGCCGGTGACACCAATATAAAATACCTGACCGACAATGGTGTACGGATATGGAATGAATGGGCTGATGAAAATGGTGACCTGGGGCATATTTATGGCTACCAGTGGAGAAGCTGGCCTGCACCCGATGGCTCTCACATCGACCAGATCAGCCAGCTGATAGATTCCATAAAAAACAATCCTGACTCACGCAGGCATATCGTCAGTGCCTGGAATGTGGGAGAGCTCAACAACATGAACCTGCCTCCATGCCATGTACTGTTCCAGTTTTATGTTGCAGACGGAAAACTCTCATGCCAGCTTTATCAGCGCAGTGCAGATGTATTCCTTGGAGTTCCGTTCAATATAGCCTCCTATGCACTTCTGACCATGATGGTGGCACAGGTTACAGGACTTCAGCCCGGCGATTTTGTACACACATTTGGAGATGTGCACATTTACCTCAACCACCTGGAGCAGGTAAAGCTGCAGCTTACGCGTGAGCCCTACCCGCTCCCTGTGATGAATATAAATAAAGAAGTGAACGGTATTTTTGATTTCAGGTTTAACGATTTCGAGCTTGTTAATTACCAGTCACACCCGCACATTAAGGGACAGGTGGCAGTTTAGTTTCAGCCGAAAACGATAAAGTTTCTTTTCACATAGCGGCTTCCCATAAAGGATGACAGGATGTAGAGAATCTGCTTGAGGTTAAATTCCGATTTCAGAAAGAACTTTCGTGCCTCCTTCATATCGTTTCTCAGGTAATGATACCTTGCCCGCGTGCCGTTCAGCCGCTTCACAGCTGTGGCAAATTCTTTCGGGTACCTCTGGCTGTAATTCTCGAGAAAGTAAAGGGAATAGTAGTAGTCCTTCTGCCTGTATCCTTTATCGAGCGAAAGATTTTTATTCGTCACATACCTTGTAACCAGGTTTTCAGGGATTTCAGCAGTCTCATTGTTTTCGGTTATTCTCAGCAGCCAGTCGTAATCGATCATTCCGAAGTTTTCTTCAAACAGGATGTGCTTCAGGCGGCTGTCAATCATGAGGGTGCTCATATAAAGGTTCTGTCCCTTGTTCTTCCGTTTCAGTTTCTGAAGAAAGGTTTCATTCTTTCTGAAAATCAGAGGGCCACCGGAGTGGAGTTTCCGCTCCGACCTTTTACCCGTTTGCTGATTTACCACATTATAACCGCATGAAACTACCGGATATTTATCGGCAACCTTCAGTTGCCTGATAATCTTGTACGAATGCCATTCATCATCATGGTCGATGAGGCAAAAGTAATCGCCCGTCATTAGTTTCAGGCCAATATTTCTTCCTTTGTTTGGTCCACCACTGTTTTCAGAAGTGGAAAGATAATCCACACCGTTATTCCTGAGAATTTCACAGGTGCGGTCTGAAGAGCAGTCATCAACTACAATCAGTTCCATTTCGAAGTGCTGGTCAACACCAAACTGATGCATAATTGAATCAAGGGTTCGCTGAATAGTGTGTTCTGAGTTACAGGTAGTTAAAATAACTGAAACTTTCTTCATGGCTTTATTTTTCTTTGAGAGCAAAAGAACAAATGCAGAATTAAGTATGAATGAAAAGGAAATTAAAACCGCATTAAAAAGATAGCTTTCCGATTTAAAAATGTCGCAAATGAAAAGGGATGTACGAATAAAAATGAGTTTATTTGGGAATCGGGTAAAGGATGAAGGATCATCTGTTACTTTTAGTAGGAAATCGTTTGAAATACAATTACATACATGGGTATAGGGATTTTTGTAATCAGGACACAATTCCGTTAGTAAATATAGTTATAGCCCGGTAATTAATAATACAAGTAATGAAATACAGGTTTATGAAATACGACCCCCTAAATCCCCCGAAGGGGGACTTCAGGACCATGCTAATTATGCTTAGTGCTGCTAAAGAGCGTCTTACACCTCCCCTTCGGGGAGGATGGGAGGGGTCGTGATCCACATAAAATAATTGAATCATGAAGATTATTACTTATAACAAAGAAGTCTCAGGTAATTCAAATATATCATTTTAAAAAAAAAATATGCTCTTACAGAACAGAACTCAGTCTTGATACTTGCCTGCCTGCCGGTAGGCCAGGTGTCTAACCATCTTGTGTCTTTCAACAAGTTTAATTTTTATTTTTACCAAATAGAAATATTAAATATGATCTACAAAAATATCTCTATCATAGTAGCGGTTGCCGAAAACTTTGCAATAGGGAAGAACAACGACCTGCTGTTCCATCTTCCCACTGATCTGAAGAGATTTAAAAAGATTACCACAGGCCACAGCCTGATCATGGGGCGCAACACATTGCTGTCGCTGCCTAACTGGCCGCTTCCACACAGGCGGCATATAGTAATTACCGACAGGCCGGACGACAGCTTTCCCGGATGTGAAATTGTTTATTCGGTTGAAGAAGCGCTGGCGCTGGTAAAGGATGAAGCAGAAGCCTTTGTAATTGGAGGTGGAATGGTGTACAGGCAGTTTTACCCGCTGGCCGGAAAACTTTACCTGACCTTGGTGCATAAACCATTTGAGGCAGATACCTATTTCCCGGAAATCAATTTTGATGAATGGGATGAAACAGATCGTGAAGGTTTGTTTGACGAAGAAAATGGTTTTGCCTATTCCAACATCAACCTGGTCAGAAAAGAAATTCAATAATCATACATTTAAGTTATACAGGTCATCTGAATGAAACTAAAGATCAAGCTAATGTTATTAGGCGGGTGTATTGCAATGCTCAGTCTGGCGCAGAAACATCCCCAGTTAAATCTGAGATTTGAAGAGAATATCACCCCCACATACCAGGAGGTGATAGACATGTACAAAAAACTGGATGCCCATTATCAGAATGCAGTCCTGATTGAAAAAGGCCTTACCGACAGCGGGAAACCCATTCACGTATTCATAATCAACAATGAAAGGGAGTTTGATCCTCAAAAGATCAAGGCACAGGGAAAAGCCGTACTGCTCATCAACAATGGAATTCATGCAGGAGAACCGGCAGGCATAGATGCCAGCCTTCAGTTTGCTGCCGACATCCTGCAGAACAAGAATAAGATGGCATCGGTATTAAAAAACACGGTGATCATCATTATACCGGCTTATAATATTGGGGGAATGCTCAACCGCAGTGCATGGCACCGGGCAAACCAGACTTCACCGGCTGAAGCAGGCTTCAGGGGAAATGCTGCCAATCTCGACCTGAACCGCGATTTCACCAAATCCGATTCTGAAAATACAAAAACCTTCACCAGGCTTTTCCATGAATGGGATCCCGATGTATTCCTTGATACACATACCACAAACGGCTCAGACCATCAGTACAGCATTACATTGATCGCACCTCAGCCCGATGTTTTTCCCAATGTGCAGGCGAAATTTATCAGGGGAAAATTGCTTCCTGAGTTATATTCCCGGATGAATAAAGGCACGTATGAGTTGATCCCGTATGTCGACTGGTTCTATGACGATCCCAGGCATGGTATCCGGATGACTCATGAAACACCGAGATATTCATCAGGATATGCAAGGCTTTTTCATTCCTATGGCATGATCACGGAAGCATTGATCTATAAACCTTATGCCGACAGGGTGAAATCGACACATCAGTTTATCAGGGCTTTATCAGAATTTACTGCTGAGAATTCTGAAATGATTATCCGGACCAGAAAGCAGGGGAAATCTGAATCGATGTCACGGAATTCTTATCCCATACGCTATGAACTCGATTCTTCACGTTACCGTATGATGATATTCAAGGGATATGAATATGATAAAAACCAGATCAGCAGACTCTCGGGACTGCCGCGCCCAGGTTATGATACCTCACGGAAATATACGGATACCATAAGATATTATGACGTATATAAACCGGTGGAAAACATCAGGGTTCCTGAATATTATATCCTGCCGCAGGCATGGACTGCGGTGGTGGAAAGGTTGAAGCTGAACGGGGTGGAGTTTTACAGGCTGAAAAATGATGAAGTCCTTGAGGTGGAGGTGGATTACATTACCGATTTTACAAGTCCGCAAAGGCCAAACAACGGCCACTATTACCATGAGCAGGTGACAACTGCCACTGAAATACAGGAAATAAAATACCATGAAGGCGACCTTGTAATCCCGGTGAGGCAGGAGAAAATTGCCTATATCCTTGAAACGCTCGAACCTAAAGCACCCGATTCCTTCTTCCGCTGGAATTTTTTTGATGGCATTCTCGACGCCAGAGAATATTTCTCACCCTATGGTTTTGAAAAGAATGCCCTGAAATACCTGGAGGAACATCCTGAATTCATGCAGGAGTTTCTTAATAAAAGGATGACTGACAATGAGTTTGCAAACGACCACAGGGCACAACTGGCATGGATCTACAACAACTCGGAATGGGCAGAGGAATCATACAGGCGATATCCTGTCGGCAGGATTTTCAGCAGGATAAATAATCTTCACCTGCTGGTGTACTCAGGCCAGTAACTTCCCGAGGTTATCAAACCGGTTATTGTAATCCTGCATCGAAAGCTCAATCACCTGGAAGGCTTCCTTTGAATCATAAACAGCAGCTATTTCAGTATTGCTGTCATGCCCGGGCATGTCCTTATAGGTTAAAAAGTAATGCTCCAGCCGTTGGATAACAACTGAAGGGACTTCGCTCATCTCCTTAAAGTGGCCATATACCGTATCATTCAGCAGAACAGCAATGATCTTGTCATCGGCCTGCTGTCCGTCAATCATACGGAACCCCCCGATAGGACGTGCATTTACCAGCAGATCGCCATGTGCAAGGGTTTTTTCTGTAAGTACACAGATATCGATAGGGTCGCCGTCGCCTTCAATATTGGGCTGGCCTGTCTTTTCACTACAGAAACCACCTACTTTAACCCCGCAAAAAGTTTGGGGAATAAAACCATATAAAGCCGGGATGACGTTCGAAAACTTCTGGGGCCTGTCGAGCCGGAGGTAACCGCTTTCCTTGTCAATTTCATACTTAACGGTATCGGTTGATACCACTTCTATGAAAGCTGTTACTTCCTGGGGTGCATTCTTGCCGATAAATACTCCATGCCAGGGGTGTGATTTATACCGCAGGCCCATGAGCCTCCCGATCGGATCAGAAAGTTTATCTACCATATTTTGGATTTTATTACTGCTACTTCAACCTTTAAAAGCTGATTTGGTTCATTTATTCATCAAATAAGAATGAGTTCCATTCCTCTTTCAGAATGAATTAAAACTACCTGAAAAGGCTGCCCGATAAAGGCAGCCTTTCCATGTAAGCAATATTTTATATTTTAAGCCAGTCTGGCCTGAATACGGGTGCCTTTTTTATCGACAGCTGCCACCAGTATTTCCTGTCCTGATTGATCCGTTTCAAAAACAAAAGGCTTACTCTTAAGCACCTGCGGCTTATGCCCCACTGTACCAGCCAGCTGTCCGTCGATCATCACCTCGTAATGGTCAATCGGGTCATCACCGGCGTAGGCAGTCTGCCATGTTATTACATTCTTTCCGTCCTTTTCAGATTTCTGAAGCATACGGGGGCCTGCAAGCTCCTCTTTTTCCATCTGGAAATAATTGGTCTTTCCATTTTTGATCCCAGCAGCCAGCATTTCAATTTCAACCCTTTCATCAGCATTCAGGCCGTTGGGTTCAATCTGGCATGCATAGTAGTTTTGTATCATCTGACACTTCAAAGGGTCTTCATCGATATGCCCGATGCCGATAATTAAGGTATGCACACCAGGTGTTGTAAGTGAATATTCAATAAGCGGACGGCTCGGCAGTCCGGGTTTACCTACCTCCATATATACATGTTCAGGTTTGTTCGACCATGTCGGTTCCTTATGATACATGGCTGCATCAGCAAATGTCTTCATCCCGATGATGCCCATGCCTTTGGCTTCAGCAACAGGAATAACATTGTGCTGCATATTGAACATCAGCCTGTCGTTGGCATTGATTGCTATCAACATCCCTTCAAGCAATCCCCATTCATCACGCTGGATCATGTCGATCATGGCCGGTGGATTGTTATGCCCCGAGAATCCGATATGTTTGATCAGCTTCTCATTCTTAGGGTTCATACCAGTAAGGTTGGTTCCGTCGCGCAAATCACGCAGGGCAACCAGGGCTCCAAAATTGCCATTAGGATCGAGCGGAGTTTCGAGACCCTCATACAGGACATCAATTTCAGCTGTATTATGCAGGGTATGCACCAGCACCATATCGAGATAAGAACCTTCGGGATACCATCCTGTATTGTCACCAAACACCTGTGTAAGAGTGCGCTTCACGTCATCCACTGCACATTTTACATTTTCTCCGTTCGACCAGTTAACCACATCTTCGCGTTCAGGCCAGCCCGGCTTGCCCCAGCGCATTCCTGTTTTACTTGTAATCCAGATGGATTCGCGCAATCCCTTGTTATAATTTTCTTCTCCCGGCATTAAATTTAATTGCTGAAAGGCCTTATGAAAATTAAGCTGGCTACCGGCGTACAGATTTGATGTATCAAAGTAATTTATTCCCAAATCAAATGCTTTAAGAATAATAGGAACAGGATCCAGCCCTTCAGGTGTCCACTGGAGTGAAGCCTGACCGCCCAGTCCGAAGGTAGTGACCATGAAATCATGCTTGCCAAACTTGCGTTTCATGGGCGGAGGTACCTTTTCTACATTACAGCCGCCAATCGACAACATGGATACACCTGCTGTGGTGGCTGCTGAAACCTTGATGAAATTTCTTCTGGAGATGCGATTTTTCTTATTCGTAGCCATAATTTTTAGTTTTTCATAAAGTTACAAAAAATACATATTCCTGAGGGTAAAATCCTACTGGTTAAAAGGTCAGTCCTCTGAAGCAATTTGTTTTTTGCGGTAAAAGAAGCTTTTCTTTTCCTTCCTTACATCAAAAGTATACAGTTCAGCATCTTTAAAAGAATAAAAGT
This sequence comes from Bacteroidota bacterium, assembly GCA_023412195.1. GTDB lineage: Bacteria > Bacteroidota > Bacteroidia > Bacteroidales > Prolixibacteraceae > Mariniphaga. The sequence continues at coordinate 12,086 of JAEYNZ010000070.1, forward strand.
AATCCAGCATCCCAATGTCACCTGCACAAAAGAGACTGTGCGCACACATGATAAAAATCCAGAAGTAAACGGCAGGCTGACCTGCTGTAACGATAACTGCTGCGAGGGTTGCCAGCTTCACTGCAAGCAGCGGTGTAAGTGCAACTAAAGTAAACTGCTTCCGGTTCAGTACATGGCGGTCGGCCTCAGCATAAAAAATGAACTTCTTCAGATAAGCACCCACTGCAACCCGTGGTGCACCGGTAATCTTGAATGCCAAAGCATGAAGCAGTTCATGAATCAGTATGAGAAAAGTGAAAGAAAAAACAACCGCACCCAGTGTATAATATAATGGTAGAAGGTTTCCGGCGAATGCCAGGACAATGGATCGCGTAATAAAGAACAATCCTGCAACGATCATCAGGAACTGGTAGATCATAAACCATCTGACAATCCTGCTTCCTGAGGTAATCTGTTTCAGGACAAACTCCTTCACCTGATGGTGTTCAAGCTGATAAACCAGTTCATACCTGCCGCTCTCCTGAAGTTCATCAATAGCCGGGTTTGTCATTGCCTGTAAACGATTAATTTATACAAATCTTTCAGGTTAAAAAGCCTGATCAGGAAAGCAAATAGAAGAGAACCTGCAATCATGGTTAGGTATCCGTAAATCCAGTTTCCGATGTTTTTTGAAACAGATGCCAGTACGACCGTCGCACCAATAAAGATCAGCAATTGAAAAATATACCCCATTTTTGGCCTCAGCCTGAAAATATATATTGCCAGGACCAATTGTGCCACTCCTGTAAAAATCTGTGTAGCCAGGCTTGCGTATGCCGGACCAAAAGACTGATACCGGGGTATCAGAATAAGGTTAAGCGTAACATTCAGAATCATGCCGGCCATGGCCATCAGGTTAAGTTGCTTCAGGCTTCCATTGGCTGTAAGCAGAGTTCCGAAAATGTATGTAGTGGCAATACCCGTGAATCCGATCATGAGTATTCCCAGGATATCAGCAGAAAAATCCGTATTAGAGGTATAAAGCAACGACATGATTTCATGATCGTAATAGAGGCTGGAGACAGCAATGATGATGGCAGGGACGATCAGGAGCGTGTAACTCAGTTTTACCATCTGCCCGATAGGTTCTTGTTGCTTTATCATCTTGGAGAAAATAGGCAGCAGCAGTCCGGCAAAAAGCATCCCGAACATCGATACTGCATCAAGAAGCCGGAATGCCTGTGCATAAATTCCTGCCTGTTCCCTGCCGGTACTGCCGGGCAGGATCCTTTCCAGCATCACCGAATCGATTCGGTTGTAAAGCGACATCAGCAATATAAGAATAGCATATGGATAAGACTTTTTAAGGAATACCATACAGAATTGCAGGTTGATCCTCACCCTGATCTTTCCTGATTTATGCAAAACTATAGCAAGGGTAATGAAGGCAGAAAGCAGATAAGCTGATGTTTGTGCATAGATGAACCAGCTGATCGTAAAGTGTTCCCTAAGGCTGCCTGAAAACAGAAGGAAGCCACATATGATGATCATTAATGTACGGTCAAGCACAGAAATTATGCTGTCGGTACGGAAAAGATGCAATGCTGTGATGTTGGAACGTAGGTACAGGATGAAAGATACCAGAAACTGGTTAAATATAAGAAATATAAGGAGGTTTATCTGAATCTTGCTATACCCGATGACTGCTGCCACAATGAGACTAAAGGCAGCATACAACAGTGCCAGCATCAGTTTCAGCCCAATAATATTGGAAAGATGTTTTTTTAAAAGGAAATTATGTCTGGCAATGTTGCGGTTGTTGTAATTGGTAATACCCACGTCAAGCAGGATGTTCAGTATAAGGGAGAAATTAAATAATGCAAAATAGAGACCATAGCTTTCATCGCCCACCAGGTTCTGCACCGTACGGTCAATTCCCAAAATCCAGAAGGGTTTTACCAGCAGATTCAGAAAAAGCAACAATATCAGATTGGTAACAAATTTCCGCTTCAAAATTACAATCAGGTATTAGATGAACCGGGTATAAAAAAGAAGTTGTGCTTACGGTGCTTTTCACCTTCAAAGGGCACCAGCTTTTTTCCTTGCAGTATAAACGCAGTATAGCCGGATTTATTTAAAAATGAAATACATTTCTGCCTGTTTTCATTTTCCCATAGTTCACAGTATATAACCGGCTGATGTTTGAGAATAAGCTCTTCGGCCCCCTTCAATACAAAATATTCGAAATTTTCAACATCAATTTTAAAGCCCGTAATCCTTTCAGTTATGTTTTTTAGCGGATCAAAATCATCGAGCCTGACCATTGGCACTTCGAATCTAAGTCCATTGTTGTTTTCAGTAATATCTTCATGTAAAACATGGCTTAACCCGTGCATGGGAACATTGTCGATAACAGGCATCACCATTTCAAGCCTCGTATTTTTATCACCAGCTGCCATCTGGAATTCCCTTATATTCCCTAGTCTGAACCTTTTTCTGATGCGCTTCAACACGTTCATATTAATCTCAAGCGGCTCAAAAGAAAAGATTGTACTGCGAGGCAGTGATTTTGCAAGATGGTAGGTTGTTACTCCAATATTTGCACCTAAATCAAGTACAATACCTTTCGGAGGAAGAAGTCCCACAAAGTGAAAAAAATCCTTTTCCTTTTTATCCCACCTGATTTTAACAATTACAAAAAGAGAAAACATATACAGGTATGTTTTAAATCCCAGGATTTTTTGAAGAATGTATTTTGTCAGTTGCTTCATAATTGCCATTTGACGGTTTTTACTGATATAGTTAAGCACCTCATAAGGCTTCCAATAGTAAATATATTACCGGACAAAGTTATAGAACCGGAATGTTTTTCATATAAATTAAAGTGATTTGCGCGACCATGCTATGGACAACAATTGAATGTTTAGCCATTAAGATTCACCGTTTGTTTCATATAGTTTGTTTTATTGACAGCTATCAGGCAAAGATATCGGATTTTTGCTTTATTTTCAGCTTAAATTATGAAGATAGCAATAAATACAAGGCTGCTGCTTAAGAACAGGCTCGAAGGGATCGGGTGGTTTACCTTCGAAACAATGAAACGGATTACCCGGAGCCATCCTGAACATGAGTTTATATTCATTTTCGACAGGCCATATGCAGAAGAATTTGTTTTTTCAGACAATGTTACACCTGTTGTTTTAAGTCCGCAGGCAAGGCATCCCTTTCTTTTCTACCTGTGGTTTGACCATCGTATTCCACAGTTGTTAAAAAGGCATCATGCAGACCTTTTCGTGTCGCCTGATGGTTATCTTTCACTTAAAACAGATGTTCCCCAGCTGGCAGTCATGCACGATTTAAGCTTCCTGCACCGACCGCAGGACCTGCCATGGCTGAAAAGTTGGTATTACAATTATTTTTTTCCAAGGTTTGCCAAAAAAGCTGCCCGTATTGCAACAGTTTCCAACTATTCAAAACAGGATATAGCCAACTCGTTTCATATAGATGCTTCCAAAATAGATGTCGTACATAATGGAATCAAACAAAATACTATTAAGCTTGATGATGCAGCTACAACAACCATAAGAAAAAGATATTCAGATGGTAGTCCGTACTTTTTATATGTAGGTGCCCTGCACCCAAGGAAAAACATTCATGGACTGCTTCAGGCATATGAATTATTTAAAACGGAGGATTCCAATCATGTAAAACTGCTGATTGTTGGTGGTGAAATGCATAAAACAGGCGGAATTGCAGATACTTATAAAATGATGCGGTTCAGCAATGAAGTTGTTTTTACAGGACGGGTGCCTGAAGAAGAACTGCAACAACTGTTTGCTGCTGCCCTGGCCCTGGTTTACGTGCCCTTCTTCGAAGGATTTGGAATGCCTATTATAGAAGCCATGAATGCCGGCATACCTGTTATTTGCTCTGATACCACATCCATGCCTGAAGTAGGGGGAGATGCAGTGTTTTATGCTTCTCCTGACAATGTGCTGGAAATAGCATCTGCTATGAAAGAAATTTCTTCCAATCCTGATCTTAGAGAGCAATTGATTATAAAAGGTTTTAAACATAAAGAAAAATTCAGCTGGGATAAAACTTCATCCCTTCTCTGGAGAAGTATAGAGCTGGCTTTACAAAATTCCTGATATTTCTGCATTTATGACCAAAAACTCCTGTTTCAGGTAAACTTTTTAGCTGTTGGTTTTTTATATAGGAAAATAGAATTAAAAATCATTTTCCTCATGAATTTATCCATTCGAAAAACCAGCTTTTACATTTTTATGTTTATGCTGCTGATTCCATCAGTTACAGTTGTTGCCCAAAAAGATGCTGCAGCCTTATACCAGCAGTATTGTGCCCAGTGTCATGGTTCTGACCTTGATGGTGGAAATGCAACAAGCCTGATCGATGGCATCTGGCAGTTCGGTGCCGGTGACAGCTACATCACCAGGAATATCAAACATGGTATTCCACATCTTGGAATGCCCTCATACGAACATGCAATGTCAGATGAAGAAATCAGATCGGTTGTACAGTACATCCGTGATATTGAAAAAAAAGAAGGGGTGCAAAGGCCTCCAATCCCCGAAGAAGTGGAAACCATGGACTACTTTATGGTAGCAGAAACCTTTGCTGACAATCTTGAAATACCATGGGCAATTGATTTCATAGATGAAAATCATGTTCTTATAACAGAAAGGCCTGGCAGGCTCAGGATGGTCATTAACGGAAAGCTTCTCGCTGAACCGGTTAAAAACACTCCCACCGTGCTGCATGAAGGACAAGGTGGATTAATGGACGTTGCAGTGGATCCCGATTATGCCAGCAATGGATGGATTTACCTGGCATACAGTCATGCACTTGAGAAGTACCAGGGTGAGCGGCCCCCTGCCATGACCCGGCTTGTCAGGGGAAAGATTGTAGATAATGCCTGGAGCAATGAAGAAGTTATTTTTGAAGCACCGGAGGAAACTTACCGTACCACCCGACATCATTACGGGTGCCGGATAGTTTTCGATCCATGGGGATACCTGTATTTTGCCATAGGCGACCGTGGTGCCGGCAGTCAGGCACAAGATGCCACCCTGCCAAACGGTAAAGTACACCGCATTCATAAAGATGGATCAATTCCTGAAACAAATCCTTTCCTTCATGATGATAAAGCCATGGGATCATTGTATAGTCTTGGCAACCGGAACATCCAGGGAATGGCTATCCATCCGGCAACCGGACAGCTTTGGACAACAGAACACGGCCCAATGGGGGGCGATGAACTGAACCTGATTGAATGGGGAAAAAATTACGGTTGGGAAACCATAACATACGGCAGGAATTACAATGGTACCATCATTACAGAACTGACTCACCTGCCTGGGATGGAGCAACCAAATTACTACTGGAACCCATCCATTGCGGTTTGCGGACTTGACTTTTATACCGGCGATCTGTTCCCTAAATGGAAAAACAGGCTGTTGGTAGGAGCGCTCCGTTATGAAGAAGTAAGGGTACTGCAACTTGAGGATGACCGGGTATTACACGAACAGGTAATTTTAAAAGGTGCCGGCCGCGTGAGGGATGTAGCCACCGGGCCTGACGGGGCAATTTATGTCGTATTGAATGACCCCGGGAAAGTTCTTCGTCTGACCCCAAGAAAATAAAAAATCCGGCATTTATGCCAGATTTTCAAAATAGGATTCTAAAGAAAAAAGGCTGTCCGCAGAGTTTTGGACAGCCTTTTTGATTCATTACTTCACAATGAATTTCTTAACCTGCTGACTTTGCTGGTTAACCGATCTCAGATAGTACATTCCCGGCGTTAATCTGTCGAAATTAATCCTTGTTAAGATAGCTTCGATTTTCTGGCTAACCACGGTTCTCCCGTTGCCATCTATAATTTCCACACGGGTTTCTAATTCAGGCATGGATGAATATTCCACGTTTATATAGGTTTCAGCAGGATTGGGATAAATTAGTAAATCTAAACTTTCACCTAACCCATAATCCACTTCTGAATCCTGCGCTCCCACAGCGTTTGTGTTAGCGCTCTTTCCTGTCATACTTTGAGAGGATGACTTCTTTACGGTGAGATTTGTTGTAATTATAATCTCACAGCCGGTTTCCGAAGTTTCTGACCTGGTGTAAACACCTGACTTGATCCACCCCTTATATATTTCTCCTTCATTTATAGTCACATCCTCTGTGATATATTCTGTTGGATTCACAGTAAGGTAAGTAGTAATTACCTTTTCTACTTTTTTAGTTTCTTCTGAGATTTCTGTAAACATGAAATCATCAAAATATACAGTTTGGCCCGCAGGAAGAACATTGCCCAGGTAAATCCTGAAGGATCCGTCAGTTGCTGTATGACTTGCTTTAAACTTCAGAGTGTATTGTTTCCATTCAGTTGTAATAACCGGTTTTATATCGAAAGAACCAAACTGAGTCCAGGGAGATGTCCCCTTATGAATGTGCATCCTACCCATTGTAAAACCAACAGTAGCCTTTGCATAAAATGTCAACTGGTATACCTTCCCTGCTGTAAGAGCTATTTTACTACTGTTCATAAATTGCAGGCTGGAGGCATCTGAACCATTCGCAGTAACTTTTCCTTCAAGACTCGAGGGAGATGTTGCTACATCCCGTGAATTTGACGACAGAGTCATACTGTATCCTGATGCTCCCCATGCACTCCAGTTGGTTGTACCATTATTGAAATCACCATTACCTAACAGGTTGCTGCCAGAATTCTTAACCGATTGTTCTTCTGTAACAGTACGTGTGTAAGTACCGCCTTTAGTCCAGCCAAGATACTCTTCTCCTTCACAGATGGAAACCTCTTCAGTAAGCCCTTCTATATCGGGAGATACTTGTACCTGTACAGTCAGATTGGTTGTAACTATACTGTCGCAGCCGTTTGAAGATTCAAGTGTTCTCTTGTACTGCCCTGATTCGGACCATCCCATGTATTTTTCACCTTCATTTATTACCACATTTTCTGTGGTGGAGATTTTTGGATTAACTGTAAGGTATGTAGTAATTACCTTTGAGGTTGGCTCATCTTCTGTTAATTCAGCCAGTACAAAGTCATCAAAATAAACTGACTGACCTGCCGGAAGAACATTACCCAGATATATCCTGAAGGATCCGTCAGAGGCTGTATGACTCGCTGTAAATTTCAGGCTGTACTGTTTCCATGCCGTTGTGATAACTGGTTTAACATCGAAAGTACCATAATTTGTCCACGGAGAACTTCCCTTGTGAATATGCATTCTTGCCATTGTAAACCCAACGGTTGCCTTTGCCGAGAATGTCATCTCATAAACTTTTCCTGCTTCAAGTGCTATCTTTCCCCCACTTATAAGTTGCAGGCTGGAAGCATCTTTTCCATTTGCACTTACTTTAGCCTGAAGGCTGCCATATGATGATACAAAATCTTTTGTATTGGCAATAAGTGACATTCCGTAGCCTGATGCCCCCCACGCACTCCAGCTGGCAGTGCCGGCTGTAAAGTTCCCATTTGGAATTTGATTGCTCCCTGATGTATTAACTGTTTGTCCTTCACTAACAGTGCGCTCATAAGTGCCGGTTTTTGTCCAGCCATTATATTGTTCACCTTCACAGATGGTGATGTACTCAACATTAGTGTTCTTGCTTTCTTCCAAAGTGATTTTCACTGTAGCTTTGGCAGAAACTGAAATATTACCTGCGGCATCTTTAGTCCATGCATACAGCGTTTTTGTTCCTTCACCCGAGAAAGTGTATCGGGTTGGAGCTGCCGACAGCCACCCTGCATCGTTAGCTGATGGTGCCGTGGATGTTTCTGCAATTTTATAGCCTGTGACTGCAGTATTATCAGTAGCACTTATTGTTACAGGCACTGAAAGTGCAGCGGAAGTAGAAGGAACTGTGAAAACTGATATGGCTGGTGCTGTAACATCTGCTACCGGAGTCTGTTGATTTGCCCTGATGCTGATTGTTACATCCGCATAGGCCGACAATGGGTTTGATGCATTATCTGTAACCTTAACAACAAGAGCAACAGTTTTTGAAACATCATTACTGATGGATTTTTTTGCATAAAGCTTGCCTGATGTGGAACTGATAGTAAATAATCCTTCGCTATTACCCGAAACAATCTCATAGGTTAATTCCTGATTTGCATCGGGGTCTGATGCAACTACCTGTCCGATCATCTCATTTACTGCCATGTTTGCAGTAATATCAAAATACTGGTCTATAATTACAGGACTTTGATTCTGAGCAACGGTCTGCGATGATGTTTCAACCAAAATTCTTGATGTAAAAGGCTTCAGCACAAAAGATCCTGTTACCTGCTTTCCATCGATATCCTTACATACCTTTGTCCCCAGGTTGATGGTTTTATCCGCTTTGGTATCATTGTAATAAAGTTTTTCCTTTTCACCGGATGCCAGTTTAGTGCCATTAAACTTTGAATTTCTGTCAAATCCCGTTTTCGATTTCCAGTCTGCAAAGCTCATATAAGAATCGCCCCTGAACACCCCGTTTGACTCATAGGGATTCCTGTAGGTATTGTTATCAATTTCTGCATTTGGACTGGAAACCCTGATATGTAACTGACGCGGTTCATAACTATCCTTACAACCGTTTGCAGTTGAATAAATGATATTGTTGTTGATTTTTGTCCTTGTTGAACCACTCTGATTCAATACCTGGATACCATATCTTGAATCGAGAACAGTGTTGTACCTGATGATGTTTCCATCCACCTTGTGCAGCTTGATCCCTGCATCAGTCGATTTATAAACTGTATTATATTCAACAGTAACCCCTGCAGCACTTTCATCAATATAAATTCCATCGCTAAAGTGCCTGTATGATATGCCGGCATTACTACCTAAGGTATTCAGTACGATGTTGTACCTTACAACCGAACCGGTTGTTGGTTTGGCATATGATGGCTGTGTTGTATAAATGCCACCACCATCGCTTTTAATCAGGTTTGTGTTCTCAATAAAATTGTATTCAATTTTGTTATTCCCATCTGCAAAGAAAATCCCATTGTAACCTACGTTCCGAATCCTGTTATGCCGTATTACTGTACCTTCTCCAACTGCATAAACAGCAGTACCGTAATAGTATGTTCCATTGCCTGACAGGCCTATGTTTTCGAATAAAGCTATATCAGAAAATTCGCTGTCGGTAATGGATATGCCGGGCATCCTGATGTGTGTTCCCTGGTGGTTGGCACCAACGACTTTTGAATTTGATATAACATAATTACCCTTTGCAGAAGTAGTATTATATACACCAAATTTGTCAGGGTTAAACATATTTACATTGTCAATGGTAATATGAGTCTGACTATCTGTATATATGGAAGAATGTGCCTGATGTGAAAATTCAATCTGCTCCACCTTTATATGATTATAATCACTGTAAAGACCATAATCATAAGCAGATCCCCTTACAGTATAATTTGCAGGTGAATCTCCTTTAGGGGTCCACAGATATACAGTTTTTGTGGAACTGTCGTAGAACCACTCACCTGCCTGGTCGAGGAATGCCAGTTTATTCATCAGAATAAAACCTTCATTGGCGTCCAGACCAGAATGAGGTGCTGAATCAAGTGTTAAAGTCTTGGAACTCTGACCTGAAACTGTACGTACTTCAGTATGATATACTCCAGTACGGGAAAACCAAACCGCACCTTTATAGTTTATTGATGAATTTAATGCACTTGATGTAAAAGATGCACTGCCGCTTTTTGAATCAATATTGGCATAACCTGAGTTTGGCCAGCGTGCGGGCCTGATCCTTGCCTCATTAACAAATAACTGGTTTATGTTTTTACTGAAACTTGCTTTATATATATTACCTGAATGCTGTGTCCAGCCTGTAATTTTCTCTGAACCATATATTCTTGGTTTTGCTCCTGTACCATATGCTCCATAGGTTATCGGACTTCCCGAAGCACCACCTTGTTTTACTGTAATTGATCCACTCCACTCTTCCCCTCTTTTAAACAATATCTGGTCTCCGGGTTTAAATGAAAAACCATTTACCTTTGATAAGGATCTCCATGGCTTATCTGTACTTGTTCCCGAATTTGAATCACTTCCCGATGTACTTACATAATAAACTGTTGCGTTTACTGTAAATGAAAGAAATATAAAAAATACAAAGGATAATAAAATTCTGCTGCTGTGATTTCCAATTTTTAGGGTGTTAAACCTTCCTCTTCTTTCAGAAGCAGAGCTTCTCTTCTTCTCTGTAAATGTAAACATGATCTCTAGATTTAATTTAACCGTTCAAACTATCTGTGGGCAAATATAAATTTCAATCATGCTGTAGCTTAAAGACCGATTGCTGATTGTGTAGGGTATAAACTACTGATTATACTTTCAGTCTTTCACCTTTTTGGGACATTATTCTGATTTTGGGAAGAAGAAGATTCATTGATTTAAAAGAGTTTATCCTTACAGCACTACGTCATCTTATTTCATAATATAAGAAAATAGCAGCACCAGTAATGGATGCATAATTCATACGAATTGATTATTGGAATCAGGAAAAAGCAGTATCTGTTTCCCATTTGCTGATAGGTATAATAAACACCTTTCTGTCTGATATTAACTGACAGGATAATAAGTGATTCAATTATGTAAATGAGGAGGGGATGTTCGTTCTCTCAAATTTCAGGATTATTCCCTGTTACGATTACAGAAGTGAATGGCTGAAGGGTAATACTTCCTGAAATAATGTTGCCATTTATGTCCTTGCATGCTTTGGTTCCAAGCTGAATGGTTTTCACTTCTTTAGTATCATTATATATCAGATGTTCCCTTTCACCCGGAGCCAGTTTATTGCCTACGTATACAGAGTTCTTGTCAAATCCGGTTGCTGACTTCCACTCCGAAAAACTGCAGTACTTGTCTCCCCTGAATATTCCCTTACTTTCATACGGATTCCGGTAGATGTTGTTTTCGAGAATTGCATTTGCGGAAGAAGTTCTTACCAGCAGCTGCCTTGGTTCGTACTTGTCGACACAGCCATTTGAGGTGGAATACATGATATTGTTTGTTATTTGTGTAGGAGTATTACCGCTTGAATGTAATATTTGTATGGCATACCTGGCATCCAGTATTGTGTTGTTCCGAATCAGACCGGCATCTACTTTATGTAGTTTAATCCCCGCATCCGATGATTTGTATACTGTATTATATTCAACGGTCACGCCATGGGCGCTTTCATCGATATAGATTCCGTTGCTGAAATGCCTGTACTTTATTCCGGCAGAACTACCCACAGTATTCCTGACAATGTTGTATCGTACAACTGAACCTGTGGTTGGCTCAGAATTTGGCGGCTGGGTAGTATAAATACCTCCCCCGTCACCCTTCAACAGATTTGTCTGATCTATGTAATTATATTCAACAATATTGTTTCCGCTGGCAAAGAAGATCCCGTTATAACCCACCTTGCTGATCCGGTTATATCTGATCTGACTGCCTGTTCCCACTGCATATAATGCCGTGCCATAATAATATTCACCATTACCTGAAAGACCCATATTTTCGAAAAGGGCAATTTCTGAAATCTCACAATCAGTAACAGTAATTCCTGGCATGCGTATGTGAATACCCTGGTGATTTGCTCCCTTCACGGTTGAATTTTTAACAATATATTGTCCTTTATCAGTAGTAGTATTGTAAACTCCAAACTTTTCGGGGTAAATCATATCAACCTTATCAATAACAATAAATCTCTTCCCGTTCGTATATACCGATGTATGGGCATGGTGCAGAAATTCAAGCTCCTGAACCTGTATGTGATCATGAATGCTGTAAAGTCCGTAATCAAAAATGGAACCTCTTACTTCGTAATCTGATGGTGAATCACCTTTAGGTGTCCACAGATAAACGGTCTGGGAGGAACTGTCGTAGTACCATTCTCCGGGCTGATCGAGAAACTCGAGCTTTCCCATCAGAATAAAACCTTCATCCACATCCAGGTTATCCTTAACAGGAGAATCGAGTGTAATGATACCACCCTTCCCGGAAACCACTTTTCGGGTTTCAGTATGGTAAACACCTGTTCTGCCAAACCATTGGGCGCCCGTATAATCAACCGACTTGTTCAATGAACTTGAGCCCAAAGTTACATCCCCATTTTTCCTTTCGATATTTGCATAACCCTTATTGGGCCACCGGGCAGGCCTGATCCTGTTCCCGTCGATGAAGAGCTGGCTGATGCCGTTGCTGACTCTGGCCTTGTATATATTACCATCATGCTTTTCCCATCCTTCAATTTTAGCCGAACCGTAAATCCTGGGTTTAGGTCCTTTACCATATGCACCAAAAATAAGAGGCTTACCTTCCATACCCCATATGTTTACAGAAATTGACCCCTCCCAGGAATCTCCCCGGTTAAACAGTATCTGGTCACCCGGTTTCGGGACAAAGCTGTTGACCTTTTCAAGTGTCTTCCAGGCCAGTCCAGGAGAGGTACCAGGATTGCTGTCGTTACCCGAAGCACTGATATAATACATTGCAGCCTCAGCCCTTATTGCAAATAAAAGCAGCATGGCTATAAATGCTGTTCCTGCAATATATGCTGATAAAATATTCCCTCTGACTGATTTTTTCATTATATGCTGAAATGATTATTCCCCAATCACATAACAAATGTACACAGGAGTTGTTTGACATCATAACCTGAGGCAATGTTTCATATCCTTTGTTTAACCCCGAATCTGCCACTGTGAACATTCAACCATTTCGGTTTCAAAAGGGTGCAATATTAAAAAATGAAGAATTTAATCTTCATTAACAGATAGGATTAACCCACACACCATCAAAATAGTAAATTTGCATTCTTACAGTAAAAGTAGGTCAAATCAAATAAATAATAAGTTGAATTATGGAAAGAATAGCAGATGTTGTTAAGCCGGGTGTAGTAACAGGTACCGACTTGCAATATATTTTTAAAGTTGCTCAGAAGAATAAATTCGCACTTCCTGCAGTGAATGTTGTGGGATCATCTTCTGTAAATGCCGTAATGGAAGCAGCCAAGGCTGCAAATGCGCCGGTTATGATCCAGTTTTCAAACGGAGGCGCTGCCTTCAACGCGGGAAAAGGACTTAAACTCGAAGGCCATAAGGCCGCCGTTTTGGGCGCCATTGCAGGTGCAAAACATATACACACGCTGGCCGAAGCATACGGTGTCCGTGTTGTATTGCATACCGACCATGCAGCAAAAAAACTCCTTCCATGGATCGACGGACTGCTCGATGCAGGTGAAAAACATTACGAAGAAACAGGAAAACCCCTTTTCAGCTCTCATATGCTCGACCTTTCAGAAGAACCGCTGAAAGAAAACATCGAGATCTGCAAGAAGTACCTTGAAAGAATGAGCAAGATTGGTATGACGCTTGAAATCGAACTTGGTATAACTGGTGGTGAAGAAGACGGTGTTGACAATACAGATGTCGACAGCTCAAAATTATATACACAGCCCGAAGAAGTTTGCTATGCCTATGAAGAACTCAGCAAGGTGAGCCCTAATTTCACCATTGCTGCATCATTCGGTAACGTTCATGGCGTATATAAGCCAGGCAATGTAAAACTGCAGCCTGTTATCCTGAAAAAATCACAGGAGTATATCCGTGAAAAACTTGGTATTGAAGATGAAACCCCTGTGAATTTTGTTTTCCATGGCGGATCAGGTTCATCACACGAAGAAATCCGTGAAGCTATTGGGTATGGTGTTGTAAAAATGAACATCGATACTGATACACAATGGGCATACTGGGATGGCATCAGGAAATACGAAGCACAGAAGCACGACTACCTGCAGGGCCAGATCGGCAATCCCGAGGGTGATGACAAACCCAATAAAAAATATTACGACCCGCGTGTCTGGGTGCGTTCCGCAGAAGAAGCAATGATTGCACGCCTGCAGACTGCATTCGAAGATTTAAATGCACTGAACAGCATTTAATAGTTACTCATGATATAAGTGAAAACGCTTTCCTGAAAAGGGAGGCGTTTTTTTTATTTGAAAAGACAACTGAACTTAATTCCGGTATTTTATTTTGCCACAAAGACTCCAGGACATGAAGAATTCACAAAGAATACATAGAGCATAGGGCACTGAGCACAGGGCAGAGGGCGAAGAGTTAAGAGTGCAAACGGCATAAGGCTGCAGGAGGCGAAACAGCCATGCGAAGAGCAGAGGGCACAGACCAGAGAGCACAGGGCTAAGAGCCAGGAGCGCAACCGGCATAGGGCTGTAGGAGGCGTAGCAGCCATGAAATTGGGCTTCTGTCCCTAAAGTCCTTAAAGCCCCTAAGGTCCTGGAGCAGAGGGCATAGCGCAAAGGGCACAGGGTCTTTAGTTCATTATGAAAAAGCTTAGTGATCCCTTTGTGCCTTTGGGTCTTTGTGGCACTTCTTAAATTTCAGCTCTCTACCTGCTCAAATCCTTCACCCTGATATTCCTGAACTTCAACTCTGAACCATGCCCAAGGAAACCTATATAACCCTTTTCGCGAAGCAAACCCGGATGGTCCCTTTTATCGATCGTTCCATTCCTGGAAGCCTCTTCAAGATCGCCATCCAGAATGACTGTCCCATTTAAGGTAATGGTAATCCTGCTGCCCTTAGCAACTACTTCCTGCTCGTTCCATTCACCCACAGGCCTGAGGAACCCTCTTTTGGCCGGAATCACTCCATACACCGAACCATGATACTGGTATTCTTCCAAATTTGCATAAATGGGTGCTGTATTATCAAGTATCTGTAATTCCATGCCAGAATATGCTGCATCACCCGAAAGAGGTGCCCTTATGCCCAGTCCGTTGTTGGCACCGGGTGTCAGCTGAAATTCGAAACGGAATATAAAATCGCTGTACTCTTTTTCGGTGAACAGGTTTCCGTGGCCGCCCCTTGCCGGCTGAACCACAAGTTCTCCGTTGCTGGCAAAATAATCGGTTTTGTTTCCCTGCCAGCCGTCGAGGTTCATGCCGTTAAACAACGACACGAACCCTTCGGCCTTCTCCACCTCTGTTAAACCAATTTCATCTGTATGAATTTCTTTTACATAAATATCCCTGAATGCAAGGTCTGATCCATGTGCCTGCAGTTCAATAAAACCTTTATCGAAAATGGGAATACTACGGTCCCAGTAATTTTCAAGCGGAACATTGTCTACTACCAGTTCACCATTCAGGTAAACCGTTACATTTTCCCCGATCATTGAAATGCGGAAAGTATTCCATTCACCAACCGGATTATCGGCTACCTTCAACGGTTTGGAAGGGTTCTTCTGGTTATTGTATAAACCGCCCGACCCTACCTCTGCGCCCACATTTGTAAGAGCCGTGTCCCAGATCTGTACCTGTGGGGTTCCTCTCAGGTAAAGGCCACTGTCGCCCCCTTTTGTAATGCGCCAGTCAACAACCATTTCAAAATCGCCATACTCCTTCACAGAGCACAGATTGTCGCCTTTTCCGTTAAATACAATCGTATTGTCCTTCACTGCCCAGTTCTCATGCATTTTCCTGTTTGCTTCCTCCTGCTTCTTAGCCAGTTCCTCTTTGCTCATTTTGGCGCGGGTAACAGGATTTCCAACCAGCCCCTGCCAGCCATCGAGGTTCTTGCCATTGAACATTGAAACAAAACCTTCTTCCCGGGGCATCCTGTCAAGGTAGTTTTTAATATTGATTTTATCGTAATCACTTTCATCGCCCGTAATAACAGAAGATACTTTCTGCAGCAAGTCCCTTACCTTCTGACCGGAAAAACTGTTTTTCCCGTCTGAATCGGGCAATGCAATCCGCATAACAGAACGGGTAGCAGCTTGCTGAAGCTCACGATTATCCAGATATTGCTCCAGGTAAACCAGTGAAAGGAATGTTTTCAGGTTGCCGATGGCATTGATCACCAGCCTCTGATCGGCAGCACTCGAAGCATAAAGCATGATTTTCCGGTACTGTAAAAGTTTCTGATCGTCGGTCAGACTGGCTGTACGCACCTGGCGAACGAAACTTGCAAATGCTTTTGAGCGGTAGTCACCTGTTGAGCTTTCTGCAATTTCATATAGTGAGGCCGCTGCATTATAATCATTCCACCGGGTGAGCGCCTCAAAGGCAACTTCCTTCAGTCGTCCGTCTGAGCTGTTGAAATAATCCGTTACTGTTTTCAATGCGACATCCCCTCCTGTTTCAGGAAGTATAGCTATAATCCGTTCTTTCTTATCCGTATTTTTCAAGGCTGCAAGCAGTTTACCATTTTCTGTTCTTTCAGCCTCAACGCCTTTGGCAGCTGCCACAACAGCCAGCTGCACCTGCTGTACCTCTTTTTCATCCTCTGCCGAAAGCAGAAGTTTAATCATGGGTTCCAGGTTGGAAGCGGTTGAAATATTTTTCAACGCATTATATGCGGCATTTCTCTCATCTGTATTCTGTGATGTAGTAAGTGCATAAATCTCATTGAACCATGCATTGCCGCCACGGGCAGCTATCAAATCGATAAAAGCTGCTTTTGTTGCCCCTGAAGTTTCCTTCATGCGGGTTGCCACAGGGACAAGATGTTTCCTGCTCATCAGCTGAAGCAATGCATTTTTGGAAGCTTCCGGATCATTTCCTCTCGCAAGGTGATTGATCAGTGCCGGGACAGCCTCCTGCCCCTGCAGGCTGACAAGCGCTTCAATGGCATCTTCCCTTACTTCACGGGAAGCATCATTCAGTCCCGATTTTACAAAATCAACAGCCATTGCATCACCGCGACGTCCAAGCATATCAATGATTTCAGCCCTTTCAACAGCCGTAACTGTTTTAGCTTTTTCGATCCATTTACGCGTTGCGGAAGCACCACCCAACTGCTGCGCCGTATTCAGTACAGCATAACGAAACTCCTTGTTGCCGCTGTCGACAGCCTTCAGCAATAACGGCAATGCTTCATCATCAAAGTGTTTTGCCATAAGTGACAATGCAACAGCCTGGTTGTGCAATTTTCCATCAGCCTTAGTTTCCTTTATAATTTCTTTTAACGCCTCCCGGCATAGTTTCATTTCTCCCCGTTCTCCCAAACGGTCGGCATAAACAAGAAAAGCTTCAGTAGCATTGGCAGGTTCAAAACTAAAACCGGCATCCCTGGCAGCTTTTAGCATGAGCTTATAAGATTCCGGATGTCCGATATTGGCAAGGGCTCCAAGTGTGACCTTCCGCAAATTGGGATTTTTTGATCCGGCAAAGGAGCCGATGGTCTTCACTGCCTCTTCACAGCGCAGTTCTCCCAATGCCTTTACCAGTGTAATCCGCGAATCGTCGCTGGCTCCCGAAAGAGCCTGATACAAAGCCTTTGCTGCATCGCGGGTACCTATAGCCACCAATGTCTGAGCTGCCGGTTCTGTTAATTCTTTCTCCGACAGGTAATTTTTAACCGTCACCACCGAAGCATTGCTGCCCACCAGGTTCAACTGGTTCAGCAAGAATGTCCTAACCTCTTTATCGGTATGTGATGCAAGGGCTGAAAGTAGCCCTTTTTCTACCATAACACGGGATTCTTCCCTGCCAAACGCACTGGAGTAACGGGCTAAACCATTGATGGCAAAACGCACTGCAGTATCATCTCCCGTTCCGGGAGCAACCAGCATTTGTGATAGTTTATTGAAACCATCCGGCCCCAGGTCAGCCAGTTCTCCCATTACCCGTTCAAGGTGAACAAGGTCGCCTGCCGGCATCTGAGCCAGTGCATCGGCTATTCGGGTGTCAAGTGTTCTCCTGTCCTGGGCAAATGTTGCGGAAACTATGATTGCCAAAAACAGGGTGGTTATAAGTTGAAATATTCCTTTTTTCATTTCTAAAGCTGAATAATGAAAACTTTTTATCAAAATATTAAATGCTCCACGGTGCCCTCATTGGCTGATTGATCAGCCTGTTGGCACCATCATCATCTATAAACTGAAGTTTCACAGGATCGAACTGCAGCGAACGCCCCAGTCTGACTGCTATAATCCCCAGGTTAACGAGTGTTGATGAATAAAAGCCGTTGGTTTCGTTCAGGGCAAATTTCTTTCGTGACTGAACCGAATCACTGAATACAGTTATCTGTGGTTCAGGATCAGGCAGCGTTTTCACCAGGTCCTGAATGTTCGGGATATCAGAACGGAAACCCCTGTAGATTTTCCCATGAGGCCCTTCTATATATGCGGCATCCTTATCCTTGTTTTCCCCGTCCAGAATCACACGGCAGCCATCGGCATAGGTGTATGTAATCCGGCGCCATGAACCAACTGCATCGTAATGTTGCTGCGGTGCGTCGACTTCAATGCTTACCGGACAGGTATCATCTTTTCCAAGAAGGTACTGAACAGGGTCGAGATAGTGCTGTCCCATGTCACCCAGGCCTCCCCCGTCGTAATCCCAGTAACCGCGGAAATTGGAATGAACCCGTTCGGGATTGTATGGCCTGTAGGGAGCCGGTCCCAGCCACATGTCGTAATCCAGGTTTTCAGGCACGGGCATTGGCGCCAGGTTATGCTTTCCGCTCCAGAAAAATTTCCAGTCGTAGCCGGTAACCCCGCTGACAGTGACCTTTAGTGGCCAGCCCAATACACCGCTGTCGATGATCTTCTTCAGAGGTTTAACATCCGTTCCCAGACCATAAAAAGTGTCTTTGAACCGGAACCAGGTATTGAGACGGAACATGCGCCCATGTGCATTCACTGCTTCCATCACTTTTTTGCCCTCACCAATGGTACGGGTCATGGGTTTTTCGCACCAGATGTCCTTACCCGCCTTTGCTGCTTCCACAGCCATAATACCGTGCCAGTGAGGTGGTGTGGCTATATGTACAATGTCAACTTCAGGCAACTGAAGTACATCCCTGAAGTCGCGAAAGGTCTTTACATCATGACTGATCATGCTTTTTGCCTTCTCCAGGTGGAGCGTGTCCACATCGCAAATGGCTACCACCCTGGTACCTTCGTATGGAATGTGACCTCGCCCCATGCCACCTACGCCAATAATGGCCTTTGTTAGCTGGTCGGAAGGAGCCAGGAAACCCCTGCCTCCCATAACATGCCTTGGTATGATGGTAAGACCTGCACCTGCAACTAAAGCGCTTTTCAGAAATCCTCTTCTGGAGGTTGAATTCTTATGATCCATTGTCTGTAGTATTATAAATCCCGAAAATTCAGCGTATTAGAATATTTAAAGTTAAAATATTAATTTCAAAGATAATATTTACTTTTTAAAAAAATGAGAAACTCATTAATAAATCGTAAGCCAATGTGCCGGAGGCACAGAATATGGGTAGAATAAAAAAGCTAAGAGGTTCCTCCTCGTCCCGGAGTGGACGAAACCCTGTCTATTCATAACTGTGCTGCTCAATTCTGATACATTCTATCTCCAACATATTACGTCCCTGACGGGACTGAGGCGTCTGTTTTTCAATGTTTTCTACCCATATTTAATCCCTAACGGGATTAAGATTGTGCAAGAAATTACCTCACCAGATCTTTGTGCCGTAGGTACAAGATATGGGAAGAAAAATAAAGCACTTCGAATTCACCTATTCCCTTAGTGGACGAAACCATTTGCATACATCAACATCTTACAAATATTTAAAACCAGACTTTATCATTTAATTGATTTAAAATATTACCACCATATAATGTGCCGGAGGCACAGAATATGGGTAGAATAAAAAAGCTAAGAGGTTCCTCCTCGTCCCGTAATGAACGAAAAACTCCTAATCTTTAACATCCTATCTGTTTTTCCCATACCAATCTAATTCAAATCAATTATTGTTTTCATGAATTTTTTGTATATTTAATTAACTCTAAATTTAAACAATATGGCCAATACCTACACCCAAACTCACATGCAATGTGTTTTTACAGTTCAGAACCGCAATTGCATAATCAGAGATTAGTGGAAAAATGAATTATATAAATACATCACCGGTATAATTCAAAATAACGGGCATAAACTTCTTGCAATAGATGGAATGCCCGATCATTTGCATGTATTCTTTGGTATGAGACCGACTCAGTCATTATCTGATTTAATGAAAGATGTGAAAGGTGAATCATCTAAATGGATTAATGACATGAATTTTTTTAATTCACGGTTTTCATGGCAGGAAGGATACGGAGGTTTTTCCTATAGTAAATCACATGTAAACAAAGTGATTAACTATATTA
The DNA here is from genome assembly GCA_023412195.1 of Bacteroidota bacterium. GTDB lineage: Bacteria > Bacteroidota > Bacteroidia > Bacteroidales > Prolixibacteraceae > Mariniphaga. Next base: position 32,260 of record JAEYNZ010000070.1, read on the forward strand.
AAAATCAGAAAAGACATCACCGGAAAAAAACTTTTATTCAGGAATACCTGGATTTCCTTGAAAAATTCGAAGTTCCATATGATGAAAGGTATATTTTCAATCCCGTTGAATATTTAAATCAGGAATGATAAGGTATCATAATTCAGGAGGCGTGAAAATCAGGTTTCGACCTGCCATGAACATACCATATTACGTCCCTGACGGGACAACGGCCTCTGGGTAACCATTTTTTCTACCCATATATAATCCCTAATGGGATTAAGAGGGTGCAGCAGATTGCCTCGTCAAATCTTTGTGCCGTAGGTACAAAATATGGGTAGAAACATAATGCCACACAGTTCCATCCCGTCCCGGGGTGGACGGAACATCTAACCTCGAACACCATGAAATCCATCATGCAAAACATGTTCATAAATTTTCCTCCCATCACTCCTGCTAAAATCACCAATCTTTTATCTTTGGTTTTTTATGAAATCCACACCTATGAAAAACATTCCGGTTATTACCGTTTCAGGTACCACCCTTGCAGAAGCATATGAAAAAGCTCTGATCGCCCTGTATAACGAAGGCACCCGCTTTAAAACCCAGTACGATAAACCGGGTGACCCGCTGAGCATCGACTGCACCCTGAACCTGACCATACTGGAACCGGAAACCGATCCGGTGATCCATATGGCATTCCCCGGAGGCATAGAAGATCTGAAGGAATATGTGCTTGAACTGAAGGGGTTCAAGGACCACTGGGTGAAAAACATGAACGATGAACAGGATACCCGCTGGGAATACACATATCACGGCAGGCTGAAAAACTATGGGGTATGGAAGGAAGGTGAAAACGGAAACTCTTTTGAAGCCGGCCCGTTTAAAGTCGACCAGGTTCAAAGTGTGATTGACAAACTTTCGGCACAGCCCTTCACGCGGCAGGCACAAATGATTACATGGATGCCCAACCTCGACAACTCCTGTTACGACCCGCCCTGCCTGCAGTCGCTCTGGTACAGAATTCTGGAGGATGAGGAAGGCACATACTGGCTCAACTGTAACATCAGGTTCCGCAGCAACGATGCCTGGGGTGCCAGTTTCATGAACATGTTCGGGTTCACTCAGTTCAACCGCGAAATCATTGCCGCCGGTGTGGCTGAAAAAACAGGCCGCCAGGTTAAACTGGGACGGCTCAACTGGCAGGCCGATTCCTATCACATTTATGGCAAAGACATCCAGGCTGCCAAAGAACGGCTTTTCGACCGGGTAGCCGAAATGCCTTTCGAGGAACGTACAATGCCATTCAACGACCCGTTCATCCGCGACATGTACGACCAGGCAGAGCCTGCAGTCATAGCAAAAATCAAAACATTCGATAACAGGCATTAAAAGAGGCCGCGGTCAAAGGATCTTTGTGCCGGAGACATAAAATATGGCTGGAACAACAAACCACAGAGCCTCGCCCCTGTTCAGATGCGGACAGAACCATTTATATACAACATGAAAAAAAACCAACCTTCCGGATTATATTACATCCCTGATGGGATGAGGTTGGGGTCGGTGCCATTTATTCTACCCATATATCATCCCTAATGGGATGAAGATTGTTTACCAGGCTGTATCACCAAATCTTTGTGCCAGCGGCACAATACATGGGTAGAAAAACAGATCATAAGAAATCTCCCCCGTCCCGGAGCGGACGGATCCATTTATTTACAACATCATCAAAAACGAAAACACAGAATTATATTACATCCCTGACGGGATGAGGTTGGTGCCGGTGCATTTTTTTCTACCCATATATCATCCCTAATGGGATGAAGTGCGCCCACCAACCTGCATCACCAAATCTTTGTACCAGCGGCACAAGATATGGGTAGAATAATGGACCACCTTGCCCCCTTCCCGTCCCGGAGTGGACGGAACCTGATCATGCACCATTCAGGCTCTGATTAAATACACACCATCTTCGCCATAACTTCACTACAAATTCGGATCAAATTCGCTTTCGAGCGAACTGGTCGCGAACCGGTCGCGAATATATCGCGAATTTATCGCGAATTTATGAGGGCGAAAACAATACCAAGAACCCTGACAGGTACGGCCAGGATTCGTCAAAAAACAGAAGACAAACCTAAAAGGATACTTTTCAAAAACCAGGATCAATTGAGCTGTACAACGACTGTAACCGGCAGATGATCAGAAAGGTTCTGGCGTGGTGTTGCCGCCTCCATTATTTTCCAGGCAGCGGCAGGATAACAGAAGATATAGTCGATTTTCGACCGGGGATCATGGGATGGGGAGGTGAAATCGTCGCTGCAGGCCTGAAGGTAATCCTTCATTCCATTTTTAATTTCGGGGGAATCGGGCCGGGCATTAAAATCACCTGCAATGATGAGCGGCAGCCTGTTACTTTTCAGCACCTCATCCAGGGCCTGAACCTGAATGATACGTACGGCAGATGTGGAGTGGTCGAGATGGGTGCAGGCAAAGGTGAAAGCTCTTCCACCAGGGAGTTCCACGTCAGCCAGCAATACAGCGCGCTGTTCATTTGAGCCTTCAGGTATGGGCAGCATGACTTTTCGTGTCTGCTCAAAAGGATATTTTGAAAGAATACCTATGCCGTAATATCCTCCGGAAAAGTCGATGGTGCGGGCATAGGCGGTGAGCATCCCGGTGCGAAAGCCCAGTTCTGTGATGAAATCCTTTCCGTTCTGGTGGGGCGCCATGCTGCGGTTTGTCCTGACGTCTACCTCCTGCAGGGCCACCACATCGGGGTTTTCACTGAGAATATATTCTGCAAGTTGTTCAAGTGAAGCCAGTTCACCAAATCGGAGGTTGTAACAAAGCACGTTCAGGGTATACCCGTTATTTTCCTTTTCCTGGCCGGTGACAACCACAGGCAATACCAGCAGCATTAATACCAGCAATTTCAATAATGAGGAACTTTTCCCTAACATAACTTTAATTCTTAGGCATTTATGAATTGTACTTCCGGTTTTTCGGGAAGGATAGCTGACAATATGGAAGAAAAATTCTAATAAAGGGCATTGAATTTAGACTTCAGGATATCCTTCACCTCCGCCATATCTGTTTCCCTGCCGAGCTCCTGACTGATGGAAGTCACCCCGAAGGTCAGTCCGCACGGATTGATGTAGCTGAAATACCGCATGTCGGTATTCACGTTCAGCGCAAAGCCATGCATGGTGACAAAGCGGCTTACGCGGACACCTATGGCACAGATTTTCCGTGCACGCGATGGATGCATAGCATCGAGCCATACACCGGTAGCCCCTAACTTGCGGCTGCCCTTCAGGCCATATTCACCAATGGTGGCAATAATGGCATCTTCCATCTTTTCAATATACTCCCGAACCCCGATTTTAAAATATTCCAGGTCGATGATGGGATAGCCAACCAGCTGGCCCGGGCCATGATAGGTAATGTCGCCTCCCCTGTTGATCTTATAAAAGGTGGCATCAATTTTTTTCAGGAGGTCGCCATGTGCAAGCAGGTTATGCTCATCGCCGCTCTTGCCGAGCGTATACACATGCGGATGCTCAACCAGCAAAAAATGATTAATTGCGGAAGGATTGCGTGTTTCCCTTTTATCCGCTATGATTTCAGACAGCAGCTCCTCCTGCATGTCCCAGCACTCTTTATAATCTTTTAAGCCTACATCGGTATATTTAAAGGTTGCCATGACGTTGGAAACTTATATTTAATATTTTCATTATGATTACAGGTTTTCTTTTAGTGGTTTTTTAAACAGGCTAACTTTCTTTTTCATCAGATAAGCGTTTCAACCTGTTTTTAATCATTTCCTTACTTAAATTTTCAGTGGTTTTTGTAACATCCATCTGTTTTCCCATTGCAATATCTTCAAACTGTTCATCAGTGATTAGCAACGCTTCAGCTCCCAGTTCGTTGGCGAGCTTTAACATCATATGGATGTTTTTCTTTCCGGTTTTGATAACAATTGCTCCCATAATCATCAAAATTAACAAATCCAGGGGAAGTATCTTATTTTCTGATACAGTAAAAAAGACGGAACAGCTTGCTGCAAATCTTAATAAAGGATTACGCTTTCACATGCTCCTCTGCCCTGTACGAACTTCTTACAAGCGGTGAACTTTCCACGAATTTAAATCCTTTGGCGAGTCCAATCTTGCGGTATTCAGCAAACTGTTCCGGAGTTATATATTCCACAACAGGCATATGGGTGGCAGTGGGTGCCAGGTATTGCCCGATTGTCATCACCTTGCAGCCTGCTTCCAGAAGGTCGTCCATTGTTTGCAGCACCTCTTCGGGGGTTTCTCCAAGTCCCAGCATGATGCCCGATTTGGCAATCTTATAGTTTTGAGAAATGTATCTGACTACATCAAGGCTGCGCCTGTATTTTGAGGCGAACCTGACGAAGGGAGTCAGCCGTTCAACGGTTTCCAGGTTATGGGATATCACATCAGGTCCGGCATCAATGACCTGCTGTATCAGTTCAGTTTTCCCCCTGAAGTCGGGGATCAGTACCTCTATACGTGTGTCAGGGTTTACCCTTTTCACTTCAGTAATGGTACGTGCCCAGATTTCAGCGCCCTGGTCGTCGAGGTCATCGCGGTCGACCGAAGTAATAACGCAATGCTTCACCCCCATTACACGCACTGATTCCGCTAATTTTTCAGGTTCCTTCAGGTCAGGGGCCAGGGGTTTGCCGCTTTTCACGGCGCAGAACTTGCACCTGCGGGTACAGATATCTCCCAGGATCATGAAAGTGGCTGTGCCACGGCTCCAGCAATCGCCAATGTTGGGGCAGTTTCCGCTGGTGCAGATGGTATGCAGTCCATGCTTTTCAACCAGGTTCTTGACCATGGAATAGTTTTCCCCTTTGGGCATCTTCATCTTCATCCACTTCGGCAGCCTTTGCCGCTCTTTCAACTCGTGCGCCATAACAAATCAATTTTGTACAAAAGTAACCTTAACCTGAATAACTGACAAATTTATGATATAACTGTGCCACTGACATCAGCTTTGAAATTTGTTCTATGTTAAAAATACCTTAAAGAACCGTATTATGGTTTTACATGTTATTTTTGTAATATGATAAAACAGAGTATGAAGTTTATTGTTCCCCTCATCTTCCTGGTCTTTGGCCTGCAGGGCATACAGGCACAGGACCGGCAGAATGATATCCAGACTACAACCAACCTGGCCATAGCCTTTTACAATGCCAGAGATTTTGAAAAGGCAGCTCCGTTGCTGCTTGAGGCATACAATCTTTCGAAAAACGGATATTATTTCAGGCTATACCTTTCGTCTCTTGTCGAACTTCAGCGGTTTGACGAGGCAGGGGAACAGATTCAGAAGGAGATAAAAAAGCAGAAGACTCCAAATCCCGAGCTTTATATTCACTGGGGTTACTTGCTAAAGGCGGGCAGGAACCATGATGAATCACAAAAGAAATACGAACAGGCGATTGAATCCATACCTGCCAATATGGGTAATTACCTGAATGTTGCAAATACATTCCAGCAGTGGCAGGAGTACGAGTGGGCAAAAAAGGTTTACCTGAAAGGCCGGGAGGTATTTCCAGGAGAACAATTCAGCTATGAGCTGGCCAGAATGAACCTTTACCTGCGCAATTTTGATGAGATGATGGAAGAGTACCTAAACCTTGTACGGCAGGATGCAGGTCAGCTCAAGCGGGTGGAAAGTGCACTTGCATCCGCCATGCAGATCGATGTTGACAATGGATTACGCAGCAATTTCAGGGCTCAGGTGCTGAAACGGATCCAGGCCGAACCCAATGTGATTGCCTACAACCGGCTGCTCATCTGGTTCTTTCTCCAAGAAAAACAGTTTGCAGGGGCATTAAGGCAATCCATTGCCCTCGACCGGAGAACCGGCGAAGAAGATACCCAGATATTCCAGCTGGGCCAGATGGCGCTCAACAACAAAATGTACGATGATGCGGAAAGAGCCTATGGGTATATCACTCAAAAGGGTGAAAGCAATCCTTTATATATTCCTGCCTTCGTTCAGAACCTTCATGCCTCTTACCTCCGCTTTACCACAGGTGGTGCAGAAGCACAGACCGACGGCAGGCAGCTTTCTGAAAAATTCAGCAGCGGACTTGAGATGCTGGGCTTTCATTCAGGAACATTGGCGCTGATAAACGATTATGCCCACCTGCTTGCATTTTACCTGAACGAAATTGAAAGCGCAATAGCAGTGCTGGAAAAAGGACTTGAAATACAACGGCTTAAACCCGAAGAAGCGGGAATGCTGAAAACTGAAATGGCTGATATTTATGTTTATGCAGGTGACCCATGGGAAGCCACCCTGCTCTATTCGCAGGTTATCGATGCCAACAAAACCAATTCGCTGGGCGACGAGGTAAAACTGAAAAAGGCAAGGCTGGGATATTATATGGGCAACTTCAGCTGGGCCAAAGCTCAGCTTGATGTGCTGAAGGCAAGTACATCAAAGCTTACAGCCAATGATGCCATGGAACTTTCGATGCTGATCGGCAACAACCTCAACCTCGATACATCTGCTGTTCCGTTGCAGATGTTTGCCCGTGCCGACCTGCTGTTCTTCCGGAATAAGGAAGCAGAAGCGCTGGCCACGCTGGATTCCATAGCTGAATTGTTTCCATACCATTCCCTGTCGGACAATATTTTATACAGAAAAGCCCTTGTAGAAACCGACCGGAATAATTTTGAGGTTGCAGCTGAATACCTTCAGGAAATAACGGATAATTACAGGTTCGGGCTTCTGGCCGATGATGCCTTATATATGCTTGCTGAATTGTACAATTACCAGCTTGGCGACAAGGAGAAAGCAAAAGAGCTATACAGGGAAATGCTAACGCGGCACCCGGGAAGTGTTTTCACAGAAGAATCACGCGGGAAGTTCAGGGAGCTGCGGCAGGTATATCCCGATGTACTGAAAGATCCGCAGCAGGAGATCATCATTCAGGACAGCATTCCGGATGAATTCAACTAAAAAGTCGTACCTGTATGCCGGATTTGCAGTGGCCATGTGGGCAACAGTGGCTACAGCCTTTAAGCTTGGACTGGCAGAACTAAGCGCCCTCCAGCTTATATTTTATGCTTCGGTTACCACCGTGGTGGTGCTTTTTGTCATTTTGCTGATGCAGGGAAAACTTCCCCGGCTGGCACAGCAGTCGCGGAACCAGTGGCTGTACTCCATGTTCCTGGGAGCATTCAATCCCGTGTTTTATTACCTGGTCCTGCTTAAAGCCTATTCATTACTGCCCGCACAGCTTGCACAGCCCCTGAATATGGTATGGCCTATAGTTCTGTCGCTGCTTTCGGTGCCGCTCCTGGGACAGAAAATAGGAAAATGGAGCATTGTTGGTTTGTTTGTCAGCTTTATTGGGGTGATCTTCATTTCATCGCAGGGAGGACTGGACGGCTTCAGGAATACAAGTCTTACAGGAGTGCTGCTGGCGTTGGGAAGCTCAGTGTTCTGGTCGCTGTACTGGATCCTGAATGCCCGCGACAACCGGGATGCCGTGGTAAAGCTTTTCCTCAATTTTTTGTTCGGACTGGTGTTCCTGACAATTGGCATGTACCTGTTCTCCGACTTCAGGGTTCCTGTAGGAACAGGATTTTTTGCAGCCATCTATGTTGGCCTGTTTGAAGTGGGCATCACCTATGTGTTCTGGATGAAGGCCATGCAGTTGAGTACCAACAACGCCCGTATAGGAAACCTTGTTTTTCTGACACCTTTTCTTTCGCTGATCTTTATCCGGTTTATTTTAAAAGAAACACTGTTTGCAACCACCTTTATGGGTCTGGCTTTCATTGTTGCAGGGATATTTGTACAGCAGTTCGACAGAAAGAAGGTGGTGGTGAGGGGAAAAAGTTGATTTAATTAATGTACAGTTTTCTTTGTTATTCTGAGGCAGATTAATCTGAGAACTTTAATGACATTAAGGACCTTAAGGTCGAAGGCAGGATAAAGATTTAAGCTGCTGGTAAGAAGATTTGGCCAAAGCGTGAAATGAGAAGTGCAAACTGTGAACCGATATTCTTAATAATTCATATGCATACTGATTTCATCCTATTATTTTTAGAATGCTTAATTAAATATTACACCATCAATTTTTTGTATTTTTACCAAAAATAAAGTATGACATTTGAAAAAACATATACAATTCCAAAAGATCACAGATTAATCATTCAGTTACCTGAAAGATTTAAATCAAGAAAACAAGTGAAAGTTATCATAGAAGATATAGATGATAACCGGATTGAAAAAATTAATTTGCTTAAAAAGGCTGCTCAGGACCCATTATTTCTGTCAGATATAAATGAGACAATGGATGATTTCAAGGATTCTGATAATGACCTGAAATGAAATATGCAAAGTGGAGTATTATGAGGGCAAATCTTGATCCTGTTATTGGTTCAGAACAGGGAAAATCAAGACCAGTTGTCATCATTAGTGAAAATGATATAAATGAAGTACTGAATATTGTTAACATTATTCCCTTGACAACAAGAAAACCAAATCGGGCAATTTATCCAAATGAAACATTTTTGACGGGTCAAGAATCTGGACTTGAAAATGATTCTATTGCTCTCTGCCATCAAATAAGGACAATTGATAAAAAAAGATTATCAAAATATTATGGTGAAATTACAGATAAAACAATACGTGAAAATATTGTAGAAGCTTTATGTTTTCAACTGGGAATAAATTGTATTCCTGGCAACTGACACTTACATTTATTTTGTTTCCTATTAATCGGATAACACAAACATGCACCCTGATTATTTGAAAAATCATTTAGTCTTACTTACTTCCTAAATGTTAAACCCTGTAATCACAATAAATGTGTTATATGAATAGATTTATTAATTTTAACAACAGGTAGTTGGATATCGATTAAATTCATAAGATAGAACAAATAGAGATGCTAAATACGGAAGAAGATCAAAATACAATTCAGCCGGTTATTAAAGTAAGAAAAAATTGGGATAAAGCTTTTGAAAAAATGGCCTTATCCGGAGTTGACAATCTTTTGATCGATGATATTTTTGAAGATGAAAATCTGGATTCATGGAAATAATACAATAACGATTCCTGGTGGTTAAACTTCATCTTCCACCAGTTCGTGCCCTCGAACTATTTTTGATTATACCCGCAAATTGCTTTCTCTAAATATTACAGTAATACTATTTTTATCTCCTTTTTTTAGAAAGAACTCCGGTTCCTGATTATTTTTGTCAGGCGGCCCTGCGTAATCCTGAATGGACTTTCTATATAAGTTAATCAGGTGGCAGGAACTGATAACTTACAATTAGAATTTTCTCAACATTGGAAAAACAGACCTATTTAAATGGACCCAAAACCACTTAAGATACTGGGCATCGACCCCGGAACAACCGTTACAGGGTATGGGCTGATTGAAATCCGCAATAAAAAGCCGGTCATCCTGAATATGGGAACCCTGGTGCCGGCAAAGTTTTCAGACCATTACCAGCGGCTGAAGCACCTTCATGAAAGGTCGCTTCACCTCATTGAAGAGTACCGCCCGGATGTGCTTGCCATTGAAGCGCCGTTCTATGGCAAGAACGTGCAGTCGATGCTGAAGCTTGGCCGCGGGCAGGGGGTGATTATGGCAGCTGCCCTGTTTCATTCGGTTCCGATATGCGAGTATGCTCCGCTGCTTGTTAAGCAATCCATAACGGGTATGGGACGTGCCTCCAAGGAACAGGTTAAATACTTCCTGCAGAAGGTTTACAACCTTACCGACCTGGACCAGGCGCTCGATGCCACTGATGCCGTGGCCGTTGCCATCTGCCATTTCATTCAGCAGGGGAAACCACAGAAAAACAAGGAGTTTAAAAACTGGGGCGATTTTGTAAAGAAGAATCCAGGTCGGTTGATGTAGATTCAGTATTGGAAGCTCATAAAGAAAATTATTTAACCTTTGATTTATCCTGATTAACCTGAAGAAAATTGTTCTATGGCTTTTCTATCATTTTGCATTCCAGTTATGTCAGATCAAAAGCTGGACAATAATGCATAAATGATTTATTCACGCTTTTCATTAATTGATGCCAAATAAGCTGGTACTCCTAAAGATTTGTCATCCAACTATTCTGTATGCAATTAATAGCTTATTGTGAAAGCATGAATCAATAAAGTGACATATGTTTTAAAGCATAATATGAATATTCTATTAAATTTTTAACTAATATAGCATTCAAATACACTACTACTATTAACCAAATGTAGGTTATGCGGCCACCTTAATTTTGAAATACAATAGAATTAATTGATACTTTAGCTTATGAACAGGATCATGAGCACTCAGTTAATTTTTCCATTAAACCCGGAATGAAAGGAATTAAAAGGTTTTATGAATTTTACAAAAGTTTATTCAGTAAAGTAGAAACTAATCAAATATCAATTTTTAAAAATCTTTAAATGAGCAATCACAATTACACCAACAAACAATTTTTGATCGCGATAGTTTTAATGGCTTTAAATTATACTTTAGCCGCACAAACAAATGACAGATCAACAAACAGGTATCGTTTTGAAATAGCACTTGATGCTATCCCTTTTTTTAAGGAAACCACATTTGGAGATACCTATATTAAATATTTCAGTTATAAGAATGATGAAATAAAAGGGGCTTACAGGTTAAAAATAATTTCTAGTTATAGTTATTTATCACTGCCTGAAAGCGAGTATAAAGAGAAGAATCATTTTAACCACAACCGGTTGACTCTTGGTTACGAAAAGCATATCAGTTTATTTAATTCTGTTTTTTATTACGGATCTGACCTTTCAGGAAATATAATCAGGCAGAAACATGAACCTGCTGATCTTAATGATTACAGAAGTTTAAGTCTGGAAATAATTCCTTTCATGGGGGTGAGAAAACAAATCATTGATTTTTTATCATTTTCATTCGAGGCAGGTTGGCATCATTCAGTACAGTATGAAAAAAAAATGAAAGTTGAACCAGTAAATACAAAGCATTCCAGAATAGTATCATATACGATGAGTTCATCTATACCATATGCATTTACAATAAATTACAGATTTTAAAAAGTTTTATTATGACTAGAATTATTATGATAATGATGTTATTCATGCCTACCTTACTTTTAAAGGGGGCAGACTATACAAATCATTAAAGGTGAAAACGTTCCTGATATTGTTTGCGATAGCACAGAATATATTTATAAAATAAGGTACACAGTACCGTCTATAAATTGGAATTTAATTATTTCCTCAGAGTTAGGTTCAATAGATATTAAAAAGACTGTTAATGAAAATGGAGAAATAATTGTTACAAATAGATGGAATGCAACTACGAATTCAAATCTGGGGAAATTAAAGGCAAAATTAACTAAAATAAATACTAGTATTGAAACAGAAATAGATGTAACAATAAAATCTATTAAACATTTAGAACCTACAATTACTCCTTATAATCCAGGAGGAGGTGTGTTAACAATTTCACCATGTGAAGGAGGTCAAATTTCTTTAGAAGTTCCAAGATTAGATGTACCAGGCACAGGAACATTTAATCCAGAAAAAGTAAATGAATACCTATGGACTCTTCCTTCAGGGTGGTCAATGAACGGCCAAACCAGTAATGGTTCAAATGAAATTTTAGGAAATTATTACACTACAATTACATATCCAGCTTCTGCTGTTGGAGGAAGTATCAAAGTAAGAGGTTATCATAATGTTTCAGCTTGTTCTGATGGTATCCAAACTAGTAAATCATCAACACCAATAACAGTAGTGCGTGATGTAAATTGGGTTTTAACATCAAGTCATTCATATTTTTTATGTGGTGATACAAATCCGATCACTTTTACATTGACATCTAATCCATCGGCTGGGTGTGCAGTTTATTACTGGAACAATAATCCTAATTCGTCAACTTCCAATTCATTTGTTGTTACTCCTGGAAATACTGATGTTACTGTAACAGTAAAAGCGGTTTATGGTGGTAAAGAAGTTATAAAATCAATTACAGTACCAGTTAAATCATTTGAAAATAATCCTCCTAATATCGATGGTTCGGAAACCATCTGTACTGGAACACAGGATTATTACGTTGATGGATTAAGGACTAATTACAATCTAACATGGAATAGCTCTGTGAACATTGAAAAATTAACCTCTTCTGGCAATTCAGCAACCTTCAGAGGCACATCATCTGGCCAAGGATGGATAGGTGCCACAATAAACACTCCCTGTGGAGGTACAGTTCCTTTAATGGTAAAAAATGTTTGGGTTGGGCCGCCTATAACACCATCGGAAATTATTCCTTTTTGGAACAATGGGATGGAATTTGGCAATGATTCATATTATGATTTTAGAGTAATTCCTCATCCAAGTGCAACATATTACACTTGGGATGTGGATGGAGGTACAATTGTGGATGGGCAGGGAACTAATCTGATAACTGTAAAAACTCAGAAAGTTTTAGGTGGCAATAATGTTTACTTTAGTGTTGGGGTAAGAGCTGGAAGTATTAATTGTGGTGTGAGTAATAGAATATTTCGCACAGGATTTGTAATCTCTGGTACTGGTGGGGCAACTTTATTATTTTCCCCCAATCCTGCAACAGATGAAACATCTCTCATAATAGAAAATTATTCAGAAGAAGAAATTATTGATGAAAATTATACCTGGAATCTAGAAATATATTCAGAAATTCAAGGTTTAAAATTAAAGTCTAATAATTTGAGAGGAAAAAGCACTACAATTAAAACCTCTGGCTGGAAAGATGGGATATATATAGTCAAGGTAAAAACACAAGATCAAATACTAACTGGTAAATTGGTAATAAAAAGATAATTTAATGAAGTTCGGAATAAGCACGCGGTATTATTTTCTGAAACAGAATTTTATACTATCTTTGCGGCCACATTTTTAAAAAAGTAATTAAAGCATTATGCCGGTAAAAATGAGATTAGCGCGGCACGGCCGCAAACGTTATGCTTACTACCACATTGTGGTAGCAGATAGCAGGGCGCCACGAGATGGCAGGTACATTGAGAGGGTTGGTTCATACAATCCTAACACGAATCCTGCTACAATAGATCTCGATTTCGACAAGGCTTTCGACTGGCTTGTAAAAGGCGCCCAACCTACCGACACCGTTAAGGCAATTTTGTCTTATAAAGGTGTGCTCTACAAAAAACACCTTATGGGTGGAGTGAAAAAAGGAGCTTTCACAGAAGAAGAAGCTCAGAAAAAACTTGACACATGGATGTCAGAAAAAGAAGCACAGATTCAGGCGAAGAAAGAAAAACTTGAAGGTGATGAAAGTGCTGCCATCAAAAAACAACTTGAGGCTGAATCTAAGCTGAGGGAAGCAAAGGAAGCTGCCATTGCAGCAAAAAATGCTGAACTTGCTGCTGAGGCAAAAGCTGCTGAACAGGCAGAAAGAGCCGAAGAAGAAAGCAGTGAAGAAGCTCCGGCAGCCGAAACAGAGGCTGAAGGAGAAAATGCACCGGAAGAAAAGGGCGCTGAATCATAACAGACTTTTTTTCATGCACGATAAAAACCACATACCGTCAGGCATGTGGTTTTTTTATGCTCCTGTCGCTGAATTGCATATCTTTGTAAACAATGGAAACAATACCAAAAACGGAATGTACCAGGATTGGCTTTATTCGTAAAACCCATGGGGTGCATGGTGCCCTGGTACTTGAATTTGAAAGTGAATTTGAGGAGTCAGTTGCCGAAGCTGATCGCTTCTTTCTTGAAGTTGATGGACTGCTTGTACCTTTTTTTGTCGCTGAAGAGGGATTCAGGTACAAATCGGCAAAAACTGCCATCGTAGAATTCGAATGGGTAAAATCAGAAAGTGAAGCACGCCGGTATGTAGGGTGCCAGGTCTACCTGTTTCAGTGGGAAATTATAGATGAAGCAGAAGAATCATCTGTTTCACAATTTCTGCATTATCGCCTGATGAATGAAAATGAGGAGGAAATCGGGAAGATTACAGCTGTAGATGATTATTCAGGAAATATCGTATTCACTGTTGATTTTAACGGGCAGGAACTTCTGGTTCCCTTTAACCAGGACCTTCTTTTATCAGTTGATGAAGAAGGAAAAATCATTACCCTTCGCCTGCCGGAAGGACTCCTGGATCAGTGACTCACAAAAAAAAAACTGTTTAATTTTAATGGAAGTGAAACTTTGAGAGATTTCATGCGTCCTTACCTTAATGAGTTAAACAAATTACAGAATCAACATGAAAACAAAACTTTTCTTTTTCTCTTTTATTTTATTGGGATTGATGGGTTTAAACCAGGCCAGGGCCGAAGAACAAAACCGTGATGTTCCCTCTTTTTCCGAAATCTCCATGCGCGTATCGGGCAAAGTTTACCTTGAGCAGGGCGATCGGCAAAGTGTAAGAATAGTTGCCAGCCAGTCGACGCTCGATGAGATTGTTACGGAAGTAAAGGACCGGAGCCTGATCATCCGTTTTAAGAGCAACAACCTGTTCATGCGCTCATTCAACCCCGGTAAGATTGAAATTTATGTAACAGTCCCTGAAATCAATGCCCTTTCTGTTTCAGGATCTGGTGACATTACCGCCAGCAATGAAATCAAATCACGGATACTGGATCTGTCAGTCAGTGGAAGTGGTAATATATCCTTTGACCAGCTTGTGGCCGACCGGGTGAAAGCAGGCATTTCAGGATCGGGCAATGTAACGGTTGACAGCGGCCGTTCAGAAGATCTGACAATATCGGTATCTGGATCAGGAAGTTTTAAGGGTTCAGACTTTAAAGTCCGTACTGTGGATGCCAGAATATCAGGTTCAGGAAATTGCACCGTTCACGCAGGTGAATCGCTGAAGGCACGGGTTACAGGTTCCGGAAATGTAACCTATTCCGGAAATCCCATGGTTGACACCTCTGTGGTGGGTTCAGGCAGGGTGAAAAAACTTTAAACAATTTGCTTTTTTCACAATTAAATTCCTTAATTTTCAGGCATAAGATCATTTGTCTGACTAATAATCAAATTATGGGAATCTTTAAGGAATTTAAAGCGTTTGCCATGCGTGGCAATGTGCTCGATCTGGCTGTTGCAGTCATTATCGGTACAGCGTTCGGAAAAATCGTTACATCTCTTGTAAACGACATCATCATGCCGCCGGTTGGGCTTTTGTTAGGCAACCGGGATTTTAGCAACTTGAGGGTGATACTGAAACATGCAAGGGAGGCTGTAGTTCAGGGTGATGTAGTTGTGGAACCAGCTGTGGCAGAAGTATCGATCTGGTACGGAACTTTTATAAACAACATTCTTGATTTCCTGATCGTTGCAGCGGCAATTTTTCTGGTTGTCAAAGCTTTCAACAGTATGAAAAGAAAGGAAGTTGTGCAGCCTACAGTTCCGCCAGTACCGACTAAGGAGGAAGTTCTGCTTACAGAAATCAGGGACATTCTGAAAGAAAAGAGATAACAGGTCTTTATTTGGACAATATCTCAATCCGGCCTCCCGGCCACAGTTTAATTACAGATGCAGGTTCAGCAGGTGTTAATTCATCCTGCCTGTATTCTACTATGTAGTCGGCCTGGTTAAAGATTTCTTCCGGAATTTCATTGAATGTTCCGGAAGATTTATCATTATTTATACATGCGGGAGCAGATACGACCGGCCTGCGGAATCTTTGCAACAACTGCATGGAAAATTCCTCTTTGGTAAAACGGATGCCAATACTTCCATCATTGGAGAGAAGTTCAGGTGCCAGGTTTTTTGCATTAGGAAAGATGATAGTCAGCGGAGTGGTACTTATTTCAATCAGGTCCCATGCAATTTCAGGGACTTCAGCAACATAGCGTTCGAGCAGGGCAGGGTTCTCCATCAGAACCACCATGTTCTTTGACTCCTGCTGATGCATGATGCTGTAAATTCTTTGAACTGCTTGTGCATTGGTGGCATCACAGCCAAGGCTCCATACAGTATCGGTGGGATACAAAATGATGCCTCCGTTTTTAAGGATTTCAGTTGCTTTCTTTAATTCGTTATGCATTTTTTTCTTTCAAAATTTTTATATACAACTCATGCAGTTTATCCGCATATAATTCAGGGTGGAACTGCCGTGCACGTTTGGTTCCTTTATGAACCAATTCACTCCTGAGAGCATTATCATTCATCAGCATTAAAATCTTACTGCCTATATCCCCGATATCAGAAGGATTGCATAACAGGGCAGCCTTCCCGGCTGTTTCTGGCAATACAGAGACAGTTGAGGTAACAACAGGGCAACCGCAGGCCATAGATTCTATAACAGGTAGCCCAAATCCTTCAAACACAGAAATATAAACCGACAGAAGAGCACCCTGATACAATGCAGCAAGATCTTTTTCCGGAATATTTGTCAGAAAAAAAACTTGTGCCCCTGGAAGGTTCTCTGCAATGAACCGTTTCATTTCAGCTGCATAGGATGTTTCCTTCCCAACGAAAACAACAGGAACACTTATTCCGGAATGTTTAACTGCCTTTAACAGTGAAAGCTGATTTTTTCGGGGCTCAAGTGTCCCTACCGAAAGAATATATTCTTCAGGAAGGTTATATTTTTCAAGAGCAGGAAATTTTTCATGCCTGTCAAAGAACACCGGCGCTACAGGCTGATAAATCATCTCAATTTTTTCCTCAGGCACTTTAAAGAATGTTACTATATCGTTTCTGGTCTGCCGGCTGATAGCTATAATCTTATCGGCAGCCTTGCAGGCATAGCGTGTTTTTTTAAAATAAATCTTCCGGTCAATAGCCTGGTAGAATTCTGGGTAGCGCATAAAAACCAGGTCGTGAATGGTCACTACCGAAGGAATTCCGCTGTTTTCAATTCCATTGGGCAGTTCATTGCTTAAACCATGAAAAACATCAATCTGGTGGTTTTTCAGGTGAGGGATTAAGAAAAGGCTTCTCCAGAATGATTTCAGTTTTTTTGCTACATAATTTTGAGGAGCTACAATTTTAAAACGGCGATACCCATCAAATAATTCTGTTTTGATATCCGGAGTGAACAAGATGTATTCCTCACCAGGATGGAACAGGCTCAATGCATTGATTGTGTTTCTGCTGTAATTCCCCAATCCGGATGAATTCTGAAAAGCTCTTTTTGCATCAAATCCGATCTTCATGTATCACTTCTGAATTTAACTGATGGTAACATATAGAACCTTTAGCAAGTTTTAATAATCAGAACCACCATAAAATTTATAACTCCCGAAATTATAAAAAAGGCCGGGTAACGCACCCGGCCTTTTGCAATATATTTTGGTTTGAATTACACCTTGAAGTCTTTCAGGCTTCCGAAATCGAGTGTGGCAAAATAATCTTCCACAGTTTCTGCCCGCCTGATCTGCACCACTTCCCCATCGGGGCGAAGCAGCAATTCAGCCGATTTCAGTTTGCCGTTATAGTTAAAGCCCATAGCATGTCCGTGCGCACCTGCATCATGGATAACAACAATATCTCCGGGCTCAAGTCGGGGAAGCATCCGGTCGATGGCAAATTTGTCATTGTTTTCGCACAGCGATCCGGTTACATCATATTTTACCAGGTGCGGGGAATTCTCCTTGCCTGCAACAGTGATATGATGGTATGCGCCGTACATGCCCGGCCTCATCAGGTTTGCCATAGTTGCATCAAGTCCGGCAAAAACCTTATATGTATTCTTAATATGAAGCACTTTCGTGACAAGGTATCCATAGGGGCCTGTTATGGCACGCCCAAGTTCAAAGAATATTTTCAGGGGTGCAAGGCCTTTGGCGGCTATCTTTTCTTCGTACAGCTTTTTGATACCCGCACTTACATATTCCAGGTCTACCGCTTTTTCACCGGGCCTGTATGGAATTCCCACGCCACCGCCAAGATTGGCAAAACTGATTCTGACCCCGGCCTTATCATATACTTCCTGGATCAGGTTAAAAAGGATGTCGGCGGTTTCAATGAAATAATCAGGGTCGAGTTCATTTGAAGCAACCATGGTATGAACTCCAAACTGTTTTACCCCTTTTGATTTCAGGATACGGTAACCCTCAATAATCTGCTCATGTGTAAAGCCATATTTTGCATCCTCGGGATGACCTATAATGAGATTGCCCTGCTTCAGGTCGCCGGGGTTATAACGCATGCAAATGGTTTCTGGCAATCCCACGTTTTCTTCAAGGTAATCAATATGTGAAATATCATCCAGGTTAATAATGGCTCCCAGTTCCTTTGCAGCCCTGAATTCACTGGCAGGAGTGTCGTTGGAGGTAAGCATGATCTCTTCCCCTTTCATGCCCACCCGTCTTGCGAGTTCAAGTTCGGCTTCCGAACTGCAGTCGATGCCGAAGCCTTCTTCCCTTAATATCTTCATCAGGTAAGGATTGGGGGCAGCTTTTATAGCATAATATTCCTTAAACCCTTCATTCCAGCTGAATGCTTTTTTAAACCTGCGTGCATTCTCACGAATTGCCTTTTCATCATATATATGAAACGGAGTGGGAAATTGTTCTATAATATTTTCCAGTTCTTTCTTTGAAAATGGTAAACTTCTTCCAGCCATAATCTTTTTAAATGATTTAAATTCAGCACAAATTTACTACTATATGAGAATTTTTGTGAATTATCAGGAACAAAGGATTACTTCATTGCCCAGTATTAACAGAATGTAACGTTTACAGCAGGTCGGCAACAAGTTCACGGCTTAGGACTCCGCTTGCAATCTCACTCACATCACCCGTCATTCTCATGTTCCAGTCTTCATCCGTCTCTATCTTCAGACTTCCGCCAGGCATATGAACTGTCAGGAGGCGGCGCGTCAGTCCTTTCTTAACAGTTACTGCCGCCACGGCACATGAAGAGCTGCCCGAGGCAAGTGTCCATCCGGCACCCCTTTCCCAGATCATGATTTCCACATCGGCAGGGGAAATGACTCTTGCAAACTGGACATTGATCCGGCGCGGAAACAACGGATTGTTTTCTATTTGCGGCCCAAATGTTTTTACCTCCTTTTCATCAAGGGTATCTGTCAGAATCACACAGTGAGGATTACCAACAGAAACACAATTGATCTGATAATCTCGGTATTCAAGATGAAGGGTTTCATCCATGCATTCATCCTTATCAACAAGTACAGGAATATTTTCAGGGGTGAATATCGCCTTTCCCATATCCACCTTTATGGCTTTCGCCTTTCCGTTTTTCTCCTGGGTTATTTCTGCCTGTACCAGTCCGCCAAGGGTTTCAATTGTAAACTTTCGTGATTTGGCAAATTGGTAATCGTACAGGTATTTGGCATATATGCGCAGGCCATTCCCGCTTTTTTCTGCCTCAGAGCCGTCGGGATTGAGAATACGCAGCCCGAAATTGGCATTAAAACTGGGAACCTTCAGCAGAATGCCGTCGGAGCCTATACCATAATGTACATCACATATCTTCCGGATTGCCTTTTCAGTCAGCTCAAAATTGATATCTGACTTGTTCAGGACTATATAATCATTTCCCAAACCATGGGATTTTACAAAGAAATTTTGCATGACATGCTAATTAAAGTTTACAAAATTATAAACATCGGGCAAATTTTACCCTGTGAGGCCATTGAATTCGCAGCACAGCATTTTATTTTTAACTTTGCAACACAGACATAATTGAGCATTCTATAGAAATATAATATGGCAAGGATCAATGAAAATTACCTGAAATTACAGGCGGGTTATCTCTTCCCGGAAATAGGGAGAAGAGTGAATGAATTTGTTGCAGCCAATCCAGGGAAAAAGGTGATCAGGATGGGCATCGGCGATGTAACCCAACCTCTTGCACCCTCTGTGGTTAAAGCGTTCCATGAAGGGGTTGATGAAATGGCGAAGGCAGAAACCTTCAGGGGTTATGGCCCTGAACAGGGATATGCTTTTCTGAGGGAAGCCATTGCAGAAAATGATTATAAAAAAAGAGGAGTTGATATTTCTGTAAATGATATTTTCATATCCGATGGCTCGAAGTGTGACACGGGCAATATCCAGGAAATTTTCGGCCATGAAAATAAAATAGCAATATGCGACCCTGTTTACCCAGTTTACGCTGATACCACAGTGATGTCGGGTAAAACCGGAACTATTGAGGCAAATGGATATTACAAAGGCATTATCTATATGCCCTGTACAAGTGATAATGATTTCATTCCAGAGCTTCCTTCTGAAACACCCGACCTGATTTTCCTGTGTTTTCCAAACAACCCAACCGGGGCTGTAGCCACAAGGGAGGAACTTAAAAAGTGGGTAGATTATGCCATAAAAAACAAAAGCATCATCCTTTATGATGCAGCCTATGAAGCGTTTATTACTGACAACTCCATACCGCATTCGATTTATGAAATAGAAGGTGCAAAAAAGGTAGCCATTGAATTCCGCAGCTTCTCCAAAACAGCAGGTTTTACCGGAACCCGTTGTGCATTCACAGTGGTTCCCGACGAACTGATGGCCTACGACAGCAATGGAAATGCCAGGCCTGTAAAGCCATTATGGAACCGCCGGCAGACTACCAAGTTCAACGGCGTGTCTTACCCGGTACAAAAAGCTGCTGCTGCCATATATTCTGAAGAAGGTAAAAAAGAAGTAGCTGAAATCATTTCATATTATCTTGAAAATGCCCGCATCATGAAAGAAGGCCTAAGCAAAGCCGGGTTTGAAGTATTCGGAGGCGTGAATGCACCTTACATTTGGGTAAAGACTAAAAACGCGATGAAGTCATGGGAATTCTTTGATAAACTTTTAAATGAAGCCAATGTGGTTGGCACTCCCGGCTCAGGGTTTGGTCCTGCAGGCGAAGGATATTTCAGGTTCTCAGCCTTTGCTGACCGCAACAGTACCATTGAGGCCATGGAAAGGATTAACAATCTTAAATGAATAATATACAGCCATACGCTCACCTGAAGTGAGGGTATGGCTTATACTCCAGAGTCTTTTCCCTCAATACCTCCATCATCCTTTTATCATTTGCTCAAACGTGCCCTTATATTTTTCAATATCGTGGCTAATGTTTGATTGATGTCTTCAGATATGTTAAGCACAATCACAATGGCCGAGAACACCAGGGCAAATAACGCCCCCCTGGCCAGTATGTCAAATACAAGAGGAAGTACAGGAAGAACAAATCCTGCGAAATAAGCCGGCAAAAAAGCAGCAAATACAAGAAGAAACCTGGAGGTAAAAGGTTGCAGGCTAAACTTCCTGTAAAGGAACAAAAACCGTAAAAAGTTATTCACCAGAAATGAGAGGGCAATGGCAACTGCAGCTCCAACGATCCCCCACAGGGGTACCAGAAGGTACATTCCTGCCACTACAAGAATCACAAGCACCAATAAAAACCAGAGTGCCATTTTATAGTAACTGGAATAGGCGATGATGTGCCCGTTGGCACCCGTTGCCATATCAATCATGTAACCTAATCCGATAAAGAATATAACCCACTTGCCTGATTCATATTCGGGACCCAGAATGATCAGGATACTGTCTATATTTACCCAGATTCCCCCAAACAGGAATGCCCCCAGGATAAGCTGGTTGATGCAGCTCTTTCTGTATATGTCTGCTATGTATGACACTTCATCATTCTTCCATGCATCTGCTATGAGTGTACCGGCTATGCGCAGCAGGGGCCTGGAGGGTATAATCACCAATGTGCCGAAGAAAAATGCGATCGTGTAGATACCTGTTGCATGCAGCCCCAGCATTTGATTGACTAATATTTTATCGACGCTGAAAATGATGTTCCCGCCCATTCCGGTTAAAATGCTATAAAACCCTACACTGATCATTTCCTTTTTTAAGTTGTTGCTTACAAAACCACGGGGAGGCCTTAAATCAACCTGTCCCTTCATCACCAGGTAACCCAGTAAAACAGCTCCCTTGGCACATACAGCAACAGCATAAAAAATAATGAGCTGGTGGATATTCATGAGACCTGCAACAAAGGTAAGCACCACAACCAGGATTAAAACCCGCTGCAGAAATTCTGACAGGAAGGTTCCGAATACTGCATCGTAGAGCAACTTGTTATAGCTGTCGAGAATGGTATACAGAAGGGTAAAAAAAGTAAGAGGTATAAGCAGCCAGATGTATTCCGAAAACAGCCGCGACTTCTCTGCATTGTTTTCAGCCAGCCAGGGAGAAAACACGAAGTATACCAAAAGAAACAGCAGAAACCCTGTAATCATAACCATAAAGGCAATGAAGAGAAAGCCATTGTGTCCTTTCTCCGGATTCCGGAAATAAGGAAACAGGCGGGCGGTCACACCTCCGTAACCAAGGGAGGAAACCTGGGCAAACATTACCGACCACGCAAGCAGCAATCCAAACAGGCCAATGGTGTCAGGGGTCAGGTAGTTGGGAAAAAGATAAGCAGTTGTAATAAAGCCCACTCCCACCCCCAGATATGACCAGATGGTACCCGTGATGCTTTGTTTAACGATTATTCCCATTTATGATGCTAAAAATATTAGAATGTCTATTTTTGTCAGATCAATTTATTGAAAGAAAAGTACATAAAAATGGCAAAGATAACCGGCTTCCGCAACATTTTAATCAATCTTGGAATAATCCTTTTCTTTATTGTACTCTCTTACGCATATATGTCGCCACTGCTTGAAGGCAAGACCATTGAGATGGATGATATCCGGCATTTCAAAGGAATGTCGAAGGAACTTTCCGACTACAGGGAAGCAACCGGAGAAGAAGCCATATGGACCAACAGCATGTTCAGCGGTATGCCCGGCTACCTGATATCGGTGGTCTATCCGGGCAATGTTACCCGTTATTTTCATACAAGTGTAAGAAACATTTTTACAGTTGCCGGTTTTCTCATCCTGTACATGATCGGCTTTTACATTCTGCTGATCAGTTTGAAAATCAACCGGTGGTTAAGTGTGGCCGGTGCAGTTGCTTTTGCATTTTCATCCTATTTTATCATCATCATTGGAGCAGGCCATACTTCCAAAGCTGCCGCCATAGCATACCTGGCACCTGTACTGGGTGGGGTATTACTTGCTTTCAGGGGAAAACCACTGGCAGGTACCTTATTATTTACTGTTGCCTTCTCGCTCGAACTGGTAGCAAACCACCTCCAGATCACCTATTATGGGTTTATTATGATAGCCCTGTTCGGGATCATTCAGCTGATATACGCGGTCAGGGAAAAAACACTGCCATCTTTCTTTAAAGCGTTTGGCTTTCTGGTTGCCGGAGCAGTGCTTGCCCTTGGCATGAACTTTTCGAGGCTGTACACTACCTGGGAATATTCCAAAAGTTCTATCCGCGGACCGTCTGAATTGTCATCAGACAGTGAAAACAGAACCAGCGGCCTCGACAAGGATTATGTAGTCCAATGGAGCTACGGTATCGACGAAACCTTTACGCTTCTGATCCCTAACTTTAAGGGGGGAGGCAGTACCACAAGCCCCGGGACTGATTCTGAAAGCTTTAAAACACTGGAAGCCAACAGAGTTCCAAATGCACGACAGGTAGTAAATCAAATCAGTATGTACCACGGTGACCAGCCCGGAACTTCAGGCCCGGTATACATTGGTGCAATTATTGTTTTCCTATTCGTGCTGGGACTTTTTGTTGTGAAAGGGGTTTACAAATGGTGGCTGCTCGCTGCCACCATAGTATCCATTATCCTCTCCTGGGGTGGCAACATCATGTGGCTGACAAGCTTTCTACTTGATTATCTGCCATTATACAACAAGTTCAGGGCCCCCAGCATGACATTGGTTATAGCACAATTTGCAATGCCTCTGCTTGGTTTTATTGTATTGAATGATATTATTACCGGAAAAACAGATAAAAAGCTCTGGCTGAACGGTCTTAAATGGTCTTTTGCAATAACCGGAGGACTGTCGCTATTGTTTGCACTCTTGCCCGGATTGGCAGGCAGTTTCACCAATGCAATGGATACAAGTGTTTACCCTGACTGGCTGATCGACAGCGTTATCTCTGACCGCAGAAGCTTGCTGCGCAGCGATGCCTTCCGGTCTTTCCTGTTTATCGCAGCCGCTGCAGGTGCATTATATTTATGGCACCTAAAAAAAATTAAAACAACTACTTTGATTGCCATATTGGGAGTTGCGATTCTTATTGATTTGTGGCCGGTAGATAAGCGCTACCTGAACAATGACGATTTTGTTCCAAAAAGGCAGGCAGAAACGCCATTTCCGATGACCCCTGCCGACGAAGCCATTTTAAAGGATAAGGATTTATACTACAGGGTTCTGGCTTTGCCCAATCCTTTTCAGGATGCAAGGGCTTCTTTTTTCCACAAGAATGTTGGCGGCTATCATGCAGCAAAGCTCCGCCGCTACCAGGAAATCATCGACTACCACCTGCAGCCTGAACTGCAGCAAATGGTAAACAACCTTCAGTTGGGACTTACCATCGATTCCGTATTTAACCAGCTTACGGCCATGAACATGCTCAACACCCGCTATGTAATATACGATGTCAACCAGGGTCCAATCATGAATCCGGATGCCCTGGGTAATGCCTGGTTTGTATCCGATTATAAAATAATGCAGAATGCCGATGAAGAAATTGCTGCCCTTAAAAATCTTGACCCCTCGGAAACAGCTGTTATAAACCAACAGTTCAATGAATTCGTTGCGCAGAAAACCTTCAGCAAGGACAGAAACGGATCAATCAGCCTTGCAGAATATCAGCCAAATTATCTGAAGTATAATTATAATGCAGCCAGTGAGCAGCTGACCGTATTTTCTGATGTTTATTATAAAAGCGACTGGCATGCATACCTGAATGGTGAGCCGGTGCCGCATTTCAGGATAAACTATATCCTCAGGGGAATGGTTATTCCTGCAGGCAACCATACCATTGAATTCAGGTTTGAACCTGCTTCCTACTACAGGGGCAACTACGTTTCGATGGCATCCTCCTTTATCCTGGTTTTACTGGCTGCAGGGTACTTTATTATTTTATACAGGAAAAGGAAGCCAGTCACAGTACAAGAATAAATTCAGGAATGAAATCAAGGTTGCCCGCCGGTTTTTTCCGACGTGATGTATTGACAGTAGCTCCCGAACTCCTGGGAAAATCCCTTGCCCGAACGTTTGATGATGGAACAACTGAAAGGTACATCATTACAGAAGTGGAAGCCTATAATGGAACTGAAGACCTGGCCTGCCATGCCAGTAAAGGCAGGACTCCACGTACAGATATCATGTTCCGCGAAGGAGGATTGGTCTACGTTTATCTTGTTTACGGAATACACTGGATGCTGAATTTTGTTACCGGCAAGGAAGGTGTGGCAACAGCAGTCCTGATCAGGGGCTAAAAGGTATTGCTGGTCCGGGAAGAGTTGGCAAGTTCCTGCAGCTCGACCGGTTTTTTTATGGTGAAAATCTTATGGAATCAGACCGGATTTGGGTTGAAGATTCAGGTATCATACTTCCATATAAGCAGATGCCACGTGTGGGCATTCATTATGCAGGAGAACCCTGGATCAGCAAGCCCTGGAGGTTTATGGCAGATCTTTAGGTTTTACTTCAGAACGAACCTGTTGTAGAACCAAAGCAGCACAACGGCCGACACAGCCACTCCCGAATAAACAATCCAGATATTTGAAGGATTATATGTAGTCCATAAGAAATTGGTCAGTTCCTGAACACTCATGCCCATTTTCTCTGCAGCCATCTGAATGTAGTCGTTTTTTGAGAACTCACCGGATATGGAAGGCATGGATATGCCACGTTTTATCACTTCCTGCTGAAGGAGATAAATATCATCGGCTATTTTTTCATATACTCCACCTGAAAGCCAGCCAGCCAGCTGATGTCCCGCCGCAATGGGAAGAAAGGATGTACCCATATACAAGGCTTTTTTGTCTTCGGGGGCAATCCGGCCAATATATTCTGAGAATTTTGGTGAACTTGCCATTTCCCCCAGGGCGAAAACAAGAATTCCAAGCAGGATGAGCCAGCTGTTCTGGTTTGAAAACATGAGGGCCAGTCCGCCAGCCAGAACCAGTATCCCACCCATCATGGCAACAAGAGGACGAAACCTCATCACATAAGTTGAAACCATCAGCTGAAATACTATGATGAAAAATGCATCCATACTGCCAAGGGTCACCGCAGTTATAGTTCCTTCGGGAGTTCCTATTGCCTCTGCAAGCCAGGGCCATACGGCACGTATTCCATCATAAAGGGGAGAGGTGTCTACCCATTGCTCCACAAACACCGGGAATGAATAGTACAACTGGTTAAATGCTGTCCAGAAAAGCACCATAATAATCAGAAAAAG
Source organism: Bacteroidota bacterium (assembly GCA_023412195.1). Lineage (GTDB taxonomy): Bacteria > Bacteroidota > Bacteroidia > Bacteroidales > Prolixibacteraceae > Mariniphaga. The sequence continues at coordinate 58,563 of JAEYNZ010000070.1, forward strand.
AACATACTTCCAGTTCTGAAGCGTGATTCCAATGTTTACAAATGCCTGGACAATGGTTTTACCCAGCGATGAATTTTTATCTTTCACTACAGGTTCACGAAAATAGAAAGCAGTGATAAAATAGTTCACTGCCATTGTGACCATAGACATATAAAATACGAAGTCCCATGATTTTTGCATCAGCACGCCTGCAATAAATGGCCCGATAAACCCGCCGATGTTAATCATCATATAAAATATGCCAAAACCGATGGAAGATGTTTCTTCATTGGTTGTGCGGGCAATCATGCCTGAAATAATGGGTTTGAAAAGAGCTCCGCCGATACAGGTCCATACAAAGGCAAAGAACATCCAGCCAAAAGTATCGAAGCTGCCGATCATGTAGAATCCTGTGATGTACACAGTAAATGAAAGGAACAACATCCTCTTGTATCCTACTTTATCGGCAATGGCACCGGTTATAACAGGCAAAAAGTAAAGAAGCATCGACCCGGTTCCCATAATAATACCCTTTTGTGCCTGCGTCAATCCCAGTGCACCGGTATCCTTTGAGTTCACAAGGTAAAGGGCAAATGCCATATAGAAGCCATACCAGGCCCATCGTTCAAATAACTCTATAACATTGGAAGCCCAGAATGTAGTATTGTACTTTTTGAGAACAGAAATAAACCCCATCGCTCCTGATTTTTTATTTAAGTCGCGAAAGGTAGTAAAAGCCGACTTAAGTCACAATAAAAAAATTACATGAAACATGCATACATCTTATCTGGTACAGTCACTGGTAACTGTGCCAGGCTGAAATCTTCCAGCAGTATGGTCATCAGGATAATGATCATGATAATGAGGAACAACATGATAAAAAATCCGATAACACCCACCTGATATCCCTTTTTCACTTTCTGGACCTGGTTTTTCGACAGGAGGTATTGAATGGATTTTACCAGCGCTTCGGGTGCATTGTTATTTTTTACAACATAATCAGCAGCACCCATTTTCATGATGTTAACTGCAACTTCAACATCATTCTGTCCGCTAAGAAATACAAAATCGATCTCGGGGTACTCGGCCTTTACCCTCTTCATAAGCTCCAGACCTGTAATGCCCTGGAAGGAATAATCAAGAACTATGATATCAGGCTTTTGGGAAATAGACTTCAGGCACTCATCAGCCGTCTTGAAGGTTTTAAGATTGGTATATTTTTTTTGTTGAAGATAACCAACGATCAGTTCCTTATAGATTAAATTCTCCTGAACAATAAAAATAAGTGGATTTTTTGTTCTTTGCATAGCCTGATTAATTTATTGACGAAATAAAAGTACCACAAATTTATTTTCAATCTTCAATAACAGGAGATTATAACGAAATTTTTTTCATTTATTAGTTCTCCATCACCTGAAAATCACTGCTGCTTTTAATAAAAATGCATAATTACCGTCTTACCGGCTGAAATGTGCCGGGTGATGAACCACCAGGGCTGAACATATCATTTTGCCGGGGCTGACCCTCATTTTGTTGCAGTTCTTCCTCCCTGCGTTCTTGTTCCTCAGCTTCTTTTCGAAGTTGCTCTTCCACTTCCCTGTCCCTGATATTCTTGACAAATGCAGGATCAGGCTTAATTTCCCACGGCAGGTTGCTGTCCCAGTTAGACCGGACTTTTATAACTTCATTGATATAAATGACAGGTTCCGGCTGGAACTTATCCTGGTAACTGCCAGGGTCCCATTTTCCGTTGCGGTTTATATCGAATATGGCTTTTACCCTGTACTTTTCTGGTGGAAGATAATCAAATACTACTGTCTGATCTTTATCAATGATCTTCTCACTGAGAACAGGTTCCTCAGGTTTGTTCTCAAGTAATTGCACCAGTACCTGCCCTTCTACCCCGGTAATAGCAAGATTGATGGCACCATAATAATCTCTTGACCGTGTACTGAAGGTTGTTAATATTTCACGGCTTGTCAGACCGTAAATATTTTCACTTGCTGCTGAATCGACCGAAATAGTATAACTGGTTTCATCTTCCCACTGGTACGAAATACGGTAAGTTCTGTACAGCACAGAATCAGGTGCCACTTTAATTTCCAAAGGCGTTTTTAAGGTATCTTCCGCAAGATAAACTGAAATTGCTTCGGGGTTAATGAATCTTAATGGCTGGGGAGCCGAAAGTATAATATCCTTGTTCAGGTCAAAACCTGTTGAAGAAAGATTGGTGGTCCAGCTGAACTGGGGAACCTCCGGAGGTGCATCTTCATCCTCATTTCTTGCAGCCCTTCTCCTTCTTCTTGGATCCTCCTTCTCTATATACTGCATTTCAATCGTATCCTTTTCAACGTAAAGGTTATCTGTTGTATCGATCTGAAAATAGGATATCTCCATCTGAATCTTTTCCTGTCGCGCCAGAGTGGTGTCTGTTATCCAGAATGTAAGCGAATCGTATTTAAGGTTAGGTTCCGATATAACCCAGTTCTCAATGTCTTCATTAACCAGCCGTACACTGAAAGTGTCTCGTACCGGCTCGTTAAATACAAGAGTAAATTGGTAAGGAGAATCTCTTTTTGATGTTTTAAGATATTGATCATAAATCTCCTCTGAGAACTGCCGGAGATAAACCGGCCCCGGAAGAAAATGTATATGCCCTGTCACAAGAAGTGAATCTGCCCCCGATGCCAGTGTATCTGCTTCAGCATGATATACTGCAGAAGGTACAATGACGGAATCATGAAAGGCAATTTCTTCAACTCCTTCATCATATCTCATATTTGCGTTGGCATCATTCAGGGAGAACAGATGATATTGTCCTTCTGCAACGTTATCGAACAAATACATCCCTTCTTCATCTGTTCTGGCTATGTACAACGGGCGAAGCCTGTATACAGCCGAATCATGCAGGTTTTTATGAAGCATTACCAGTGTGTTCTCCAATGGCTCCATATTGAAGGCGTTCACCACCTTCCCTGCTACTCTGAGTGAATCAAGACTGTCTCCTGTACTGAATATAAAGCGAAGATTCTCCAAAGGATTCCTCTCATTGTTATCTATTATAGAATTCTTAAAGTCCATTGAATAGGTAAGACTGTCCTGAAGGCTTTCATTAAACCTTAGAATCAGGGTTCTTGATTTTGTAAGAATTACCGGTCTTTTTTCTAAAGGGGGAGATATAACAAGTTGTTCCGATACCTGGTCAGGAATAATATACTCATTGAATGTCAGCCTTACTTCATTTCCACTGAAGTTAAGCGACTTGTAGGCAGGAAAGGTTCCGGTAAGAACAGGTGGAATCGTATCACGTGGTCCACCGGTAGGCATTCCCTGGTTCGCACAGGAAGATACAATTACTACCCATGCAAACCCCGCTATTATGATATAAGGTATTTTATCAAGAAATTTCATTCGCTAAAAACAACCCACAAACATACAAATTCCTGCAAACATTGAGTGTTAGCTATTGTTAATTCTCGTATAAATAAGCTAACTTGCCATTGATTAAAATAAAATTTACATGACCAAAAAGAATAAAAAGGAAAAGAAAAAACTGAGCAAAAGTGTATCATTTAATAAGAAAAAACTTAAAAATGCCATACTTTCCGTTTTATACGACCAGACCGGAAAAGTGGTCAACTATAAACAGATATCATCCTGGCTTGGGATCAAGGATCAGGAGGGACGGCGCCTTGTAAATGTTGCGCTCGAAGACTTAAAAGACGATGCCTACCTGGAGGAAGTCTCGCGGGGCAGCTACAGGCTCAAGGTTAAAACAGGCACTATAACCGGTATTGTTGAACTCCAGCCGCAGGGATTTGCCTATATCAACAGCGAAGAAATGGAACGCCCTGTGCTGGTCTCGGCTCGCAACCTGAACCATGCCATGGATGGCGATAAAGTGAGGGTGATGATTTACGCCCGCCGTAAAAAACATGACATTGAAGGTGAAGTAACTGAAATCGTAGAACGTGCAAAAACCCATTTCGTTGGAACTGTTGAGGTTTCACAAAATTTTGCCTTTCTTATACCTGCCGGAAAAGTGGGATTTGACATCTTCATCTCCAAAGATAACCTTAATGGTGCCAAACACGGACAGAAAGCCATTGCCGAAATTCTTGAGTGGCCATCAAAAGCACGCAGCCCTTTCGGAAAAATAAGTGAAGTATTGGGCGACACCGGAAACAATGATGCAGAAATGCATGCCATCCTTGCCGAGTATGAACTGCCGCACAAGTTCCCTGAAAAGATCAATAAGGCGGCTGAAAAAATTCCATATGAAATTCCTGAAGAAGAATATAAGAAGCGCCGCGATTTCAGAGGAGTAACCACCTTTACAATAGACCCTGCCGATGCCAAGGATTTTGATGATGCTTTATCTATACGTCAGCTCGAAAACAAGAACTGGGAAATAGGAATTCATATAGCCGATGTTACCCATTATGTCATCCCGGGATCGATGATCGATGAAGAAGCCCAGAGCAGGGCAACCTCGGTGTACCTGGTCGACCGTGTGGTACCCATGTTGCCTGAAAGGTTATCGAATGGTGTTTGCTCATTGCGGCCAAAGGAAGATAAGCTTTGCTTTTCTGCTGTTTTCGAACTGAATGATAATGCCCGTGTGCTCAGCCAGTGGTTCGGAAAAACTGTGATCCACTCTGACCGCCGCTTTTCGTATGAGGAAGCCCAGGAGATCATTGAAAAAAAGGAAGGTGAGTTATCAGAAGAGCTGCTCAAATTAAACGATCTGGCTCAGAAACTCAGGACTGAACGCTTTAAAGATGGTGCAATAGGTTTCGAACGTGTAGAAATAAAATTCAACATCGATGAAAATGGAAAGCCATTGTCCGTTTACTTTAAAGAATCAAAAGATGCCAACAAACTCATCGAGGAATTTATGTTGCTGGCAAACAAAAAAGTAGCCGAATTCATAGGAAAGCCTGCCCAACGCAAAAAACCCAAAACGTTTGTTTACCGGATACACGATAAACCTGACCCCGATAAACTTGAAGCCTTTAATTCATTTATACACAGGTTCGGATATGGAATCCAGCTGAATTCTGCAAAAACCATTTCAAACTCTATGAACCAGCTGCTCGATCATGTGAAGGGACGTAAAGAACAGAATGTAGTGGAAACCCTTGCGATCAGGACCATGGCTAAAGCTGCCTATTCAACAAGGAATATAGGGCATTACGGACTTTCATTCGATTATTACACACATTTTACCTCACCTATACGCCGGTATCCGGATATGATGGTGCACTGGCTGCTTGAAAAATACCTCGAAGACGGCCGTTCGGCAAATGATCAGAAATATGAAGATTTATGCAAGCATTCATCCGATATGGAGACCAGGGCAGCCAATGCTGAAAGATCGTCTATTAAATACAAGCAGGTTGAATTCATGCAGGATCATGTAGGCGAGATTTATCAAGGGGTCATATCAGGCATTACAGACTGGGGAATTTATGTTGAGCTGGAAAACAAAATTGAAGGCATGGTTCCTATCCGTGAACTCGATGATGACTTCTATATCTTTGATGAAAAGAATTATGCCCTTACCGGCCGCCATAAGCATAAAAGATACCAGTTGGGCGATGATATCACCATAAAAATCTGGCGTACCAACCTGGAGAAAAAACAACTGGATTTCAGGCTGGCAGATCAGGAAAAAGCCTGATGCTTCGAAATAACATATTGAATTAACCTGCTCATATCAGGGTTTTTTGCATCATCATACATTAAACAAAATTTTTCAGTCGAAAAATAAAAAAGTTTTATCCGCTCAAATAAATGGCTATATTTGTTTGACTTTTTTAACTAATACAACAAAAATATCAGGATGCAGACCAACATCGAAAACGGAACTAAGAGAGACCTGAACCGCGAAAGTATTCTTAAAATAGCACGTGAAATCTTCAGCAAGTACGGCTATAAAAAAACCACGCTTGATGACATTGCAAATGCAGTAAGAAAAGGTAAAAGCTCTCTTTATTATTATTTTTCCAGTAAGGAAGACTTATTTCAGGCCGTAATTATGAAGGAGGTTGAAATCCTGGCCAAAGAGCTTGAAATAGTAATTAACCGTAATACCGATCCGGTTGACAAACTGCGTGATTATATCCTTACAAAGCTTACAACCTTCAGGAGCCTTGCCAATTTCTATCATGCCATTGAAAACGACGTTACAGCAGTTGAATTCATTGAAGAGGTAAAACGGAGGTACGAACAGGATGAAATCAGGATGATTAAAAGGATACTCATTGAAGGAGTCCGTAAAAATGAATTCGAGATCTATGATTTCAATCTGGCCGCCATTGGCATAACCACCGCTATCAAGGGCCTTGAAATGCCCCTTTCCGCAGGCAACTACGGCTCAGTCAACCTTGAAAGAAGTGTTGACATCATCCTTAAAATCATGTGTTACGGGATTATGAAAAGATAATTTTTGTTCCTGGGTACATAAAAAAAAGAAAGGCCAGTTGAGCAACCAGCCTTTCCCTATCAACCTAAACCTAAACTAAACCAAAAACCAAACCATCTGTGTGTGGTAGTAATAAAACGTTTATACTTGATTAAAGTTTAAAAAGTTGTGAAAATTTTCAACTTTATTTTCTGTTTTCCTTAAATCCCTTGAATTCATTACATTTTTTATTAAAAATATTCTCAAAAATTAAATACTTTATTTTCATCAGGTACTCGTTATACCTTCGGGTTTCGGTTTAAAAAAGAAAGACCGGTTCAACAACCGGCCTTTTCTCTATCAACCTAAACCTAAACTAAACCAAAAACCAAACCATCTGTGTGTGATGTGAGTTAAATCAAGTACATATCTAAACATGATCCTTAAAAAAAAGTTCAGGTAAACCTATTTATTTTTGCAAAAAATTAAATAAAAAAAAATCTATTAATATAAAATGCTGTATTACAGGATTATATCCAAAACAAAAATTTTAACTTCTCCGGAAAAAAATCTTTCGAGACTCTTAAACCCATCAATGTAGAAAATCACCACATCATCCCAAAGCAGCAATCTTTCCCACCTTTATCCTAACTAACATGATTTCAATCAAATAACTGCATAAGCGAAAATCGGCATGATTTTAACAGACTTAAACATAGTCAGATATATTTTTAAAAATAACTGTTATGCCACGAGCAATTTGGAAAGGCGGAATAAGTTTCGGCCTGGTTTATATTCCCGTTAAACTTTACAGTGGAACTGAAAGCAGCAAAATCGACATGAATATGCTGCGTGAAAAAGATCAATGCCCGATCAAATATATCAGGGTATGCCAGACCGACGGTAAGGAAGTGCCCTGGAAAGAAATTGTTAAGGGACATAAAGTAGATGATTATTATGTGATCATCAAGGATGAGGACTTTGAAAAAGCCCGCAAAGGAAAGAGCGAAAGCATCGATATTCTTGAATTTGTGAAAACTGAAGAGATCAATCCGCGGTATTTTGAAAAACCTTACCTGCTTGAACCTGAAAAAGGTGCAGGTAAAACATACAATCTGTTGAGGCAGGCTATATTCGATTCCAAAATGGCAGGACTGGCGAAATTCGTGCTTCGCAATAAGGAACATCTTGCCTTGCTGATGGCCGATGAACATGTATTGTATCTCAATCAGATGAGGTATCATGATGAACTCCGTCAGCCAGATGATCTGAAAATCCCTTCAGCAAGTCCCTCCAAGCAGGAACTGGAAATGGCTATGCAGCTTATTAAAGGGATGAGCACGACCTTTGATCCTGAAAAATATAAAGATACCTACCAGGAAACCCTGCAGGAAATCATTGATGCAAAAGCAAAAAACAAGGAAATTAAGGTTGCAGATACCAAAAAAGAAGAGACTCCTGTTGATGATCTGATGGAACAGTTGAAAAAGAGCCTCGAAATGGCCAATTAAAATCAGCGGAGTTTACAAAGTGATATATCATGAACAGCCTTTCGGAATATCATGAAAAGAGGAACTTTGAAAACACTCCCGAACCTGAAAACACAAATGGCGATTGTGACGAAAAAAACAGGTTCGTGGTACAAAGGCATATGGCCCGCAGGGAACATTACGACTTCAGGCTTCAGGTTGATGATGCCCTTGTCAGCTGGGCGATCCCTAAAAAACCAGTTAATGATCCGGAAGTAAAACGCCTTGCCATTAAAGTCGAAGACCACCCACTGAGCTACATTCATTTCGAAGGGAACATCCCGAAGGGAAATTACGGTGCCGGTACTGTAATGGTTTGGGATGTCGGTTATTATTACCTCGACATGGAAAAAATTTCACCTTCGCCCGGAGAAATGAAAAAACGCCTTGCCAAAGGCACGCTTAAACTATATCTGCAGGGAACACGGCTCAAAGGTTATTATAACCTTGTAAAATCAACCAATTCGGAAAAGGATGAATGGTTCTTTATGAAAGCACCTGACAAGGAACCAGGACCAGAGGATGAAGAAAGAAGTGCCCTCACCGGCCGTACTATGGAAGAAATATCAGGAAGAAATGAAGTCTGGAATTCTGACAAGGCAACCACAGAGACCCTGATAAAACCGGATGAAAATCCGGGTGGCAATCATGAAACCCCCACCCCCGGATCTGCTGAAAAAAAGAAGTTTCCGGGGTTCCTAAAACCCATGCTGGCTACATTAACAGGTGAAGCTTTTTCAAAAGAGGGATGGATCTTCGAGTTGAAGTACGATGGATACAGGGTTATTGCTGCCAGGGAAGAAAAAAAAGTTGACCTGTTTTCAAGGAACAACAACAGTTTTGCCGACCGGTATTCACTTATTGTAAACGAACTTGCTTCCATTAAAGCTGAATTCATCATCGACGGGGAAGTGGTTTTTATGGACCACCGGGAACAAATGGATTTCCAGAAGCTGCAAAATAAGGAGAACAAGCAGGACCACCTGCATTATTATGTGTTTGATTTGCTTTGGCTCAACGGCCATGACCTGAGAAACCTGCCCCTGACAGAGCGGAAAAAACTGCTGGAACTGCTTCTGAAGGATCCTCCTGCACATATTCATTATGTTTCTCATAGAGAAACCGAAGGCGAGGCATATTTCAGGGAAATCGAAAAAAAACAGCTGGAAGGCATCATTGCCAAGCGTGCCGACAGTAAATACCATTCAGGTAACCGTTCCGACGACTGGCTGAAGATCAAAACCGGGTACAGGCAGGAAATGATCATTTGCGGCTATACGCTTTCGGAGAAGGAGTCGCGGGCATTCAGTTCCCTAATCTGCGCAGTGAATGAAGGCAACGATTTGATTTATACGGGGAGGATAGGCACAGGTTTCAGCGATAGTCTCCAGAAGAAACTCATGACTCAGTTGAAAAAATTGGAAGTCAAAAAACCACCCGTTGCAAATCCACCGAAAATTAAAAACATCCGTTGGGTGAAGCCTGAACTGATCTGTGAAGTCAGGTTTTCGAGCTGGACGAACGATAAAATTATGAGGCATCCTTCCTTTATAGGATTAAGGGCAGATAAAAAGCCACAGGAAATCATTATTGAAAAACCTGCCGGCACTAAAGAAACTGAATCGAAGGTCACCTTTACAAATACCTCAAAAATCTTCTGGCCTGAACAGGGCTACACCAAAGGTGATGTAATTTCATATTACAGAGATATTTCCGGCTTCATCCTGCCATATCTGAAAGACAGGCCTCAGTCGCTTTTCCGGACACCCAACGGCATGGAAGGAAAAGGTTTTTTTCAGAAAAACATGGAGGGTAAAGCACCTGATTGGGCTAAAACCGTGAAGGTTGACAACAGCAAAGGCGGTTACATCGAATACCTGCTGTGCCAGGATGTGGATACCCTTCTATATATGGCCAACCTGGGCTGCATTGAAATCAACCCCTGGAGTTCTTCCCTTCCCGCCCTCGACAATCCGGATTACATGGTGTTCGACCTCGACCCGGTGGATGTCGATTTTTCAAAAGTACTCCAGGTAGCCCTTGCTTTCAAAAAACTGTTCGACCAGCTTTCCATACCTGCGTGGTGTAAAACCTCAGGCTCGCGCGGACTGCATATCTATGTTCCGGTGGAGCAGAAATATACCTACCCGCAGGTACAGAACTTCGTAAAGATTATGGAGCACCATATCCATAAACAATTCCAGGATTTAACCAGCTTTGAACGCTCACCTTCAAAACGGCAGGGAAAAATATATCTCGATTACCTTCAGAATGCAAAAGGAAAAACCATGTCGTCGGTATACAGTCTCCGCCCACGGCCGGGAGCTCCTGTTTCAGCCCCTGTCCGCTGGGAAGAGCTGAAGGAAGGGCTTACACCCACTCATTTTAACCTGAAAAACATCCGCAAACGGCTTGAGAAGGAAGGAGATATCTGGGAAGGAATGTTAGAAAACAGAGTGGATATGGGAAAGGTATTGCAGGCCATGGGCAGCAAATAATGAATAGACACCAGAAGCTTAGGCACCTGGCCTAAAGGCAGGCAGGCAAGGATCAAGACTTAATCCTGTTCATTCAGAACGACTTTATTACTTATTAATAAAACATAAACTTAAAGAAGATCTTGTCTTGTGTCCTGATACTATTAGTCTTGATACCAAAACAAGGAATAGATACAAGGTGCTTAGACACGTATATCAAGACTTAATCCTGTTCATTCAGAATGACTTTATTACTTATTAATAAAACATAAACTTACAGAAGATCTTGTCTTGTGTCCTGATACTATTAGTCTTGATACCAATAAACACGTTTCTGGTCTTGATACTCTTATGTAATCATCTATCATTTAAAGTCAAAACGACCCCTCCCCGCCTTCCGCCAGCTGGCGGAGAGGGGAAAGACAAGACGCTCTTTAGCAGCATGCTGCCAAACTTGCACTGTCCCAAAGTCCCCCTTCGGGGGATTTAGGGGGTCGTTTATAATATTATTTTTAATCGGGCTGTAAAACTCTTTATTGAGGGACTTGTGTCTATTAGTCTTGTGTCATGTATATTTTATCAACCTGCTATTTCAACTCAATAATCATTGCCGACATCGCCGGCACCTTTATTTCTTTCAGGTTTCCAACCTCAGCCGATGTAATAATCTCACGTCCTGACTTATACCCTCCCATGATTTCTGAAAACCTTTCGGTGTTTAAAACCTGCGGGCTGTTGTTCTTATTCAATATAACCATAACCGTTTCATCGCCATTGTACCTGAAATACGTATATATTCCATTTTGGGGCACAAAGTGTTTCAACCTTCCATCGTGAATGGCCTTGCTGTTTTTACGCCAGTTCTGGATTGTGGAAATATACTGCTGCATATCTTTCTGCGCAGGGGTCAATCCGGCGCCTGTAAAGGCATTTACTTTATCACCAGCCCATCCTCCAGGGAAATCAGCCCGTATGTCGCCATGACTGTCACCCGGGTGCGACATCAGGACTTCCGTTCCATAATACAACTGGGGGATCCCCCTCGTTGTCAAAATAAAGGCCAATCCCATCTTCAGCAGGCTTACATCTTCACCCACCTGAACATAAAACCTCGACATGTCGTGATTATCAGGAAACACCACAAGATTGTACGGATCGGGATACAAAAAGTCGTTTGCTATCATTTCATAAAGGCCCAAAAACCCCTGTCCCCCCTTTTCCTCATGCCTGAAAGCCTTCACGGCAGCATCCTGGAGGGGGAAATCCATGAGTGAAGGCAACGGACAATGATATCCGTCGAGGTTCACCTGGCCCATCTGCCAGTAGGCAACAATGGCAGGGTTCACACTCCACTCCTCTCCAACAATGTTGAAATGCGGATATTCTTCCAGCACCCTTTGGGCCCATTCAGCCATCATGTCCATATCGGGATATGGCCAGGTATCCTGCCGGATACCCTCCAGACCTGCGTATTCTATCCACCAGATGCTGTTCTGGATCAGATACTTTTTCATGAAAGGGTTCTTTTGGTTCAGGTCGGGCATAGTAGGTACAAACCAGCCATCGACCATGGCTTCTTTATCGGCTTCCGAAACATGGGGGTCCATGTTAACTGTACGGCGGTGGGTGGTAATCGTATATTTAGGATAACCATTCAGCCAGTCGGGCATGGGCATGTCGTCCATCCACCAGTGCTCCGATCCGCAATGGTTAAAAATCATGTCCATAATGAGCTTCATGCCCCTTTTGTCAAGCTCATCATTGAGCTCGCGATACTCTTCATTTGTACCGAATCTTGGATCGACCTTGTAAAAATCGGTGGTTGAATAGCCATGATACGAAACACGGGTCATATTGTTCTCAAGCACCGGGTTCAGCCAGACAGCAGTAAAGCCCATCTGCTGAAGATAGTCAAGAGAATTGATGATGCCCCTGATGTCGCCACCATGCCTGCCGTTACGGTTTGAGCGGTCAGGTTTTTCCTTCATTCCTTCAACGTGGTCGTTCTGTGGGTTGCCATTCACAAACCTGTCGGGGGTGATCAGGTATATCACGTCCGAGCTGTTGAAGCCTTCCCTCAGGGCCGAACCTTCTTCCCTTGCCTTCAGTTCATATTTCCACGTTGCTGCTTCCCTGCCGCCAATATTAAACCTGATGTCAAAAGTCCCGGGCTTTACATCTTTTGCCAGCTTCAGATCGATGAAAAGGTAATTGGGATTGTGCACCCTTGAAACAGAAAGCAGCTGTACACCCGGGTATTCAATTGAAACACCCGCATCTGATAAATTTTCGCCGTACACCATCAACTGGAGTTCATGCGACTTCATTCCCGCCCACCAGTTACCCGGCTCAACCCGCTGAAGCTTTATGTCCTGGGCATTGAGATGAAACACAGAAACAATAAGAACCAGGGTAAACCAAACTTTATTCATAACAACTGATTTTAAAAATTAAACCGCTCATTCACGGCATACCCCACTCTGTGGCAGCCGCAGAAAACATCAAAAAGCTAATTTACACAAAAAACAGGTATATAATCATTTTCAGGGATACCTCAGCTGGATAATTATCTTCAGGTAATTTCATGATTCCCCTTCTTTATCAGCAGTATGAACCTATGGTCAACCTTAACATTTAACAAGAATAACAGCATTCTTTATTTACCATATTTTGAAAGCTTTGCACCTTACTTTGGCATAATCAACTTCATCTCAAGTTCATTTCAACTTCATCTTAAGTTCATCTTAAGTTCATTAAAAGATGTATTTACCATGAATTTAAGATGAAGTTGAAATTACGTTATTAAGTCTCTGGTTAATGCTCATTAAAGCCTTGAACAGAATATCATTATGTTGCATTATTTGGGAATAAGTATTGGTTACATTTCTCCCACTGTTTATTCCAAAATTCATGAGACGAATTGTCAATCAGGTCGCAGGATAAAATCCTCCTGTTTCAAATCGTAATTCCTATCAAGATGTGGGAAAATGATAAAGAAAAAAAATCATGCATACAAAATGGTTTTATAAGAAAATGGCATTGGCCTGATCATGAAACTGCCCTTTTGCATCTTTTCATGAAGCTATTTTGCAGTATGAACTGATTGAAAATTTTGAATTTGTTGTACATTAAACAATACCTTTTGACAATTAACAGTTGATTTTAACAACATTTTGATAAAGACAGGAGCATTTTGAACAGGCTTTAAGTTCTTGAATGAATGTTAATAATCAAAAAAAAATCTTTAAATTAGGCCAACTTATTATGTAGAAAAGAAAGTGGTTCAACCACAAATATTTTAACCTGACTTTTACATGTTGCGTTATTGTTAAAACTTAATAATTAAAAAATGAGCTTGATATGTAAGTACCTGAAGCTTTACCTGTTTTTAGGTGCCTTCCTGATGATCCTATCGGCAGGGGCACAGCCAAAAGCAGTAACAGGGATTGTAACCGATGCCGACAGCAAAGAACCTTTGCCGGGCGTAACCATTGCCATACAAGGCACCACCAGGGGGACCGTCACCAATTTCGACGGACAGTTTTCCATTGAAGCCAGTGAAGGAGATATACTTGTATTTTCTTTTGTGGGTTATACACCACAGGAGGTTGAGGTTGGAAGGGGCAATGTCCTGACTGTCCAGCTGGTGCAGTCTGTTGTCGGGCTGGACGAAGTTGTTGTGATCGGCTATGGCCAGGTTAGAAGGCAGGATGCCACAGGGTCGGTCAGGGCGATCAGTTCTGAAGATTTCAACCCGGGTGCCATCACTTCTCCCCAGGAACTTGTTACAGGTAAAATTGCCGGTGTAAATATTATAAGTGGCGGGGGTTCACCGGGGGAAGGGGCAACCATTCGCATCAGGGGAGGCTCATCGCTTTCTGCAAGCAATGATCCCCTGTTTGTAATTGATGGCGTTCCGGTCGATAATGACGGTATATCCGGAATGAAAAACCCGCTTAGTACCATCCACCCCAGTGATATCGAAACATTCACTGTTCTGAAGGATGCCTCTGCAACGGCGATTTACGGTTCACGTGCATCCAACGGGGTTATCATTATTACAACAAAAAGGGGAAGAGCCGGCACACCGTTAAGCATTACTTACAATGGTTATATGTCGGTAAGCACCCATGCCAACAAGATTATGCCATTGTCTACCAGTCAGTTTCGTTCTGTTATCCAGGAAAGGTATGCAAATAATCCCAATGCAATCAACCTGATGGGTGATGCCGATACCGACTGGCAGGATGAAATATACCGTACGGCAATCGGACACGACCACAACGTGAGTGTTACGGGGAGTGTACAGGATATGCCTTACAGGGCATCCGTAGGATTTACCGACCAGAAGGGGATTCTTGATACCGACGGCCTCTCCAGATGGACTGGTTCACTTGGATTCAATCCTTCGTTTCTTGATGACCACCTCAGGCTGAACCTGAACGTAAAGGGGATGTACATCGACAACCAGTTTGGAAACAGGGGAGCCATAGGATCGGCATTCAGTTTCGACCCGACTCAACCAGTCAGAAACAACAGCCCTTATGGCGGTTACTTCACCTGGACACAACCAAACGGCGATCCCATTACCATTGCAAATATGAACCCTGTTGCACAGTTGCATATGCGTGACGACCGTTCAGATGTACAAAGAAGCATAGGGAACGCTGAAATTGATTACCGGCTCCAGTGGTTCCCTGATTTAAGGGCAAACCTGAACCTGGGATATGATATTTCAAAAAGTGAAGGTTCTATTTATGTTCCTGAAAATGCTCCCTGGGCATTTGACAGGTTAACAGGCGGAGGCGAAGATACCCATTATACACAGGACAAGAAAAACACCTTGCTCGATTTTTATCTGAACTATGTGAAGGATATCGGTTCAATTAACAGCCGTGTAGATGCCATGGCAGGATATTCATGGCAGCATTTCTGGAGGGCAGGCGCTTCAAAAACCACGAATGTCAGAGGTACTGAGATCATTTCTGATACAGATTATGAAACAGAGAATTACCTGGTTTCATTTTTCGGCAGGCTCAACTATACCTTTATGGACAGGTACCTCGCCACCTTTACCCTCAGGCAGGACGGATCATCAAGGTTTTCACCGGATACCCGCTGGGGGCTTTTCCCTGCAGTTGCACTGGCATGGCAGATTGCCGAAGAACCTTTTCTTGCCGGTTCACAAGTCCTGTCTGATTTAAAACTCAGAATTGGCTATGGTGTGACCGGGCAGCAAAACATCACAGACAATGATTATCCTTACATGCCACGTTATACATATGGTGAAAACAATGCAAGATACCAGTTTGGCGATACATATTATACCACCATCAGGCCAGAAGGTTACGATGCCAATATCAAATGGGAGGAAACCACTACCTGGAACATAGGGCTTGATTACGGATTTCTGGAAAACCGTATTTCCGGATCAATCGATGCCTATTACCGGGTGACAGATGACCTTATAAATTTCATCCCTGTACCGGCAGGTACAAACCTTACCAACCAGATTCTTACAAACGTAGGTGACCTTGAGAACAGGGGTATTGAATTCAGCATCGATGCTGTTCCGGTATCGCGGCCTGATTTGAGTTGGGATGTAGGATTTAATATTTCGTACAACGAAAATAAAATCACCCGCCTTACAGCCAATGACGATCCTTCGTACATAGGCGTAGAAATAGGGGGAATTTCCGGTGCTGTGGGGAATACAATCCAGATCCACAGTGTGGGTCATCCTGCCAATTCCTTCTTTGTTTTTGAGCAGGTTTACGATGAACAAGGTATGCCTGTGGAAGGATTATTTGTCGACAGAAATGCAGATGGCAGAATTACAAATGAAGACAGGTACCGCTACAAAAAAGCTGCCCCGGATGTTATTATGGGATTTTCTTCGGGAGTTAAGTACCTCGATTGGGATTTTAACTTTAACGGCAGGGTATACCTGGGAAATTATATGTACAATAATGTATGGTCGTCGCAGGCAACATACAATAACCTCTACAATTCGGTAGGGTACCTGAACAATATCAGCGGAAGTGTATTTGAATCGGGGTTTAGAAACCCAAGTTACTTTACGGATTTTTATGTTCAGGATGCTTCCTTCCTGCGCCTCGACAACATTAGCCTTGGATATACCTTCAGGGATATACTGGATGAAATGCTGCGCGTTAGGGTATACGGTACAGTTCAGAATGTATTCGTTGTAACGAAGTATAAAGGACTGGATCCTGAAGTGGCCTCAGGTATCGACAACAATTTGTACCCACGGCCCAGAACTTTCCAGCTGGGAGTAAGCGTTAATTTTTAACATGATAATCTGTCAAAAATGAAAACAAAAAGATATATTCAGTTCTTATCAGCCCTGGTTGCAGTTCTGATCGCATTTACTTCGTGTATCAATGATCTGAACACTGTACCTCTCGACAAGGATGTCGTAACGGCTGAAGATGTATATTCAAATCCGAACAATTACATCAATGTACTTGCCAAGCTCTATGCCGGGCTGGCGGTGAGTGGGCAGCAAGGTCCTGCAGGAAGTAATGACCTGAGCGGGCTGGATGAAGGTTTTGGCCAGTATCTGCGTGCGTACTGGTATGCACAGGAACTGCCAACAGATGAAGCCATCATTGCATGGAACGACGGAAACCTTCGTAATTACCAGGAAACAAACTGGAGCTCGAACAATGAATTCATAGCCAATATGTACTACAGAATATTTTACCAGATTTCACTCTGCAATGAATTTATACGTGAAACCACCGGAGAAAAACTGGATGACCGTGGTATCAGCGGAAATGCAAGAACTGACATAGAACTTTTCCGCAGTGAAGCAAGATTCCTGAGGGCACTCAGTTACTGGCATGCCATCGACATGTTTGGCAGTGTTCCATTTATTACTGAAGAGCATGCAGTAGGATCTTTCTCTCCTGAACAGATATCCAGGGCTGATTTATTTACCTACATAGAAAATGAACTGCTTGAAATAGAAAGCCAGCTTTCACCACCGGGACAGATAGCCTATGGAAGAGCTGATCAGGCTGCTGCCTGGACGTTGCTGGCAAAGTTATATCTCAATGCAGAGGTTTATGTAAATCAAAACAGGTATTCCGACTGCATAAACTACTGCAACCGGATTATCAATGCAGGATATAGTCTTGAACCGGAATATGCACACCTGTTTATGGCTGATAATCACACATCGGATGAGATCATCTTCACAATTACACAGGATGGCGTCAACACCAAAACATGGGGAGGCACAACATTTATAATTCATGCAGCAGTGGGTGGAAGTATGGATCCTGCAGCTTTTGGAATCGATGGCGGATGGGGTGGATTGCGTGCAACTCCCCAGTTTGTGGGAAAGTTCCTCAATCTTGAAAACCTGAAAAGTGCAAGGATTCCTTTAAAAGCAGCAGTTCAGTATCCTGTTATTTATGTTCCGGGGAATTACCAGGCTGCAGGAGGTTACAGTGCTGGCGACTGGGCTCCGGATACAGCCCCCACACTGGCTTCGGTGAATTCCGACAACAATTATGAGGGTTATGTTTATTTTGCTGCAGACAATGCGGAATATAAATTTACCCAGGGCCCAAACTGGGATGTGAACTGGGGAGATGACAATGCCGATGGCACACTTGAAACCAATGGTGCCAATCTTTTACTTGCAGAATCCGGATTCTACCGCATCAATGTAAATCTGAACAACTTTAGTTATTCAACCACCAGAACAGACTGGGGAGTGATCGGAGATGCAACCCCGGGGGGATGGGATACCGACACCGATATGGAACTGGACCCTGAAACCAGGGAATGGAAGGCTATTGTAGAGTTGGGTTCCGGAAGCTTTAAATTCAGGGCCAACGACGACTGGGGCATTAACCTCGGTGACAATGGAGAAGACGGAACACTTGAATATGATGGTGCCAACATTGCAGTTGACGAGCCGGGAAGATATCTGATTACCCTTACCCTTGGAGCACCTGATTATACTTACAGCATAGAAAAATACAGTTCTGATGGCAGGAATATGTTTTATACCAATGGTCAGACACTGGAAGTGGACAATCCTTTCGAATTCACATCAGGCTATGCCATTGCAAAATGGAAAAATGTTACAAGAGGAGGCCAGAGCGGTTCAGATTTAACCCATACCGACACTGATTTCCCACTATTCCGTTTAGGTGATGTTTACCTGATGTATGCCGAAGCAGTATTAAGAGGTGGCACAGGAGGTGATGCCGGCACAGCGCTTAACTACATCAACCAGCTCAGGGAAAGAGCTTACGGAGATCAGGGGGGCCATATTGCTGCTACAGACCTCACACTGGATTTCATTTTGGATGAAAGAGCCCGTGAGCTGTATTGGGAAGCCCACCGCAGAACAGACCTGATCCGTTTTAACAAGTTTACAACCGCTGATTATTTATGGGCTTGGAAAGGTGCAGTCAGGGACGGAAGGGCAATTGATGCGAGGTTCAATATTTTCCCGATTCCGGCTGCCGATGTTATTGCCAATCAAAACCTTAATCAGAATCCGGGTTATTAATGTCAATCTTAAAAATTGAAGCAATGAAAAATATTCAAGGAATCATTTATACACTACTTGCCGGGATACTGCTTTTTGGCTGTGAGGAAGTTGAACGGGAACCGGTTGTCAGGCCGGGTAATGCTCCGGCAGTTACACAACCATCGGCGGGCACCCAGCTTGTTTTTGACAGGGAAAATGCAAATAATGAAACAGTTGTATTTACATGGAGTGAAGCCGGTTTTGGATTCCCCAGTGCTACAACCTACAGCCTTCAGGCTGCTGAGGCAGGCACTGATTTTGCCAATCCGGTGGAACTGGCAAGTACCAATGACTTGTCGGCTACCCTTACACATGCCACATTGAACAACAGGTTCATGTTACATGGACTGCCCACAAATGAAGCAACGGAAATGGAATTAAGGGTTACAGCATCTGTCAGCCCATATGTGGCAGCATTGACATCTCCGCCTGTCGCAATGAGCATCACCCTTTATGCTGCCTCCTTTCCATCCATTTACATGATAGGAGCTGCAGTGGGTGGCTGGGGAACTGACCTGGCAGTTGAAATCGTTTCAACAGGAGAACCGTCACAATATACAACCATTGCCTATTTTGATGTGGCTGAGGGCACGAACTTCCGGTTCTTTAACAACCCCGACTGGGGTGCATCGATCGGAGGATATGATGTATTTACATCTTATCCCGAAGATCTTCTGGAACCGGCTACTGCCGATGATGATCCTAACTTTAACTTTATTGGCGAACCCGGCTGGTATGAGTTGTTTGTAAATACACAGGAAGGAAGCATCACCATGGAAGCTGTGAGTGAACCTGTGATGTATCTTACAGGTGATGCCACACACGGATGGGGTTGGGATGACCCGGTTACTCAGCTCGAATATGTTGGGTACAAGTTATGGGAAGGTGATGTAAACTTTACACAGGGGGGTGCTTTCAGGCTCTTCCCGCAGAAAGACTGGGGGCCAACCAGCTACGGTTATGATGTGGTGGTAAATTATGATACCGAATATATCGATATCATGGAAGGGCATGGCGACCCCAACTGGGAGTTCCTGAAACCTTCAGGTACCTATCACGTAAAGGTTGATTTAAGGAATAATTCAATAGAGATTACCGAGTAAAACGATTTCTCAAAATACCTGTAGTTTTTGTATATCTTAACAACTGCAGGAACGTATGATCCGGAGAGCCATCAGAACCTGTCTGATGGCTCTTTGTGCAAATGGTACAATTGCCGGAGTTACCGGAACAAAATTGTTGAAGCATTACTGGAACTTTTTATTGTAAAACAGTTAAATAATAAATGATGAAAAAGTTATACCTCTTATACCTTGCTGCAATCATAATTCCTGTTTCACTTGCAGGACAAATTACTACAGAGCCCGGGTTACCATCTTCAAACCAAAAGGTTACAATAACATTCGAGTCATCAGAAGAAAGCAGGCTTGGCTTCTACACCGGTGATCTTTATGCACACACGGGGGTTATTGTTGAAGGAAGCAATGACTGGAAGCATGTAATAGGTTCATGGGGAAATAACACCCAGCAACCAAAGCTGACCCATGCAGGAAATGGAATTTACACCCTTGAAATTACGCCTGATATCAAATCCTTTTACAATGTGCCCCAGGGAGAAAAGGTTTTAAGAATGGCTTTTGTATTCCGATCTGCCAATGGCCAGAGTCAGACAAATGACCTGTTTGTTCAGGTTTATGAAGAAGGCCTTGTAGTGCAGCTTTCAGAACCGGTAGCCGGTTCTATTATTGGAATGAACCAGGAAATAACCATTACGGCTCAGGCTTCAGAAGAGGCTGAACTGAAACTTTTTATTAACAACAACCTGCTTTCAGAGAACACAGGTACAAACATTACCGCAGAACATACCTTTGAGAATGCCGGAAGCTATTTGATTTTGGCAGAAGCAACTGCCGGAAATGAAACTGTTGCAGATTCTATTCATATACTGGTCAGGGAGGAAACTATAACTGAATCCATACCTGAACCATGGAGGAAAGGAATCAACTATCCTACGGATACCTCGGCTGCATTGGTTTTATATGCACCTTTCAAGGAATTTGTATTTGTTGTGGGCGACTTCAACGACTGGCAACCCGGTAACAGTTACCAGATGAAAAGGGATGGTGACCATTTCTGGCTGGAAATACCCGGTCTTGAAAGCGGAAAGGAATATGCCTTCCAGTATCTTATTGACGGAAATATTCGCATTGCCGATCCCTACACAGAAAAAATACTCGATCCATGGAATGACCAATACATCAGCAATTCAACTTATCCCGGCCTTCTTTCCTATCCTGAAGGAAAAACAGAAGGAATTGTTTCAATCCTGCATCCGGGACAGGAGGAATACCAGTGGGAAATCACAGAATTCCAGGTGCCTGAAACAGAAAAACTTGTTATTTATGAACTGCTTATACGCGATTTCACAGAAGAACATACTTTCGCAGCTGTAAGGGAAAGATTGGATTATCTGGAAGACCTGAACATTAATGTGCTTGAGCTGATGCCGGTCAATGAGTTTGAAGGCAACAGCAGCTGGGGTTATAACCCTTCATTTTATTTTGCACCCGACAAATATTATGGTCCGCGTAATGAATTAAAGAAGCTCATTGATGAATGCCACCGGCGGGGCATTGCAGTGGTAATAGACATGGTACTGAACCACAGTTATGGCCAGAGCCCGCTGGTACAGATGTACATGGACAACTGGGTCATTACAGATGAGAACCCATGGTATAATGTTCAATCGAATTTTCAGAATACCAGCCTGACATGGGGTTATGATTTCAATCATGATGCAGATGTAACCCGTGAACTGATTGACAGCATCAACAGCTTCTGGATCAATGAGTATAAGATTGACGGGTTCCGTTTTGATTTCACTAAAGGATTTTCAAACACTCCCTACGGTGCGTCAAGCTGGGGAAGCGAATACGATGCCGCCCGGGTGGCCAACCTGAAAAGAATGGCAGATGAAATCAGGAACAGAAAGGAAGATGCACTGATCATTTTTGAGCATCTTGCCGATAACCAGGAAGAAAAGGAGCTGGCAGATTACGGAATCCTGATGTGGGGCAACATGCATGGCAGCTACAGGGAGGCAGCAAGGGGAAATGCAGGAAATTCAGATTTGAGCTGGGGCGTTTATACAAGCCGCAACTGGAATGAACCCAACCTTATTACTTACGCTGAAAGTCATGATGAAGAAAGGATTATGGTTGATTTGCTTAAATCAGGATTTATTGAAGGCAGTTACAACATCCGGCAGCTGCCAGCTGCGCTTGACAGAATGGAACTGATATCACTGTTTCATCTGCCTTTGCCCGGACCGAAAATGATCTGGCAATTTGGTGAAAGGGGTTATGATGTATCTATTAATGACCTTGGAGGCAGGCTGTCAGAAAAGCCGCCGCGGTGGGAATACCTGCAGGACAGTGACAGAACGGATCTTTTCATGGTGATGGCACAATTGAACCACCTGAAGCAGACATACGAAGAATTTGCACCCGAAGATTTTGATTTCAGTCTTGCCGGACAAACCCGGTGGTACAGGCTGAGCAACGGTGACTACCATGTACTTGGCCTTGGAAATTTTGGAATTGTAAGTAACCCGGCTGATGTTACTTTTCCTGAAACAGGAAAATGGTTTGAATTCTTTTCAGGCGACTCTATCGAAATTGAACAGAATTCTCACAACTTTAACCTGGATCCGGGTGAATACAGGTTGTATTCAACCCGCAGGCTGACTCCAACAAAAGTTGTGACTGAAGTTACAGATATTCATAATGAAGAAAACAATGTTGTTATATACCCTAATCCTGCAAATGATATTATTTCTGTAACAGCCGGTAATCAGATCAATGAAGTACGAATCATTGGGATCTCAGGAAGGGTTGTATATCAGACAAGAAGTACCAGGGAAAATACCATGATGATTCCTGTTGGCAACCTGATGCCCGGAATCTATCTGATCCTTTTAAATCAGGATAGCGGATGGACAACACAAAAGTTCATTAAGAAATAAAGTGAAAGAACAGCATCTACGTTTCAGATGCTGTTCTTTTTCATCCTAAAATCATCCATCAGTTTTGTTATTACGGGAAATTTGTCTTTATCAAAAAACCTGTTTATTCACAAAATTCTTGCTACCTTTCTGCACTGAAACCAAAGCTTTAGTCAAATGAAAAAATACGCATTACTTTTGCTGGTGATCCCCATTTTATCCATATCACATGCAAAGGAATATTCTGTTCAATCACCCTCAGGCAATCTGAAAATAAATGTTTCTGTAGGCGATGTTATTGAGTATGCAGTTACTTTTAACGGACAGGAAATTATAACACCTTCACCCATTTCTTTGATACTGGAAAATGAAGTTTTGGGTAAAAATGCAAAAGTCAGGAGAGACAGGGTAAATTCGGTTAAGAAAGAAATTATTCCTGTGGTGGCGCGAAAAAATAAAGTGATTCCGGATGTTTACAATCAGCTTACACTTTCATTTCAGAACTACAACCTGCATTTCAGGGCATATGATGAAGGAGTGGCGTACAGATGGGAAATCACGAAAAAGGGACCGGTTAAAGTAATGGATGAACAGGCAACTTTTACCTTCGCTGCCGATCACCAGGTGTGGTTTCCTGAAGAGGAAAGCATGTTTTCGCACCAGGAGCGTTCATACCTGAACGTAAAATTGTCTGAAATCACACCCCTGCGTTTTGCTTCAACAGGTCTGCTGGTGGATTGCGGCAACAATGTAAAGGTCTATATCTCGGAGTCGGATTTAGTAACAGATTATGCCGGAATGTTTCTGAAGGGCTCTGATGAAAATCCATACAGGCTTGAAGGTAAATATGCAGGTGTCGTGCTGGAGGAACAGCAAAGAAACGACAGGGATGTAGCACCGGTGAAATATGCGGATTACATTGCAGAACTGCAGGGACCAAAAAGTTTTCCCTGGAGGGCTATGATTATTTCTGATGAAGACAGGCAACTGGTGGAATCGGAACTGATATTTAAGCTGGCACCTGAAAATGTTATTGAAAATACTGATTGGATTAAGCCCGGAAAGGTAGCATGGGACTGGTGGAATGCACTAAATGTTTATAATGTTGATTTTAAATCAGGTGTAAATAACGATACCTATAAATACTACATTGATTTTGCCGCGGAATACGGGCTGGATTATATTATACTTGATGAAGGCTGGTACCATCTTGACGACATTATGCATGTAGTGGATGAAATTGATGTCCAGGAACTTGTGGATTATGGTAAGGAGAAAAATGTAGGTGTCATTCTCTGGGTTGTGTGGAAAGCTCTTGATGATAAACTTACAGAGGCACTCGATCAGTTTGAAAAATGGGGGGTAAAAGGCATAAAGATAGATTTCATGCAACGTGATGACCAGTGGATGGTAAATTTTTATGAAAAGATAGCCCGTGAATGTGCTGCAAGGCAGATGCTGGTGGATTACCATGGTGCATACAAGCCTGCAGGGCTTGAACGCAAATATCCAAATGTCATTTCATTTGAAGGGGTAAAAGGATTGGAAAACGCCAAATGGTCTGATCAGCCTGATCCGGAGTTGAATGTCACTTTGCCGTTCATCAGAATGGTTGCCGGCCCGATGGACTTTACCCCGGGAGCAATGATTAATGCAACTAAGGAAAACTTCAGATCGGTATTTGATGCTCCAATGGCACCCGGAACAAGATGTCACCAGCTTGCGATGTATGTGGTATTCGAAAGTCCCCTGCAGATGCTGGCTGATAACCCGTCCAATTATTACCGTGAACCTGAAACTATGGAATACCTGAAAGAGGTACCCACAGTGTGGGATGAAACCCGTGTACTGGATGGCAAGGTTGGTGATTATATTCTGATTGCCCGCCGGTCAGGAGATACATGGTATGTGGGGGCAATGACCGACTGGTCGCCACGGGAACTGGAACTTAATCTGAATTTTCTGGAACCAGGAAACCATTCGGTACAAATTTGGAAAGATGGGGTCAATGCCCACAGGCATGCTTCTGATTTTAAAAATGAAAAGTTGCAGGTTACGGGCAGTTCAAAAATAAAAGTTCAAATGGCTCCCGGAGGGGGCTGGGCAGCCATTTTCAGGAAAAACTGACGTTATAACAGAATATGGTTTCAGAGCAACATTATCCTGTTCTTTTTCGGGGAGCCGGATCCGGATGGATTACCTGTCGAGCCAGTGTTTAAATTCTGAAGCCTTGTCGCGGCTCACAATGAGCCCGTCAACACTGAAATTCTGCAGTTTAATTTTAAGACGGGTAGAGGAGTAACTGAAGATTTCTGTTATTGAATCCATATGGACCATAAAATTCCTGTTGATCCGAAAAAAAAATTCAGGGTTTACTTTCTTTTGAAGCTGGTCAAGTGAATAATCAAGTGCATAATTTTTACCGCTGCGGGTTCTAAGGAATGTACATCGTTCTTCGACAAAAAAAGAAGCGATATCATCAACGGGCACCGACTGAAAATGGTTCCCGATTCTCACAAAGAACCGGGTTTTCCATTGGGTTACCAGCTGTTCATAAACCCTCGTTATTTTTTCGTTGACCTCCACCGGACTATAAACATTTCTGAATTTTTTTATTGCCAGTTCAAGGGCTTCTTTACTTATGGGTTTTAACAGGTAATCCACACTATTCACTTTAAATGCCCTTAAAGCATATTGATCATAAGCTGTGGTAAAAATTACCGGAGCTTCGATCCTGACGGCTTCAAAAATTTCAAATGAAACGCCGTCATCAAGCTGGATATCCATAAATATGAGATCAGGCGGAGAATTGACAGTAAACCAGTTCACTGATTCTTCAACCGATTCGAGCCTGGCTATAATGCTAATATCCGCATCCGACTGTTCAATCAGCGAAACTAATTTTTCAGCAGCCAGCCTTTCATCTTCTATAATTACTGCTTTCATATAGTAACCATTTTAGCAGGAATTTTCACAACAAAAAAGTTTTCAGACTGCAAAATTTCAATTTCCCGGTTCAGTATAAGCCGGCTTCTCTCATTCAGGTTCTTCAATCCTTTCTTTGAAGAAGCAGTGATAGTTGTTTTAAGTTGAATATTGTTTCTCACTACCAGTTTGTCCATGCCTTCATTGTAGATTACTATTTCCAGAGGATTAATCCGGGTAGCAGAATTGTGCTTAAGTGCATTTTCTACTAGCAACTGCAATGAAACTGGTAGCACCTCCAGTGAACCTTCATTATTTATTTCAATGCTCAGATTAATTTTTTCTTCATCCCTGATCTTTTGAAGTGAAAAATAGTCCCGAACAAACTGTAGTTCCTGTGATAAAGGAACCAGGTTGCTTTCCTGGTTATCGAGAATATATCTGTAAATACCTGAAAATTTCTGGATGAATTCTTCTGATAATTCAGGGTTTGATCTTACCAATGACGAAAGTGTATTCAGGCTATTGAACAAAAAATGCGGGTTCACCTGGTTCCTGAGCGTTTCATATTGAAAAATAATTTTCTCCTGTGCCAGTTTTTGTTCACGTTTCAATGCATCCGACCATTGAGAATAAAAGAAAACCAGGGCACCTATGGTAAAACCAATGAAGGTGGCAATGATAACGCTTTTCATCTCAACATTTGAAAAAGCTGCATTAAAGTTTTCGACGCCGTAATAGGATGTCCGGTACTGAACGTAAAAAACCGTTATAAAAAATACTGTTGAAATGGCCAGAACAGAAGCATAAAAAATAAGCAACCTGTAAATGATATTCCGTTTGGATTTTACTGATGATATTTTCACATCTTTAAAGAACCATGCTCCCAGCCACATGAAAATCTCAAGCTGGATATAGGTCAGAAGAACCATGATTCCTAATCCTTCATGCAGAAATCTGTTTACCAGCAGCATGCTGAAGAACAGTGCGATCATCACTGCACCTGAAAAAATTTTAATCCGCCTGATAATGAATTCTTTCATCATTATGTTTCTATATATCTTCTGTATCATGCAAATAATGATAAGGAAAGACCAGACGATGAAATTACAATTAAATTCGGATTACAGCATATTCCCCTCTTCTTCAGCTTCCCGGCAAAGACACCATCAGAAAAAAGGGTATAGGATGATTCAGAATGAATTTTAATATTCTTTCCATTCCTGATAAGATTGCAAATTATAACAGGATAAAAATTTTCACATACAACCCTGACCGGAAACAATCTGAAAAAAGAAGTAACTAAACAAGAAGTAAAAACCCATATTAAAATAAACATCATTCAATTTTTTGACCGTTTACAGATCAAAATTCAGTTACTTTAATCAGCAATGAAAATTAATAATCCTGAAAGGTAAAATCTTTCTGCTGAAGGGGCAGATTTATTGGCTGAAAGCATTTTTTGGATATTATAATGTTGCAAGCCTCCTGTTTGTTATTTTCCCATGATACAGGTTTTTAAAATATATTTTATGCTCCATGGAGTCAATGATAATGTCGGCAAAATCTACTTCTGCAAACTTGCTTGCACTTAGGAGGCCTCCGGGACTGAACACATTAATTTCGATAAGTTTTGAACCAATAATATCGAGTCCGACAAGAAACATCCCGTCGCGGACAAGGTTAGGCCTGACGGCTTCTGCAATCCGAAGGATTTCATCAGTAATCACTGCAGGTTTTGCCTCCCCCCCCGCATGGAGGTTTGACCTGATGTCGTCTGCAGCAGTTGTACGCTGAACCGCAGCATATTTTCCTTTATGTTGAAGAATGCTGCCATTCAAAAGAAACACCCGTGTATCTCCGACTACGGATTCAGGTACAAATTCCTGCGCTACTACATATCCCTCCTGACCTATGGCTTCGATCATCTGCTTCAGGTTTTTGATATTGTCTTCATTGACCTGAAAAACACTCCTTCCACCAGATCCGAATAAAGGTTTCACAATAATACTTTTTTTGTTTGCAAGAAAGAATTCATTAATTTCTTTAAAACTTCTGGAAATGATTGTTTCAGGCCTCACCTCTTTTGGGAACTGCTGAAAATAAATTTTATTCAATGCATGAGATAATCCATTTGCATCATTTAAAACGATCACTCCCTCCTCAATGGCCATCTGACCAAAAGAAATACCGGCAACCCTTGCCCATGCCCGTGTTTTATCTTCCTCTGCAGGATCATTCCTGAGCATAACAATGTCAATGTCTTTAAACAGCAACTTTTCCTTGTTGGGAACTTCAGCTTTAATAGCTTCAAGATAGGAAGCCCTGTTTCTGAATTTCTTGTTTTCCGCTTTTACTGCCCTTCCCCCGGCACAACCTTCAGGATACCAGGACAAATCTTCTATACCCATGTAAAAAACATCATGGCTGCGGTTATGCATCTTATGAGCAAGAACGGTTGTGGTATAGGGTTCCCGTTCTGTAGAGATGTTATTGACTATCATGCATACTTTCATAATCCTAAATTTATCAGTTCTGTAACATTTTCTATTTTTTCAATCATCGACAATCTTTTCAAAGAGTCACTATTGGTAAGATAACGTGGTTTGATGGACACAGGTTTTAATATCTCTCTGAAAATTAATTCATTTACAACAGGAAGGTAATTTTGCCGGATTTTTCCAATAAGAAGTGGTTCAAGAGGATTTCCTTTCTGAAGATATTGTATTACTGAAAGAAACCCCCGGAGGTAAATGGCATCTTTTGTGAAACCGCCGCCACGGTAAACCCGGGTCGTCATTAAGAATGCGACTTCAGGACTGAAATCATATTCATCAGTAAGCAATTCAAAAGTTTTGACAAAATTCTGGTGATTGATTAAAGAGTCCACTGCCATGACTCTTCCTGCAAGTACTTTCAATCGTGTCCTGCTTAGTCCGCCACTCAGATATTCAGCCAGCACTGCAATGCCTTCCTGCAGCTCTTCATATCCGGAAATACCACTGCTCAATAACTTAAGTGGCTGATTTATTCCATTATAATAGGTCAGCACATGTGTTCCGATTTCATGCTGGATCAAAGCCTCAGCTCTTTTTCTTGGAATCCGGGTTTTAGCAGGAATGTAAAATACTCCCTTATCCACCATCATGCTGTCGATTGTACTTTTGATTTCTACATGATTTTTGACACCTGCCCACTGAGCACTAAGAAAATTAAATTCCTCTTTGGCAAGTCGTGCAAACTGTTGTGCATTAAAATATTCACCATCCAGGATTTCATCGCTCTCATCCTGGGGCCTGGACTCCAGGATTTCTTTTGCTTCAGAAAGAAGTTTGTTTTCAACTCCGCCAAAAAGCTGAAGGCTGCCATAAAAAAAATCAGGGGATTCCCTTTCCATCAACATGGTAAGCATTTTATCAGTTTCAGCACGTTTTTCCCTGAAAAGAAATCCCAGTGTCGGATCATCAATTTCCTCCACCCTGATATTATACAACGACCTTTTTAACAGGTCAGGATCATCAGGTAGCATCCTGTAATGAAAAACTGGCATCTTTTTGTACTGGTTCTTTTTAAATTCCTTCCAGGCTTTGGCTCCGTTAACAGGGGAAACCAGCATAAGAAACTTGATCTTTTTATCGATCTCCACAAGTTGCTCATCGATTTCCCATACTTGTGGAATCAATTCCCGCCGTGCCAGGCTTTGAAAACTTGAGATTGAATTTCTTGCCTGTACTTTTACAAAGTCAAAAACAGTCTTTTTAAACACTTCTGAAAATTCAGAATAAAACCTTCTTTCAAGTAATGGATATACGTTGCCTGTTTCAACCGATTTGTAAAATGGATGAATTTCCAATCCAAGCAACAGGCATTCAAGCCTTTTAAGGTCTCCTGTTTCCAATAAAGGTTGAAGATGAGGAAGGCTTCTTTTTCCTGAGGTATTAAATGTAACTTCAGGTTTTAATCCAGCCAGGTTCATATTTTCCAGGTTTCTCAGGAATGGTGTAGCTGTTTCAGGGAGTTCATCAGGGCCATATAAGCAAAAACCGGCCACATTTGCCGCACCCTCTGAAGTAGCGTTGCCTGGCCAGATTTCCAGAAGCAGAAAGGCCCCAAACTCATCAGATAAAATTTTTACAAGTTTTTTGAGGAGTGACTGGTATTCAGGATATTTATGCACTTTACAAATAAAGTACGCAGCTTCATTTTTAAGCAGGTTTTCAATAACAGTATCTTTCGAAAAGTCCTCATCAGGGCGATATACGATCAAAAAAGGCAATTTCCGCTCCATATGAAGCAGGCCGTAATCAAGAAATTGATAATGTATGCCGGAATCATGGGCCAGCTTCTTTTCAATATCCTCAATAATGCTCTCTTTATATCTCGCAGTCATGATAAGAATATTTTCATATGCATCAGGCTTCTGATTTTGTATGCTCAATCTCTGCGATCCGCAAGACACCAGGTATAGTATCCTTTAATATATTTTTCAATTCCTTTAACATCTGAATATCTACAGCGCCAGTCCACTCATCCATAAATATTTTTTTAAATTCAATACTTATAACGCAGCTTTTATTACCATAATTTTCATGTATCCAGTTAGAAAGATTTCCGCCTTTAAATTTTACATTCTCCCTCACATCCAAATGTTTACCATTAATAGTGGCACTTTTTAGTTTTGATATGAAATGTTCAACAACTGTCGCCCATAACTGCCTGTTCATTTTCCCGGTACCAACATTTATTTCAGGATTCATTTCCGGGTCGTCTTCTGTTCCAGGTCCATTCCTACGGAAGTTGTATGAATGAATATCAAAAACAATAATGTATCCCCAGTAATCAATAAATTTCCTGATTGTACGGTCGAGCAAGCCATAGAAATAGTCATATTCTCCAAATGAATATTCCCATACAGCAACCGGAACATTATCCTTCCATACATTTAATCCCCAAGATTGCTCAGGTTTCCGGTAAACTGCCTGATCACGAGGCCGGTTCAAATCCACTTCGAATCTGGAAGTATTGACGATGATCCTGCTCTCAGAGATATCGGTAAAAAATCCGGTACAGGGATCTTCCTCCCTCAGGCGTTCTGATTCACTTATTGCGAAATATTTTAATATTTCAGGCCGCACTTCATGTCCTTCATGAATTGCAGTAACAAGTAACGGACTAATGGTTTCGTCTATATTGTGTGTAATGCGGATCATAAAAATTGGTTGGAAAATATTGTGCCAAATGTAAAGTATGTTGTGGGTCTAAGCTGGTTTGATATCGTTAACAGCAAAAAAACATAATATTATATGACAAATTTTTTTTATAAAAGCAAAAGCCTGGGTTACCTGACAAATCTCTGAAGTTGTGGAAAGTGTAGGAAAGAAGTAACACACTTTTGTAGAAATTGATTGACTGCAATTTAAACTTTATGCATGAAGGATTTGTAATAAGATAAAGTACGAATTCTCCACAACAAAACAATACTAAAATGTCACAGCATCAAAACTCTCAACGAAAGCACACAGGTTTTTTACCATTCTTCTTTTCTATACTTTTTATTGTACCAATAAATTATGCCTGCAGTCAGACACAGGTTCAGGATGAAAATGCGAACTGTGTATATATTGATGATGGATTTGGGCCTGACGGAAAATTAAACGTAAAGTTGGAAACAGTTGTTTCCGGACTAGAAGTCCCCTGGGGAATAGCGTTTCTGCCAGATGGAGACCTGCTTGTTACCGAGCGTCCGGGAAGACTCAGGCTAGTGAAGGATTACAATGGAAAAGCGCAGCTGATAGAACAACCGGTTGCTGACTTTGATATTCCTTCCACATCTGAAGGAGGTCTTATGGGAATTGCCCTTCATCCTGAATTTGAAAACAACAGGCTCTTCTATATCTATGTTACAACTGATGATGGCGGTTCATCCAGCAACCAGGTTGAGCAATGGAGACTTTCTGAAAATGGAACTTCGGCGGAACAGGTAAGTGTAATTTTTAAGGATATAGATGCATCCAGAAATCACAATGGTGGCAGAATAAAGTTTGGCCCCGACAATATGTTATACATTGGAACCGGAGATGCTTCAAGTCCGGATAAAAGCCAGGACCCAAAAAGCCCAAACGGTAAGCTTTTACGGCTGACACCTGAAGGTGAAATACCAGATGACAATCCGAAGCCAGGCAGTGCTGTATATCTTCTTGGCCTTAGAAATACCCAGGGCTGGGACTGGCCAAATCAGGATGATGCCAGCACCATCTGGATAACTGATCATGGCCCCAGTGGTGACCGGTTGCGCTTTGGACATGATGAGGTAAGTATTGCCAGGGCAAATGACAACCTTGGCTGGCCTGAAATCTACAAATGTGAAGTACAGGAAGGACTTATTACGCCTGTGATAACCTGGAAGAATGCTGTTCCTCCGGGAGGTGCGGCTATCTATACCGGAACTGCAATTCCCGAATGGAAAGGCAGTCTTTTGATCGGAGCTCTGGGTTCAAGACATTTGCAACGTGTTGTCATTGAAAATAATGCTGTGTCTTCAAATGAAGTATATTTCAGAAATGAACCCGGAAGAATCCGCGAAGTCATCATGAGCCCTGAAGGAAACTTGTTTATAACCACCAGCAATTGTGATGGAAGAGGCAATTGCCCGGATAACATGGATTCAATTTACCGGGTCGTTAAGTAATTATTTACATAATGATCTGCCCTATGCGGGGACCTTCACAAGGCGGGCACCACGGACTGTGGCTCCCAGGACAATTCCAGCACTTATAACAACCAGGTTTTTGAAGATGTATTGCCCTTCGAGTGTTGGCGCGTAGGGTATTCTCAGAAAAACTTCTGAAGGGAAAAGAAAAATTGGAAGAAAAGTGCCAATCATTTGCAGATAAAGAAGAAGTAAAGTTTCACGAAGAAAAAGGTTAAACAGCAATCCGATACCAATTACAGTTTCAAGTGCAGCAAGACCGTATATAATAACCTGTTCAGGAAGGAAACCAAAAGTTACCGTGTCGATTGTTTTAATTGCCAGTCCTTCAGCCGGGCTCAGGCCCTCAAAGAATTTTAAAAAACCAAACCATGTAAAGATGATTCCTATGCTGATTCTTAAAACTCTCAACCCGATTTTCCCCATCCAGTTCGTGATTGACCTGTCCAGTTTCGTGTATCTGCTAAAATATGAATTCATACCTTTTTCTTTCAAGTTCATTTGTTCATAAATAAACGAACCCCTTTATGAAAGGTTTACAAAGAAAAATATTTGGATAGTAGACAGGGTTATTGTATTGAAGGCTGTGTATCGGGATTTTTGCAGGAGAATATCAGGCTGAATGCTTTAGGAAAATAACGGTGTCATTTACACTGGAAAGCTGCAGGATTTCTTCATCATGAACAGATATATTAAAAATTCTTTCCAGGTAAAAGGTAAAAATTTTCCAGTCTACTGAATCGAAATTCAGATCACGATTGTAGGACGCATTAGGTCTTATGTCATTTTTTTGTACCCCCGTTTTTCGTAATACCCGGTAAAGGTTTCTTCTTATTTTTTTTTCTTCCATAACCGAAAAGTTTATAATCCCTTACACTTTTTAAAAACCGAACAAACGAATTAACGAGTCAAATATATGAAGATTATTTGACAATCATTCTTTTTTGAAAAATTTAGGTTGAAACAACACATTATTCAGCTTCATATCTTTTTTCAGGAGGCTAAAGATCTTCACATCGTGATACTTTCCATGAAGGAATTCTCCTTCCCTTTCAATTCCCTCGTAAACGAAAGAAAGCCGGGAAGGAATCTTTTCACTTTTCACATTACCTGTTGCAATTTTTATCTGTACACGATTGATTCCCATTTTTGCAAATGCATATTTAATTAAAAAGGAAACACATGTTGTCATAATACCTTTCCCCTGCATCGGCAGGGCAAGCCAGTATCCGATTTCAGTTTTATGATTAATCCAGTCGGTATCCTTAAACCCTATCAGGCCGGCAAACTCTTCCTGATACCAGATACCAAAAACTTCATCTCTTTTATTTTCATTTTGGTCCATCAGGCTTTTTATAAAAGCCTCTGTATCGGTAACAGCCATGGTAGCATCGATAAAAGGAAGCCATTCCCTAAGATAATTCCTGTCGCGTTCTATGGTATTAAATATTACCTCTGCCATGGACAAATCCAGAATCTCCAATCTTAACTTTTCATTTACCCGAAGATGCTTCATAAATCAATATCTTTAGTTTAATTAAAGCTGCTCAGATTTTTATCTAACCATTATATTTACACTTTTAATTTTAAATCACTAGTGTCCGACTAAAGTAAATTAAAAGAAGGTACTCCCTTTCGGTTTCCCTTCAGATGTTGTAAAATTGTTCTTGGCAAAACTTTTATACAACATGAGTAAAAATACAGAAATAAAATTTG
>JAEYNZ010000089.1 GCA_023412195.1 Bacteroidota bacterium
TCGAGTTTCTTCATGATCATTCCGGCAATTGAATTACCAACTGAAAGTGAAGCTGTAGCAGCTGGAGAGGGAGCATTCAATACGTTCAGAATAAATTTATCTTCAACGATCAGGAAGTCATCCACAAGAGCTCCATCCCTGCTACACGCCTGGGCTCTTACACCTGCTCCCCCCGGTTTTACATCGTTGTAACCCACTTCCGGAACAAGTCTTTGCAATGCTTTTACAAATGCAGCTTTATTATATGAGCGGTAGTATTCTTCAAGCCCCATCTTCCAATACTTCATCATTACCTTACGGAAGCCGGGCCATGCAAGTGAATTAAAAAAATCATTGCCCTGGAAGGAGTACTTGCTGTATCCTTCCCGTTTAAAGGCCCATACGGCATTAGGTCCTGCTTCAATACCCCCATGAATCAGACGGGTAAAATGTACACCCAGAAATGGGAAATTTGGATCGGGAACAGGGTAAATCAGGTTATTTACAAGATATGATTTTTCATCTGCCAGCTTATAATATTCACCACGGAAAGGGATAATACGTACATCGAGGTTTTTTTGAGTCAGCCGGGCAACTTTATCGCTGTGCAATCCTGCTGTATTAACTACCACCCGTCCGGTATATGTACCTGACTCTGTAATGACATCCACACTTTTTTTGTCCTCCACAATGCGGATTACCTTGTTATTGAGAAGGATTTCGCCGCCATACCTTTGAGTGAAGATCTCAGCATATTTCAGGCTGACATCTTTATAATCGATGATTCCGGTATATGGGACATGAATTGCAGCCAATCCGGTGGCATGAGGTTCATAATCCCTGATTTCCTCTCCTGCAATTTTTTTCATCTTTGTGAGCCCATTTTGAACTCCACGCTCCCAAAGTGTTTCAAGCCTGGGAAGTTCTTCTTCCCGGGTAGCGACAATAAGCTTACCGCACAGGTCATATTTAACACCCTCACGATCACAGAAATCAATCAGTTGCTGGTACCCGCTCCGGCAGTTCAATGCTTTGAGGCTTCCGGGCCGGTAGTATACTCCGGCATGAATTACTCCGCTGTTGTTGCCTGTCTGATGCATGGCAACTTTTTGTTCCTTCTCAAGAATTACGATTTTTAAATCAGGCTGCCTTTCCTTCAGCTTCAAACCGGTAGCAAGCCCCACTATTCCACCCCCTATAATGATTACGTCGTACATGTTGATTTTATTTTTTTTAGAACGGTATTTACTCTTAATTTTTAACCGTAATTTGCTTAACAGCCGGATTATCCTTTTTCTCCCAGATCATCCAGGGCGCTTTCTTTTGGGCAATCATCTCTTCCAGTTCAGTTTTATCTTTCTTCGTATCCATGGGTTTCCAAAATCCAGTATGCTTGAATGATACCAGTTGCTTTTCCTCAGCAAGCTTCTCAAGAGGCTCCCTTTCAAAGATTGTAGAATCTCCGGTAAGGTAATTCAGAACTTCAGGCTGGCAAACAAAGAATCCACCGTTTATCCATTGTCCGTCTCCCTTTAGCTTTTCCTGAAAACGCAATACCTCATTATCTCCATTCAAAACAAGCGAACCAAACCTGCCTTCAGGCTGAACGGAAGTCATTGTAACCAGCTTTTTATTCTGTTTGTGAAACTCAACAAGTGAGGTGATATTTACATTTGCTACACCATCGCCGTAAGTAAGCATAAAAGGCTCGTTTCCAATATACTTTTCTACTCTCTTGATCCTTCCGCCAGTCATTGTGTTCAGGCCAGTATCAATCAGAGTTACTTTCCAGGGTTCGGTGCTTGAATGATGTATTTCAGCCGAATTGTTCTTCAAATCGAAAGTAACATCAGAATGGTGTATAAAGTAATTCGAAAAATATTCCTTGATTGTATAACCTTTGTAGCCCAGCAAAATCAAAAAATCGGTATACCCATAGTAAGAATATATCTTCATGATATGCCAAAGGATGGGTTTCCCGCCGATCTCAATCATAGGCTTGGGTTTTAATTCTGTTTCTTCAGAAAACCTGGTCCCCAGTCCGCCCGCTAAAATAAGTACTTTCATATTTTTGTTATTTTGTTAGGAGAAGGTGTATTTTATACTCCCTTATGGAATTAAATAAAAATATTTAGCGTTTAATTATTATGATAATACAGTTAAAAGTTAAAAGTGTTTAATGGCCATGAAGAAATATGGAATGTAAAATTCAAAATTTTCCTCTTAAAGGTTCCTGTTAACCTGGTATCCGCCATTTGCCAAAATTTTAATTAATGATTAATATTTCTCAAGCTTTTTAAGTTGAGCTTTCAACGAAAGGTTCTCAAGACTTAAATCCGCAAACATGCGCTTTAACCTCTCATTATCCTCTTTCAGCTTTTCAATGTTTTGAATATCGAAAAAAATCTGGTTGCTGTATTTAGCCTTCCAGTTATAAAAAGTAGCCTGGCTTATCCCATGCTTTTCAATGATTTCCTGTATAGAAGTTCCATTCTTATATTCCTGAAGGATCGTTCTTATTTCAGATTCTTTGAATCTCTTCTTTGTCATTTTGTCAGAATTTAAACTTTGTTTTTAAAATAAAAATTTTGAAATTTTTAAACCTTACAATCTTTTGAAAACATAAGCTTATTTAAATACTTTATTAAAAAGAATATCAACTGATTATTAACATTATAGAATTTTCTAATAAAAATTCTAATTTCATTCAATTTTCAATGCTTATATTTTTAAAGATGCTATCTACAGGAGATTATAAATTTGGAAGATGAAAAATTTAGATGGGTTCCCCATTTGTCACTCACATTAGTCTGACATTCAATTTTTTTTATTTTGAAATTTCCTACACCAACTCAACAACCATAGGCCATTAAAAGTTTTATCAAGATAAACAGACTTTTAATGTTTCTTAACAAATTACAAATTAAATTGCTGATTACCAAATTACTTAAAGCAAAAAATAAATTTTGGAATTTTTTTTAAGAATTACGTAATAATTCTTGTAAAGTTTTAATGCCTGCTTTTGGAAAAGTGAATAAAAAACAACCTGAAAAAAATTCTATTTTAAATTCTAGACCTATGATATTTTATTATAATAATTCAGAACATATGTTATTCGAGTAAATTATGATGGCATGTATCATCATGAAGATTTTCAACTACATACTCTTAAAATAATAAGTCTAATCTTTATATGGAACAAAATTTACCTGATTTCACAATCGCTTGTATTAAGAGGAAACAAGAAAAATGAAAATCTTTTTAGAATATAAAAAGGTTTTATTATCAAGGAAACTTCCAGCAATAATGAAATTTACTGTCATTCAACTTTTATACCCTCAGCTCCAGACTTTTGAAATTTTATCATTGTTGGCCGGTAAAATTTTTAAAGCAATGAATTTTGAGATCGCTCACTTCGTTCGAGATGACAATCAGTTATTTATATATTTGGGAGGGACAGATTGGCGGCATCGCCGCCAATCAGCCTCTCATAAAACAATAGCTCTGAAAACACCGTCATTTCGAGTTGTGATCCCAGATAAGAATGGGGCACAATGATGAAATGACAGGGAATGAAGATTATTTTATAAATGTCTCTTCTTTGTGATTTCTTGGTGCCTTGGAGCCTTTGTGGCAAAAAGTAATATATGCCACAAAACTACCAAGCCCAGTAGAGTAGAGTACAGAGCAAAGAATTTTCTTTGCCCTGTAGCCCCCTCGTCAAACCGTACGTGCGATTTTCCCGCATACGGCTTTCCTCCTAATTTTCATCATAAAGCTTTCGCTGGTCGTA
>JAEYNZ010000152.1 GCA_023412195.1 Bacteroidota bacterium
GAACCCTGAAAGGGTTCAATAATAATAGCCATGGGTGGCAACCCATGGTAAATGGTGCAGTAAGTTTCTTTGAACCCTGAAAGGGTTCAACATATAGATCATTAATATATAATATCATACTATGAAACCAGTAAAATTTCTATTCGGATTGTTTTTGGCCGCTTCACTGATGGTGATGGCATCGTGTCAGGAGGCTGATTCTCCCGCAGGGGTAGGGGAACTGAAAACTGAATTTCAGGAAAACCCACTGGGGATTGACCGTGCACAACCTTTGTTGCAATGGAAGATCCGGGATGACAGGCGCGGTGCCATGCAGACAGCTTACCAGGTGATTGTATCCAGTACCGACAGAAATGCAGGCCTGAATGAAGGTGATGTATGGGATTCGGGGAAAGTGGAATCAGACCAGTCGGTTCATGTGGCCTACAATGGCCCGGCTCTGGAGACGGGCAAAACCTATTTCTGGAGGGTACGTGCCTGGGACAAGGACGGAGAGGCTACATCATGGAGCTATACTGCTTCGTGGGAGATGGGCCTGCTTAACGAAAGCGACTGGCAGGCAAAGTGGATTGCCCGTTCTGCTGAGAACCCCGGTCGTTCTGCAAATATGAGAAAGGAGTTCAGTCTTGAAAATAAAAATATCAGTAAAGCACGGGTATATGTAACCGGACTGGGAAACTATGTGCTGTTTCTGAACGGGCAGCGGGTAGGAGAGGACCTGCTTACTCCAGGCTGGACGCATTATCCGGTGCGGCTCGAATACCAGGTGTACGATGTGCAGGAACTTCTTCAAAAGGGTGCCAATGCTGCCGGAGCTGTTCTTGGAAATATGTGGTGGTCGGGCGGCCTTGGCTGGTCGGGCGGACAAAAATACAGCGAAGGCCCGCTGAAGTTTCTCATGCAGTTGCAGGTGGAATATGAAGATGGATCGAAGCAGGTTGTTGTATCTGATGAATCCTGGAAATGGTTCGATTCCCCAATCTGGGCTGATCATATCTATGATGGTGAAAAGTACGATGCAAATCTTGAACAGCCAGGGTGGGATAAACCAGGGTTCGATGATTCAGCCTGGCTGACGGTAGAACCTGCAGATTATGAAGGCATGCTTAAAGGTCCCAATGCACCTGCGTTACGGCATCATGAGGATCTGAACCCAGTTGCTCTGAATGAACCTGTACCAGGTGAATATGTGTATGATTTCGGACAGAATATGGTTGGCTGGGCACAGATCAGGATCAATGCATCAAAAGGAGATACCATTGTTTTCAGATATGCCGAACTGCTGCATGAAGATGGTACGGTTGCACAGGAAAACCTCCGGTCAGCAAAAGTAATTGATAAGATCGTCTCAGCGGGAGAGGTACTGGTATGGGAACCTAAATTTACTTATCATGGATTCCGGTATGTACAGGTTTCAGGTCTGAGAAAAAAGCCCGGCATCGATGATATGGTGGGAAAGGTCATTTATACTGACCAGCCGATGGCAGGACATTTTGAATCTTCCAACGATTTAATAAACAACATCAATAAAAATGTGGTATGGGCGCAGAAAGGGAATTTTTATCCTGCGCCTACCGATTGCCCGCAGCGGGATGAACGCCTGGGCTGGATGGGCGATGCGCAGATATTTGCACCTACTGCTAATTTTAACATGCACCTCGACCGCTACTGGTCGAAATGGATGTTCGACATCACGGACGGGCAGGATGAAGAAGGCTGGGTTTATGATGTCAACCCGCCCATTGTTGTGGGTGGCCCTTCCAAACCGGGATGGGGCGATGCAGTTGTCATTATTCCCTGGCTGAACTACAGGTATTATGGCAACAAGCGTACCATCGAAGACAGCTATGACGGGATGAAAGCCTGGGTGGAATACATGCGGGGTAAAAGCAACAACGATATTTATTTCTGGCAGGAAGGCAACTGGTATGGCTATGGCGACTGGATAGCAGTGGAGCCCTCTCCCGGCAAACCCATAGGCAGTGCATATTATTATTATTCAACAAAACTGCTGGCTGAAATGGCTGAAGTTATTGGCAAAACAGAGGATGCACGTACTTATAATGAACTTGCTCAAAAGATAGCAGCTGCATTCCATAATGAATACTGGGAAAAGGACAAGCAGAATTATCCAGGTGGTACGCAGACAGCCAACCTGCTTCCCCTGGCTTTTGGGTTAACTCCTCCTGAATTGGAGGACCAGGTGGTGAAGAATCTTGTAGGTAACGTGATGGAGAAAAATGTGCATCCTACGACAGGTTTCCTTGGCACAGGATATATTTTGCCTATGTTAAGCAAACACAATCACCACCATCTTGCCTATGAGATGATGAACAAAACCGATTATCCAAGTTGGGGATATATGGTGAAACAGGGAGCAACCACTATTTGGGAACTTTGGAATTCGGATACAGAAAAGCCGGAAGGCATGAACTCACGCAACCATTTTGCACTGGGATGTGTGGGAGAATGGATATGGAACACACTGGCAGGTATCAACATCAGTGATGAGTACCCCGGCTTCAAACAGGTTATCATTAAGCCTCAGCCTGCCGGCGATCTGAAATGGGCTAAGGCCGAATATGATACCAATTACGGCCTGCTGGCTGTTGACTGGCTGCTGGAAGAAGGTAAATTTACCCTGAATCTGACAGTTCCTGCAAATACTACTGCAATTGTTGAACTGCCTGAAGATTTTAAAGGTGCTGTGGTGAAGGAGGGTGGAAAAGAAATCGGATCTGATGAGATAGAAGGGATTTCAAAAACAGAATCCGGTAAAATACTCGCCGCTGCAGGAAAATATGCCTTTACTGCAGAATAAGAAGAGAGCACAGGGCAGAGAGCCTTTAGAGTAAAGATCAGTTGCTGGTTACAAGTTTACAGCACAATTGCCGGTTCGGAGGTTGTCCCCCTTCTATGTTGTAATCCAAATTTAATTAGAACTTTTTTCTTAAAAATCAACATTTTAAGTTTTTTCATTTCATAACCTTCGGGCAATACTGAGCCAGCAGGTTATCTTTTCCTGGCAAAA
>JAEYNZ010000014.1 GCA_023412195.1 Bacteroidota bacterium
TGTAAATCTTAAAACCTGCATCCACGGTTAAATGCCCCGGCTCTTTGGCCAGCTGGTTTAAAACCTTATGTGTTTTATGATGAAAGATAACCTTCCTTTTTTCAAGGTAGGTCTCCAGCGGTTGCCTTCTTACCAGGTAACCATGGCCTTCATTAAACCGGGCTTCAAAACCGCACCGGTTGCAACGGTATGTATAAGCTCGCCCCATAACTTTTTCACCTGCCTTAAATGTACAAAAAATACTGGTTTTCAAACCTTTTGAAGCCACTTAATTTCTGACCTGGCCGGCAACAAACCCTGCCGGCTTGCTGACAAACCTATACCATGTCATGACCAAGTCAATGGTAAATTCAATTAATAACGAATTTAACCCTTACCAAATCCGCTTTTAACCTTCTGTGAGAACCTGATGAGGATATGTCATTTCTGATGAACATCATTTGTTATCTTGTTCAATAAAAACTAGACTTGAATTCAACTTATTTTCCTGTAAATTGTATTATTAGAGTAAAAAAATAAAATCGACACAATGAAAAGGACATTATTTTTATTAATAATTTTACTTCCAATGGGAATATTTGCACAAAACGGCCTTGCCGTAGGCGATAAAGTGCCGGCTTTCGAAGCTGTTGCCGATGATGGCAGCACATGGAAACTTAACAACAATTTAGGTAATAAATACCTGGTAGTATACTTTTACCCGGCTGCCATGACGGGAGGTTGCACAGCACAGGCATGTGCCTATCGTGACCTGAGCAGCGACCTTGAATCTCAGAATGCGAAAGTTGTGGGGGTAAGTGGTGACAAACCTGAGAACCTGGAATTTTTCAAAAAAGCCCATAACCTGAACTTCACACTTTTGTCTGATGAATCGGGGGAGATAGCGCGAAAGTTTGGGGTTCCAACACGTGACGGAGGTGTTGCCAAAGGCGAGTTTGGTGGCCAGAATTATGAACTGGAAAGAAATGTTACTACCAGTCGCTGGACCTATATTATCGATAAAGAAGGCAAGGTGGTGTACAAAAATGAGCAGGTGAATGCTGCAAATGATTCAAAGGAAGTTCTGAGTTTTCTTAAGGACAAATCCTGAAATATTCCACTAACTTAAAGGAATTTCCTGCTCCAGGGCTTCTTCCGGCAGCTCTTCCTGCAGAAGTTCATTATCCAGGAACTTTTTAGGAAGTTCCCTGTTTGCTTTTGCCCCCATCTTTCTGAGGCGCTCGGTGGAAGTAATAAGATTTCCCCGTCCTTCCGTAAGTTTTTTCATGGCTTCAGTGTATGTATTCTGTGTAGTCTTCAGGTTATTGCCGATTTTTTCCATATCGCATACAAAGCCAACAAACTTATCATACAGCGCCCCGCTCTGCCTTGCTATTTCAAGGGCATTGCGTGTCTGGTTTTCCTGTTGCCATATGGAAGCAATAGTGCGAAGGGTTGCAAGAAGGGTGGATGGACTTACCATAACTACTTTCTGGTCCCAGGCGAAGGAAAATAAATCCTGGTCAGACTGCACTGCCAGGCTGAATGATGATTCAATCGGGATAAAGAGCAACACGAAATCGGGACAGTTCAGCTTTAATGCAGTCTGGTAATGTTTTTCGCTCAGTCCGCGGATGTGGCCCTTCAGGCTACCCAGGTGTTCCTTTACATGAATAAGCCTTTCCTCTTCAGTAGCTGCGTTCACCGCACGTTCGTAGGCGACAAGCGACACCTTTGAATCGATGATGATGTGTTTGTTATCGGGCAGGTTTATTACAATGTCGGGCTGCAGGCGCTTTCCATCATCATTTGTACCACTGAACTGCTTATGGTACCCCTGTTCTCCCTCATTCAGCCCGGAACGTTCAAGGATACGTTCCAGCACGACTTCGCCCCAGTTACCCTGTTTTTTAACGTCACCTTTCAGTGCACGGGTAAGGTTTCCGGCTTCTGTGCTCATACGGTTATTCAGTTCATACAGCTTTTTTAGCTCCGCCCGCAGGTCGGTCTGGTCTTTCAGCCCCTTTTGGTAGGTATCTTCTACCTTCTGCTCGAAAAGCAGAATTTTTTCCTTCAGCGGTGTCAATACCTCTCCGATGTTTTTTTGATTGGCAAGCGTAAATTCTTCGCTGTTCTTCTTCAGGATTTTACCTGCGATGTTCTCAAACTCAACCGTAAATTTCTTTTGAATTTCTTCCAGTTCTCCTTTTTGTGTCAGAAGTTTTTCCTGCAGGGCAAGATATTCTCCTTTTGTTCTTTCCAGCCTTCCAGAAAGCAGCACGTTATCCTCCCTCATTTTCACGAGTTCTGATTTCAGGTATTCAGCTTCTGATTTTGCTAAAAGGTAACGTTCCCCCGCAACCAGGGCATTTTTTTCAGCTTCAACCCGAAGGTTATCAAGTTGTTTTTCCTTTATAAGAAATTCCCCGGTCATCTGGGTCATCCGGGATTGATTTTTCAGGCTGAAATAATATATGACAGCAACACTGCCAAAAAGTATAAGGCTGAATATTAAAAAGAATAGGGTGGTACTCATTCCGGTTAAAATTTGAAAGGTTTAAAAACGGTTCAATTTAGCCAAAATGAAATTTTTCACCCACAGAATGGTTGAAAAATTTTCACCATTTATATACGAGGGAGTTTATATTCATCCCTGCGCCCACTGAACAAAGCACTACATAATCGCCCTCATTGATTTCCTGCCCCTCGATTTTGCCCTTAAGAACCAGGTCGAGCAGGGTTGGAACGGTGGCCGTAGACGAATTTCCCAGGTAGCGGATGCTCATGGGCATGATTCCCTCAGGAATATTACTTTCACCGTAGAGTTTGAACAGGCCGCTCAGGATTGCTTCATCCAT
Organism: Bacteroidota bacterium; assembly: GCA_023412195.1. Lineage (GTDB taxonomy): Bacteria > Bacteroidota > Bacteroidia > Bacteroidales > Prolixibacteraceae > Mariniphaga. The sequence goes on from JAEYNZ010000014.1 coordinate 2,838, forward strand.
TTTTTCATTTGCCTGATGGATCAGCACTTTTTTAACATCACTTAGATGGATTCCCGCAAGTTCAATACTTTCCTTCACAACTCCGGGAACAGTTTTGATGGCATAGATGTAAAGTTTATGCCCCGACATTTTAATCCACAGTTCATCCCCCTTATAATCCGGGTTGTTTGACCTTCCAAGGGTCAGCAGATTGGCATAAGTAACGGAATCAGACCGGCTGGCATGAGAGATGATACCAGTTGGTTCATCACTTTCAACAGCTTCAACAATGGTAGCACCTGCACCATCGGCATAAATCATTGAATCGCGGTCGTGCGGGTCAGAAATCCTCGACAGGACATCAGCTCCAACCACCACACCTCTTTTCATAAATCCGCTTTTTACAAATGCATCGGCCACGATCATTGCCTGTGTCCATCCGGGACACCCTGATATCAGGTCGTAGCAAATGGTATTGGGATTTTTGATGTGAAGTTTCATTTTCACCTTGTTGGCAAGCCCGGGTAGCATATCGCTTCTGACATTGCCGTTGAGAATGTCACCAAAATTGTGGGCAACAATTAAAAAATCGAGGCTTTCCTTTGAAATTTCTGCAGACTGGCAGGCATCTCTGACAGCCAGCACTGCCAGGTCAGACGTCATCTGGTCATCATCGGCATAACGGCGTTCCTCTATGTTTGTTATCTCCCTGAATTTCTCAATGATTTCATCATTCGATTTGTCAAACAATTCTCCGGTTGAAGGATCATAAAACCGGTAATCTTTGAAATGGCTGTTCTTTACTATTTTTGGAGGCAAATAACTTCCTGTCCCTATAATACGTGTGTAAATTTTTTTTGTCATAATAATTTCTCAACTGTTCCCTAACCCATTAAATGTTTTAAGTTTTACTTTTTCACCGTCGAAAACCCCGTATGAAAAATTTGTAATCCAATCGCCCAACAGAATAAGACGCGCATTGTTTTTTATTTCCTGGTCTGCCATTCTATGCCGGTGGCCAAAAATAAAATAATCAATTCTCTCCTTTTCCAGGTAATTGGCTGCAAATTTAAACATATTTTCATTCCTTGGAATAAATTCCTTATTTCGTTCCATTTTGGATAACCGGCTGGATTTTGACCACTGGTGGGCGATATGGAATGCAAAATTAGGATGTAACCGGGCGAAAATCCACTGTAGAGTTTTACTTGAGAATATTTTCTTAAGAATAAGATAACCTTTGTCTTCAGGATCAAGTCCATCGCCATGAGCCAGGTAAAATTTTTTACCCATAATTTCGGTTATGAATTCATTGGGATGAATTTTTAGCCCAACCTCACCGGGCAGGTAATCAAAGACCCACAGGTCGTGGTTTCCTGCAAAGAAATGAACAGGTATTCCCCTGTCGGTCAAATCAGCAAGGCGTCCAAGTATACGGGTAAAGCCGCGTGGAACCACCTTCCTGTATTCAAACCAGAAATCGAAGATATCGCCCAGCAGGTATAGTTCCGCTACATCATCCTTAATAAAATCGAGCCATTGCGCGAAAAGCTTTTCCCGTTCACGGTTGTTGTTCAAAGCAGGTGCGCCAAGATGAACATCAGAGATAAAATATATTTTTTTGCCGTCAGTCAATCAGGTTATATTGGTCGTTATTTAAAAAGCTGAGCCAGGGTCCTGTCGAGCTTGGTTCCCACCAGGTTTTGTGCAATGATTTCACCATCTTCATTCAGAAGATAGTTGTAGGGGATGCTTTGAATGTTATAGAGCATCAAAGCCCTGTTGCTTCCTTGCATATCTCCAACATTCACCCATGTAAGCCTGTCCTTTTCAATCGCTTCCAGCCAGTCGGGCCTGTCTTCATCGATACTCACCTGGAATATTTCGAAGCCTTTGTTCCTGTACTTGCGGTAGGCTTCCACCAGTGCCTCATTCTGTATACGGGAATTCCGGTCAAGTGCCGACCAAAACTGGAGCAGTACAACCTTTCCCCGGAGAGAAGAAAGAGATACTTCTTTTCCATCAGGGTTCGGAAGAACAATATCCGGACTATTTTCCCCCTGTTCCTGAACGAACTGCCGGAGTTTTGCATTTTGTTCAAGCTTCATAAGCTGCAGGGTATTCTGATAAAGGGCTTTTACATGTCCTGAACCCGGATAGATAGTATTCAATGCTGAAGCAGCAACGCGCATGGTTTGCAGATCATCGATCACATATTCGTTTTCATCAAACTTCTGATACAATCCATACACGCTGGCCATGGAGAAAGGATTATTCATCACGAACTGCCGGGTGAATTCACTTTGCCTCAGTTTAAGTGAATCATACAACTGGCTCCACTCCCTGTTCATCCTGTCGTAATTTGCATGCCCCCGGTACATGTTATTCAGATTGGTAAGCGAATCAAGCTTTTTGCGTGTTAAAGCCAGATGGTCGCGAAGTGTTTTAACCTGGACAGAGCCGGGTGAACCTTCCACGTGATAGTTCCTGCTGAAATCGGCAGCATCGGCATTGACCACAACCTGCTCTAAAGAATCCACCAGAAGTGTAATAAAATTGGAAGGTGTCAGCTTAAGAATATAAAAGGCAGGTATACCCGTTTTACCTTTGAATTCAAATTCTCCGTCGTTGTTGATTTTCACTGAATCAATGACTTTGACATTTGAGACATGCAATTCCTCCAGGTACACTGTCTGGCCTTCAGCATGGGTAATTTTACCACTGATGGAAAAACTTCCCTTGTCGCCGCTGCAGCTTGCGGCTATCAATCCAGCTATGAATCCTGCTATCAGTAACCTGCTAATCTTCATATCCTATTTTTGATTAAAGGGCGTAAAATTAACATTTTCCACTGTTCACAAAAGAACAAGGCAACAAAATAACATTATTTAAAGATCGGCGGTGCATATTAACTTTTCAAAATTCATGCTTCACAATTCAGGAAAATGTTTTATGTTCGCTGACAGACAAATACTGCAGTTTGAAAATACATACCGACATAAATCTGTTTGAGGCAAAAAACCCGGTTGTTACAATCGGCACTTTTGATGGGGTCCATTTAGGCCACCAGCAGGTTATAGCCCGGTTGAATGATTTTGCACATAAGCACGACGGAGAATCGGTTATTTTTACTTTTTTCCCGCACCCCCGTCTGGTTACTTCTCCCGGTGAAGGCAATCTCAGGCTTCTTACAACACTGGAGGAAAAACAGGCACTGTTTGCAGAGTCAGGAACCGATCACATGATTGTTTATCCGTTTACAAAAGAATTTTCCCAGCTTACCTATGCCGAATTTGTAGAGGAAATCCTTGTAAAGAAAATGCGGACGCATTGCCTTGTGGTAGGTTATGACCACCGGTTCGGGAAAAACAGGGAAGGGGGCTTCACTTACCTGCAGCAGTGTGCCGAACGGTTTGGTTTTGAAATAGAAAAACTGGAACCCCTGCTGATCGACCAGTCAAATGTAAGTTCAACACGTATTCGTGAAGCACTTGAAATCGGAGACGTAAATCAGGCCAACAGGCTTCTTGGTTACCGGTATACCCTGCACGGCCATGTGGTGGAAGGGCAGCGGGTAGGCAGGCAAATTGGTTTTCCTACTGCAAACATTGAAGCTTCAGACCCCCATAAACTCATCCCCGGTTATGGAGTTTATGCAGTTCAAGTTATTGTATCAGGCAAAAAGTACGGCGGGATGCTGAATATAGGTACACGCCCTACATTCAACCGGAATGCAGACAACAGAAGCATAGAGGTACATATATTTGAATTCACCGGAAACCTCTATGACAAAGAGGTTACACTCATATTTGCTGGCAGGATCAGGACAGAACAAAAGTTTGACAGTGCAGCCGGACTGGCAGCTCAGCTTCAAAAAGATAAGGTATCGGCTCTGAAAATATTGCAGGAATAAATCAGGATTATTCCAGTATCTACCGGACCTTCAATTAATATTACGGTGCGCTGCACCTTTAGGGACCATCTGATACCAATTAGGCTACAAATATTTGGGTGCGCTTGCCTGTTCCTACAGGCAGGCTGCACCATGCCAAGACACCAATCAACAGCAGATTAGTGGCAGAAATCTGGATTGGGGTAAAAATCAGTTACAGTACACCATTAGATTATTCATCATCAGAAAGTTTCATCAAAACCAGGGCAGATCAATATTACAATCATATTTGAACCTACTGCACCACTCTCCAATGCTACAGAGTAGCAAAATATTTGTAGAAAATAAAAATCAGTGGCGAAATACAGGTACAGAGTACCGCAATATTATTCTTCATCAAAATTTTTCAGCAGAACCCATACAAATCAACTTTACAATTCTGTTGGGTCCTTACCGACCATAGGTTGCCTTACTATTCTGAAGCAGTTGCTTTTTTCACAAGGACAGCCGAAACAGGCAGGTGATCGGAATGCCTGAAATCATGTGTATGAAAGTTAAAGGATTCAAATACCGGGCTGTGAAAGATATAATCGATACGCAGGGAAGGCAGCCTGTTGAAATAGGTTGACCCCAAACCCTTACCTGAGCTTACAAAAGCATCCTTCAACCCCTTTCGCAGCTGTTGATAAGCATATGACGCAGGAACATCATTCAGGTCGCCACATACAATGACAGGGTAAGGCGATTCCTCAATCATTGTTCTGATGGTTTCAACCTGGCGGGCACGTGTACGGAAGCCTCTTTTAAGCTTTGAACCTACTTCGCGGGCCTCTTTCAGATCCTGTTCGCTGGTGACTCCAGACTCCATAATAGTATAATCCTTTGGATCGATGCCGTAGGAATGAAGGTGAACGTTGAACACCCTGACCGTATCCCCGTTTGTCACAATATCGGTATAGATGGTAATGTTCCTTGAACCTTCAAAACGGATTTCATTCATGCTGATGATGGGAAACCGCGACATGGTTACAGATCCGAAAGTGCTGCTTGTACGCGCATACTGGTAGTGGTTGATGAACTCCATTTCATCTACTGTTTTAGCCAGATTGAATATCTTATTCTGGCGCAGACGTACCTCCTGAAGACAAATGATGTCGGCCTTCTGCATATTCAAGAACCGTATAATTTCACCGGAGGTCTTTTCCTGAGAATTATTCGATTCACCCCTGAAGTGATGCACGTTATATGACAGGATTTTCAGACTTTGCCCTTCAGTGGTATTTTCCTGCAACTGGATATATCTTGTTAAAAATCCCCAGCCTGCCAGTATGGCAACCAGGGAAAGCAACATGTACTTCGGACTGATGACCAGCCAGAAGATTACGAAGAGCAGGTTCACTCCAAGGATTATAAAATAGGCAAGCCCAAAAAAGGAAGGAATCCACCATTTTTCAGGAGAAATAAATCCCGAAAGGTAGGCCATCAGCAATGACAAAACAGCGAAAAAGTTGACGATCAGGATAATATATTTAACAAATTTCCTCAATTAAAATCATTTAGTGTCATAACGGTACAAAAATGTCGAAGTTTTTGCTGATTTCAGGTGCCGGCATAAAAATTTTCTTCTGTTGCAGACGATTTTTCCTTGCAACTTATTTCCGGCAACGCAGCATTCTAACTTTACCAAACAGGTCTTTGCGGGTTTCTATTGCGTTAAAGCCTATTTTTTCAACAAGCAGGGTCATTTCCCCGCCCAGTTGTTCATTGATTTCGAAAAAAAGCCAACCCCCGGGTTGAAGATGTTCGTATGCGAATTCAGCAATATGACGGTAAAACAACAGGGGATCAGCATCAGTTACAAAAAGGGCTGTTTCAGGTTCATACTCCAGAACGTTGGGCTGCATCATTCTTTTCTCCGATTCCCTTACATAGGGAGGATTGCTGACGATCAGGTCATAATGATGCCAATTACAGGCCTCCCACATCAGGATATCAGCATGCATAAAATCCACCTCAAGGTTGTTTAACATCGAATTTTCCCGTGCCAGTTCAAGTGCCGGTTCTGATATATCAGCAGCCCCTACAGTTGCTGCCGGAAAAAGTTTTTTCAGGGCCAGGGCAATGCAGCCGCTGCCTGTTCCGATATCTATGATATGCGGGTTCACGGGCAGCCCGGTTTCTGAAATCCATTGCACAAGTTCTTCTGTTTCCGGCCTGGGGATCAGAACAGCAGGTGTCAGCTTCAGCTTTAGTCCATAAAATTCTGTCTCGCCAAGTATATACTGGAGCGGTTCAAAAGCTTTCAGCCTTTCAACTATGTGTGTTACTTCCTGTCGCTGGTTTTCATCCATATCTAAATCCTGCATAAGAATCTGCTGCGTATAATCCAGCCCGCATACATGTTCAATGATATGATTTCTAAAAGCCCGTACTTCAGTTTCGGGGTACAAGCCATTTAATTCATGCTCTATATAGTGGATAGTCGCCTTCATTGTGTTATTTTTGGCAGATCAAAGATACTTTTTTCCGGTAAATGGAAACAGATGAAAAATACATGTCGCGCTGTATCGATCTTGCTTTGCTGGGTGCGGGCCATGTTGCCCCAAACCCGATGGTTGGCAGCGTGATCGTGTACAATGGCAGAATTATCGGCGAGGGTTACCATCAGAAATATGGACAGGCACATGCAGAAGTAAATGCTGTAAATTCTGTTGCCGACCGTGAACTGCTGAAATCATCTGTCATGTATGTATCACTTGAACCTTGTGCCCATCATGGTCAAACACCCCCCTGTGCCGATTTAATCGTGCGTGAACAGATCCCAAAAGTAGTTGTCGGTACTGCCGATCCTTTTGCAGAAGTGGCAGGCAAAGGGATTGTAAGGCTTAAAAATGCCGGAGTGGATGTAAAAGTTGGGGTTCTTGAAAAGGAATGCCGGGAACTGAACAGGCGCTTTATCACATTTCATACACAAAAACGGCCATACATCATACTAAAATGGGCACAGACATCCGACGGGTTTATTGATACCGACCGTCAGCCAGCAGATTATGGTCAGCCTAACTGGATAACAAGGGATATGGCACTTAGGCTGGTGCATAAAGTCCGTTCTGAAGAAAATGCCATTTTGGTAGGTACCTTTACGGCAGAAAAAGACAATCCTCATCTTACTGTACGCCACTGGCCGGGAGATAATCCTCTTAGAATTCTGATAGATAAAAACCTGAGGTTGCCTCACAGCCTGAACCTGTTTGACGGGTCTGTGCCTACACTCGTATTCAATGATGTAAATGAAGACAGTTCAGGATTGGTTTCCTATGTAAAAATCGATTTTGGGAAAAACATCGTACCACAGATGCTGAAAGAATTATATGCACGTAAGATTCTTTCACTGATCGTGGAGGGAGGAAAGCAACTGATTGAAAGCTTTACAGGATCAGGGTTATGGGACGAAATGCAGGTTTATACCGGCAGCAGTTTTTTTGGCGGTGGAGTCAGAGCTCCACTGGCAGCAGGGAAGTTAACAGCAGAGGAATGGCTTGACACCGACAACCTTAAGATCTTCAGAAACAATCTTTAAAAAACCACGCTCCTTGGGCTTCCGGGCATAATTTGAATATTCAATACGTGTTCCACATACTGAAAGTAGTAAAATAGTTTGTGATTCAGTTCAAACCCATAATCCACAAAAGGATCATAACCCACAATGGGTTCAAAAAACCCGCGCCTGCGCGATGTTGTGGCATTATAGTTCCATGCAGTAACATATTGCCGGTTCCAGTTTTCATAATATTCCTGGGAACGGTAACGGGCAGGACTGTTTTGCAATGCGTACCACGTTTCAAAACGGGCGTCAAAAGTTTCAAGAGAATACTCAAGAGAATCAGCAGCGGCTTCTGTTTCTTCGTTCTCTTTGATCTGCACTGTTTGCTTTTTGGTTGAACAGGCAAATCCTAATAACAATATGGCTGCAAATAAAATAAACTGCTTCATGGCTATTTTTAATGTGAATCTGTACTCTTTTACGAATTTCATTCCAAAATTGTTTTTGTACTGAAATTTTAAGAAATTTATCACACGAATATCAAAGGTAGCTTTTATGGGATTTGGATTGGATTTCTGGAAAGTATTTTCCCTTGTATTTCTATTAACTGCCATTCCGGTATCCATTATGATCATTTTAGAGAAAAGGTCACCATATAAAACTGCAGCATGGATACTGGCTTTGATCCTGTTGCCTGTGTTCGGCGTTGTGTTCTATCTTTTTTTTGGACAGGAGTATCGCAAGCAAAAACTGTTTTCACGAAAAGGTTTAAAAAGCTTAACCAAATTCCGCAAGCTTTCCTTCAGGCAGCTGCGCCAGTTTGAGCAAACCTTGCATAATCTTGATCCTTTGGTGAGGGAAAAGGAAAGTATCATCAGGCTGCTGCTGAACAATTCAAATGCCCTGCTCACCTTTGCCAGCCGGATCACCATCATGAACAATGCTGAGGATACATTTGCAGCCATGTTTTCTGCGATTGAAGGAGCAAAGCACCACATTCACATGGAATACTATATCATCGACGACGATGTAATAGGCAACCGTTTCAAGGATTTGCTGATAAAAAAAAGCCGCGAGGGAGTTATTGTGCGCATTATTGTAGATGATGTAGGAAGCTGGGGTTTAAGTAAAAAGTTTCTGGAAGACCTCAGGATCAACAATGTTGAAATTTATTCTTTCATGGAGGTTCGCTTTCCACGACTGACTTCACAGGTGAATTACCGGAATCACAGGAAGATACTTGTGGTTGACGGTATAACAGGTTTTACTGGCGGAGTGAACATTGCTGACCGTTATCTTAAAGGTCTGGAGGGAATTGGACCATGGCGCGATACGCACATACGGATAGAAGGTGAAGCAGTTGGCGGTTTGCAGGTTGTTTTTGCTGCCGACTGGTATTTTGTTATACATGAAAACCTTACCGGGAAAAGATACTTCCCCCAGATAAATGCCAGTGATGGTATACCTGTACAGATTTCAGCCAGCGGTCCGGATTCAGACTGGGAAAGCATCGGGCAGGCTTTTTTTGCAGCCATTGCAGGTGCAAAAAGCAGGATTTATATTGCCTCGCCTTACCTGATGCCACCTTTCGAGATCATTTATGCACTAAAAACTGCTGCACTTAGCCATGTCGACGTCCGAATACTCTTTCCTGAGAAAACGGATAGCCTTATTCCCCGCTGGAGTTCATATTCCTACATCGAAGAACTTCTGGAAGCAGGTGTGAGGATTTACTTTTATCAGGCGGGTTTTATCCACAGCAAATATCTGATTGTTGATGAAGTTTTTTCAACAGTGGGTACCACCAATCTTGACTTCCGCAGCTTCGAAACAAATTTTGAGGTGAATGCCTTCATCTACAACCAGCACTTCACGGCTACCCTGAGCAGGCAGTTCCGCTCCGATTTAAAGAACAGTCGCGAACTCAAACTGGCAGAGTGGAAAGAACGCAAATGGCATATTAAGCTGCGCGAATCGCTTGCGCATATTATAAGCCCTATGCTGTAAAAGTTTTAGTTCATAAATAATATGGATGTAAAAAGGGTCTGCTCAGGTAGTTTCAATAAGTAGGTCATTCATTATCTGATGCTACAGTGTAGCAAAATATATGCAGAAACCAGGTATCATGGGTAAAAATCAGGTACAGCGTACCGTAATATTATTTCTCACAGGAGATATTGATCAAGCCTTGAATCATATTGAAAAATGGATAGCCTGGTTTGAATTCAGAATGGCAATTTCCCCAGATCAAGATTTCCTCCGGAAAGAATGACGCCCACCTTTTTATGCCTTACGTCCACCTTTCCTTCCAGTATGGCTGCTAACGGTACAGCAGACGAGGGTTCAACAATAATTTTCATCCTTTCCCAGATCAGGCGCATGGCTTCCACTATTTTCTCTTCAGTTACTGTGACCACATCATCCACCTTATCAAGCATGATGGCAAAATTACGTTCTCCCAGTGAGGTGAGCAATCCATCTGCAATGGTCTTTGGCTGTTCGGAAGGAACCCATTTTTTCCCTTGAAACGACCGAAAGGCATCATCAGCCCCCAGAGGTTCAGCAGCAATGACCCTGCACCCGGGCAACAGGTGTTTAACGGCAATGGCACTTCCCCCTAGCAGACCACCACCTCCCACAGGTGTCATAATGATATCAAATGCACCTGAGTCTTCAATCAGCTCTTTGGCAGCAGTTCCCTGTCCGGCAATTACATTGAAATTATTGTAGGGATGTATTTCAGCAGCCCCTGTTTCATTCACGATACCAGCAAGGGTACTTTCCCGTGCCTGGAGGGTTGGCTTGCAGAAAGTTATTTCGGCTCCATAACCTGCAACAGCTTTCTTTTTTATCTCAGGCGAGTTTTCCGGCATGACAATATGGGAACTGATGCCACGCAAGCCTGCAGCCAGGGCAAGGGCAGCCGCATGGTTTCCTGATGAATGTGTAGCCACTCCCCTTACCATTTCTTCCTGCGACAGAGAAAAAACTGCGTTACAGGCACCCCTGAATTTAAATGCACCTACTTTCTGAAAGTTTTCGCACTTGAAATAGAGGTTACCTCCTGTTATTTGATTAATGCCTGTTGAAGTTAGCACAGGTGTACGGTGTGCATATTTCAGAATAATATGATGGGCTTTTTCAATATCTGAAAAATCTGGAATGAATTTCATAAGGTTGTAGTTTAAGATGTTAAGGAAACATTTACCATTATATTTCCGGTGCAGTAAATTCTCCCTTGAAAAAATATGCCTGTACTCCTTTTACCCCGGGCCTCACTTTAAACAATCCACCCGCATGGGGGTATTTTTTAAGATCATCATCATTTGTCCCCTGACGGGCAGTAGTGATATAAAGAGTACCCAGATCTTCATCACCGAATGCACATGAAGTTACATTCCGTGCAGGAATATTAATGGTACGAAGCAGTTCGCCTGAATCCGGGTCCCAGCAGCCTACAGCAGCACCGCTCCAAAGGGCAATCCACACATTTCCTTCTGCATCGATGGTCATCCCATCCGGATATCCCATTTCCTCCGGTATCTCAACTGCAGTGGTAGGATTACGGATGTCACCTGTTTCATTGTCATAGTCCCACGCCATCACTTTGCGGGTAGGAGTATCGATGTAATACATCCTGGTGTGATCGGCCGACCATACGATTCCGTTCGAGGTGCTTACGTTATCAATCATCTTGTGCACGCTGCCATCCGGATCAAGCCGGTAAAGGGCTCCTTCACCTGACTGACCCTGCTTGTGCATGGTTCCTGCCCAAAACCGTCCGGCAGGATCACATTTCCCGTCGTTAAACCGGTTACCAGGCTTATCTTCTTCAGGGTTTGCAATAAATATTTTCGATCCTGTGGAAGGATCAACCTGATAAAAGCCATTCTCCATCGCCACAATAACTTTTCCCGACTCTGCCGGGACTACCGTGCCGATCATCTCTCCTGTGAGCAGTTCCTTGTTGAAATTCAGTGTAGGATTATAAAAATTCAAAATCTTATCTGTAATGTTCACCCAGATCAGTTCGCCGGTTCTGTAGTTCCATATAGCTCCTTCACCAAGGCTCGATTTTGTATCAAGTACCAGTTCCACCTTATTTTTTTTACCAGGAGAACAACTAAAAAAAAGGATGGTTGAAAATGCAACAACAATAAACCTGATCATGCTTTAACCGGAATATGAATTAATAAATCCCCTATATACTTTCAATCAACTTCTTTATGATCAGCCTCATCTTAGGCTCAGCTTTCATCGCTACCTGCTGTACTTCCTCATGCGAAATCTCAACAATTTCACCTGGAACCCCGCTGTCGGTGATAATGGATACCCCAAAGACCTTCATCTCCATATGCCTTGCAACAATCACTTCAGGTACGGTAGACATTCCGACAACATCGCCTCCCAGCAGCCTGAACATCCTGTATTCAGCCGGAGTCTCAAAAGTAGGCCCCGATACCCCCACATAAACCCCTTCCCTTACCTGAATGTTGTTTTCAAGTGCAATCAGCTTGGCTTTGTTGCGCATACGCTCATCATAGGCTTTGCTCATATCGGGAAAACGGACACCCAGTTCAGCATGGTTTTTTCCGTGAAGCGGGTGCACAGGAAAAAAATTGATGTGATCGCTGATCAATACAATATCGCCAACATGCCAATCGGGGTTTAACCCACCGGACGCATTGGAAACAAATAGATTTTTAACCCCAAGGAATTTCATTACCCGCACCGGGAATGTGACTTCCTGCATGGTATAACCTTCGTAGTAATGGAATCGTCCCTGCATTACTACTACCTCTTTACCGCCCAGCCTCCCGAAGATCAGCCTTCCGGCATGTCCTTCAACAGTGGATACAGGGAAATCAGGGATTTCTGTATAGGGCAATGTTTCCAGAATCTCAATATCCCCGATAAGGCCTCCCAAACCTGTTCCCAGTATAATCCCGTACTCAGGCCTTGACCTGAACTTTCCTTCGATGAAGCTCGAGGTTGCTTTTATTTTCTCCAACATAGTTTAAAATCTTTTTATTGAACGTCTTGCCCTCTTCATCAAGAAATTTTACATTAACAGGCAGGTAATAGAGTGATTTTTTAAACTGATCATCCGGCACCGGAGATTCAGAAAACCGCACGGCATCTTTTTCAGTTGTAATAATTATTTTCTTTTCACTTTTCAACAATTCCAGTTTCTTTCGGATGGAATGAATATCGGCTTCCGTAAAATAATGATGATCAGGAAACTTTAAAATTTCAGTTTCGTGGGAAAACTGCTTCAGGTACTCAGGGATTAATTTTGGAAAGGCCACGCCTGTAACAATCAATATGGCATACGCATGTTGTTTGTAAAAGTCATTTCCCAGTTCCTTGCCAGTATAAACATTTTTGATCTTTTCATATTCGTATGTGGTAAAGAACAAATCCTGGTAAGGCTTAAGCCCTACATCATTTCTGATAATCCGCCGGCGGATAGGGGTAACCTCAGCAGGCGGGCATTTTGTAAATATGATAATGTTTGCCCTCCTGATCTGGGATGCACTTTCGCGGAGCATACCCGATGGAAGCAACCTGTCTTCATGCACCGGCCTGTTGTAATCGATCAGCAGTATATTGATTACAGGTGTTATCCTACGGTGCTGAAAAGCATCATCCAGCAGAATGACATCAGGTGATTCCCCTTCTGAGGATTCCAAAATTTTTTCAACACCGTCCACCCTGTTCTCACATACTGTTACTTTTACTTCATTAAACTTCCTTTTAATCTGTAAAGGTTCATCTCCAACTTCTGAGACCTTCGAATCAGTAGTTACTTCAAGAAATCCTTTTGTTTTACGTTTATAACCCCTGCTCAGAGTTGCTACTGTAAAATTATCCTTCAGTAATTTTATCAGGTATTCAACATGCGGCGTTTTTCCTGTTCCTCCAACTGTAATATTGCCTATTGAAATAACGGTTACATCAAATTCCTTTGATTTTAGAATATTCAGATCGTAGAAACGATTGCGAAAATATACCAGTGTTCCGTATATCAATGAAACCGGATAAAGAAGAATTTTCAGCATCTGTTGTCATGTATTTAGTCGGCTAAAATAACCAAACCAACACAGTTATCACAATAAAAAAGTGTTATGCAACTAAAAACGGCCAAAATTTAAAACCTGCTTTTACCTTATTTTTCTGAAATGGTTTTAATCAACCTGCCCGACTGTACCCGGTCTTTCAGGTCGAGATTATTCAGCAAGGCAAGTTCCTCCATTTTATCCTGCGGAACCCCAAGCCTTCTGAAAGCTTCAGCCAGCGTGCCTGTTTGCGGCACCTCCCTGATCCTGATCCGGGAAGCCTGCTTATTTAATTTAGAGGGATCGGTAAGGCGGTTAAAGCTTGTCATAGTAGATTCAAAGGTACGAGTATGATTGCCAAAGGTCTGACCAGGTGCCACACCATGGAATACATACACTCTGCCGTCATACTCAATAAAATGCGACAGTACCCTGATGTGTTCCTGTGTCCCAGCTGTACCACGTTCTGAAACAGTTACAACAGCAGGCATACCATTCACTGTAGTTGATCCTGACTCCAGAAGGTTCAATTGCAGTGCCTTAACGGCTTCACTGGCAGCTGCCTTTGCATTGGCCTGCTGGGATAGGGTAAACACAACCAGTGCCTGGCCATCTTCAGGAGCCATCTGCACCTGGGAAGGTGAATTTACTAACCGCCACCCTGAAGGAACCGGGAAACGGAACTTCAGATCAGGATGGTAAAAAACATTCCCTTCCACAAATCCCTGCCTTGGGTCTTCTCCATAGGTCATACCGTCGATCATTCTCAGGTAACTGTTTTCATTTACCTTCCATTCCTGGTTGCCAAGTTTCTCTTTCCATTTATTTGACAATTCGGTTACCTCCTGATATCTGTCGCCCGGGTCAGGATGGGTAGACATGAAAGTAGGTACACCCGCACCTTCACCTGGGTTCATCTTATCCAGAACATTAAAAAAATTGCCCATCTGTTGCGGGTCGTATTGCAATTTGGATGCATATTCAACACCCAACCGGTCTGACTCCCTTTCGTGGTCGCGGCTGTATTTTAAAAACAACAGCTGCATACCCTGGGCAGCATACCCTGCAAAATCACGGAAGGTTTCCGAAGCAATCATACCACCCACCAGGAGCAATTGTCCCAGTTGCTGCTTACTTTGCTGGCTAACCGTATGACGGGCTGTTACATGACCCATTTCATGCCCAAGCACACCAATCAGTTCTGCTTCGTTATTAAACTGGGCTAAAATCCCCCTTGTAAAATAAAGATATCCCCCGGGGACAGCAAAAGCATTGACTACCGGAGAATCCAATATCCTGAAATGATACTCCAGATTCGGACGGTGTGAAATCTTTCCCATTTCTGTCCCCTTCTCTGTTATGAAGGAAAGCAGTTCATCATTTTTATATTCACCAAACATTGCAACAATCTGAGGATCGTACTCCCTTCCCATGGCTATTTCCTGCTGTTCGGTCATCAGGGCCAGCTGCCTTTTACCTGTTACAGGATTTACGGCACATGAAGGTACCATCATCAGGGTAGTGAAGAATATCACTAACTTTAACAAATTATTTATCGGCCTCATAATCTTATATTTTAATTATCTTGTTCTATGGTTATTAACTTAAAGCATTTTACAGTCTTTTTTGTTTGACAGGGATGAATTATTTTTAACAAATTATTGTATAAATATGAGGAAAAATCCTTATACAAATGGGATGAAATCCATAAAATATTACATATTGCTGTTCTTTTTAATTATCCTTGCGATTAGGTCTGAAGCCCAGAATGAATGGCTTCAGACCGTTTCGGTGGAAAATTTGACAGAACATGCGTTCATTCTGGCTGCAGACAGCATGTACGGAAGAGGAATTGAACCTGATATTCCCGGTCTTGACATGGCAGCAGATTACCTTCAAAACCAAATCAAATCAATCGGACTGGAGCCAGTTAATGGCAGTTACCTTCAGCCTTTCATTCTATACTCTTCAGTTCCACATACTGCTCAATCCTTTATTAAAACCTCCAACAACAAAAATAAGGTTAAATTTTTGCTACACGATTTCGCTGCCATGGAGCAGGTTTCAGAAAACCTCGTATTTAAGGGAAGGCTATTTTTTGCAGGATTTGGCTATAATGACAGGAAAAGCAACTACAACGACTTCAATGGGACTGACATACAAAATAAAATAGTCATATTTTCCTCAGGAACTCCGGAATCGTATAAAAAAGGGTCATCCGGGCAGATGAACAATCAACTGGAAAGATCCAAAATCAGGGAAGCAATGGATGCGGGCGCAAAAGGGGTGATACTGGTGACCAATGTGGCTGATAAGGAGAACCAGACTTATAACCAACTGAAAAGAATTTCATCACGAAAAAGATTCTCTCTAAACCCTTTGCCTGAAAAGGGCGATCAAAATCTGGCAGTGATCACACCAGAAGCAGCCGGTGCCCTTTTGGGCAGAAATTATGCATGGGAAAAGCTTCTCGATTCAATTGCTCACCAAAACAAGCCTGCCTCCTTTGAGGTGAAAGATACCCAAATCGAAGTCGCTTCAAGGAGAATAAACAGAAAAATTCAAACAGCCAATGTTGTTGGCTTTATCGAAGGAAGCGATCCTGCACTGAAAGATGAATGTGTTCTTTATATGGCACATTACGATCATCTGGGCATGGATGATAACGGGGAGATCTACAATGGTGCCGACGACAATGCCTCAGGAGTTGCCGTGCTGCTTGAAGTCGCTCAATTCTTTGCAACCATGGACCTGAAACCCCGCCGCAGCATCGTGTTTCTTTGGCCCTCTGCCGAAGAAGTGGGCCTTCATGGTTCCGGTTTCTATAGTAATAATCCCCTGTTCCCGCTACGTAAAACAGTTGCTTGTATCAATCTCGATATGGTAGGCAGGGTTTATGAACCACGTGATTCGGTATGGAATGATTTCCCCAAAAAGGTTAAAGATTATGATGGCATCTATGCCCTTGTGAACCAGTTTAACCCTTTACTGAAAGAAATTCATGATGAGGCATGCACAGAACTTGGGCTTGTACCTGACTACAACCTGCCCTCACGCTTTTTCAATGCCAGCGATCATTACCATTTTCACCGGAACAAAGTGCCTGTGCTGAACCTGTCAACAGGATATTCTGCCGATTACCACAAACCAACAGATGAAGCCTGGCGCCTGCGCCCCGACAAAATGAAGAGGGTGGCACAACTATGCATCCTTACAGGTGTTAGGCTTGCAAATGATGACTGATTTTTTCCCTCTCCATAAATTGTATCAGGCAACTAAACCTGAAACCCTCCGGAAATTGTTATTTTCGGAGCCTGAAACATTAAAATAAAAAAAAGCAGCATCATGAAAGTTGTTATACTTGACGGTTATACGGTGAATCCCGGCGATTTAAACTGGAATGGCATTGCCGCATTGGGCGAACTTGACGTTTACGACCGGACTCCTCCGGAAAAAACCATAGAACGTGCTGCAGGTGCTGAAGCAGTATTTACAAACAAGGTGCTCTTCGACAGATCAACCATCAGCAGGCTGCCACAACTTAAATTTATAGGGGTACTGGCCACGGGTTATAACGTTGTTGACCTGCAGGCGGCAACTGATGCCGGAATCCTTGTCACAAACATACCCGCCTACAGCACATCATCCGTTGCACAACTGGTTTTCTCGCACATCCTGCACCAGGTACAGAATATATCGGTTCATGCACGGTCGGTTCAAAAGGGAGAATGGTCTGAATGCATCGATTTTTCGTATCATCTTACACCTCAGACCGAGCTGGCAGGTAAAACAATTGGGATCATCGGTTTCGGACAAATAGGACAGGCAGTGGCCAAAGTTGGCCTGGCACTTGGAATGAAAATCCTCTTTAACAACAGGAGCCGTAAAGAAACACCCCTGGAAGCACGACAGGTGGATTTGGATACCCTGCTCAAGGAAAGTGATTTTATAAGTGTCAACTGTCCGCTGACAGACGAGAACAAAGGATTCATCAACAAGGCTGCCATTGAAAAAATGAAACCTTCAGTCATCCTGATCAATACAGGCCGCGGATTGCTCATAAATGAACAGGACCTTGCAGATGCTTTAAACAGTGGCAGAATAGCTGGTGCCGGACTTGATGTGCTTTCAACAGAACCACCCGCCCCTGATAATCCCCTCATCAGGGCAAAAAACTGCCATATCACACCCCACATTGCATGGGCTACAACAGAGGCCCGACAGCGCCTGATCGAGATTGCAACCCGTAACCTTAAAGCTTATTTAGATGGGAACCCTCAGAACGTAGTAAATAAATAACCTGTGACTACACCTGACTGATATTAAACCCAACCAGAAAGCGACTATGAACAACAGGGAAGAAATGCTCAGCCTTCTGATCGCATGGGAGAATCTGCCTCTCATGATTACTGATCTGCTGGCCGAACCCCGGAAGATCGAAATCCTGATGGACCTAGCCATCAACAGCTCCCACCCAAAAAGCTGGCGTGCAGCCTGGATAGCCGATAAGATTCATGATATAAATCCCGGATTGATCGTGCCTTACATCGAAAAAATGATCGTTCAGCTTAAAAAGGAAACCTCCAGCAGCAAAAAACGTGAATTTCTTAAACTCATCAGCCTGCATGATTTTCCCAAAAAATACAACTCCTTTCTGATGGACTACTGTCTCAACTCCTTTATGTCGGCAGAAGAACCTGTGGCGGTAAGGGTCCATGCCATGCAGATATTGTATCACATTTCTGAATCTGTACCTGAATTCAGGCCCGAACTGCTGGCTGTGATTGAACACGAAACAGAACTGCATTCATCCGCCGGAATCCGTTCAAGGGCAAAACGGCTTGCAACAATGCTTCTAAAGGATATGAAAGAAGAAAGACAATGATCAATTCATTTCATCCGATAAACTTTGGATCAGTGCCTGCAGCCGGCCGTCGAGTTCATTTGTTAGATCTGTCTGGTTGTACCTGCGGGCAAGAACCATAAGGTTCTGAATCAGGTTTATTTCCCTTTCCTGCTCTCCCTCTGCATACTGTGCAAAATAATCAGGCAGGGTAATATAATATTTAAGCATATCCAGACTGTTTTCAGCCATCACCCTTACTTTATCAACTCCCTTTGATGTGGCCCCTGCCCTGAAATATTGCTCCGCCGCCGGAAAGGAATCATAGGCAAGAGGTATTTTTTCGTCAGGAAAGAGTTCAAACATCCGGTCAATCACCTCCACTGCCATTTTGTTTTGACCCTCGTTTACCAGTGCTTCAGCAAGGCGGCTAAACATATACCTGGCCTGAATGATCCGTATAGCCCGTTTGTTATAATCGTCAAGATAAATATCCGGATCGTTTACATTTCCCCATACAAATTTATTCATGACATTCTCATACAAAATGCCAGTGTTGATGTGTCCTGTAAATGAATCATTGTTTTCCGACCTGACAGGAACAAACCTGTAGGCCAGTCCTTCCATCTGCAGCCATTCAGTAAAAAATACGAGTCCGGTATACAGCAGGCTGTGATCGATGTAGATGGGCCGTTCCCAGTCGTTGGCAGCTACCATATTCAGCAGCGCCCATTCGCTTTTGGTAATATAGTTTTTATTGATGTCAAAAAACACAGTATCGGCAATCAATTCTGCATCCTCAGGCTGAACGGTCCCCGTTTCAAGCACTTTCTGACGGTCGACCGGGATATAAAACCTTTCGGCAGGTAAATAATCCAATTTTTGTCCCCCCTCCGTTTCCACCTTCGAGCGTTCATCATCCGACCCCATAAACATCATGGCATCGCGTAAATCTACTGCCCCCTCAACCCTGTTAATAATCAACACTGCGTCCCGCCTGCCCATATAGTATTTATCCTCATCAAACGAGAAAGGTACCGGCGGCGCTTCATAGGTTGCCATCCGCTGCTGTGTGATGTACCAGTCCATGCCAAGGTAACTGATATTAACAACCTTCACATCCGTTCGGATACCCTCCACTTCCTGAACATACCAGAGCGGAAAGGTATCATTGTCGCCATAGGTTAAGAGAATGGCATTGGGAGCACACGATTCGAGGTAGTTGATGGCATAGTCACGAGTCATATACCGCCCTGAACGGTCGTGGTCATCAAAATTTTCGGCAAGGAGCAATCCCGGTACAACCACCAGGGAAACAACACCTGCGGCAATAGATGCCGGTGTTCCGGAAATCACCTTTCGCAGACCCTGGTATAAAGCTGTTACTGCCAGTCCAATCCAGATGGAAAAGGCATAGAAGGATCCCACATAGGCATAATCCCGCTCCCTGGGTTGCATGGGTGTCTGATTCAGGTACACAATAATGGCAATGCCTGTAAATATAAAAAGTGCCAGCACCACTGCAAATCCCTGCCTTCCTTTACTGCTGAGGTTGTAGTGGTAAAAAAGGCCGACCAGTCCAAACAGCAGAGGTAAAAAATAATATGCATTGCGTGAGGGATCATTTTTCATGAACTCCGGCATATTATCTGTCGGGCCCACCCGGTAATCATCCATAAATTTTATTCCGCTAATCCAGTTGCCATGCATGAAATTGCCATATCCCGGTGTATCATTCTGCCGGCCTGCAAAGTTCCACATAAAATACCTGAAATACATATGTCCCATCTGGTAGGTGAAAAAGAAACTCAGATTTTCAGCAAAAGTGGGTTTAATGATCACCTCCTCTTCACCGTCAATCTCCACGCGCACCTGCTTACCCTTTACATTTCCCCACTGGCGGTAAACCTCTGCATGACTGGGGTCACTGCTGTGCATGCGCGGAAAGAGGGTCTGTGTGGCCGGATGGTAAACAGTACCCGAAGCTGATGTGCCGGTTACCACATACTTGCCATCCACCTGGTTGTAATACTTCTTCTCACCCTTGTTCGCCAGTGCAGGGGAATTGTAATATGGCCCGTAAACAAGAGGATGCGAACCATACTGGTCGCGGTTCAGGTAACGAAGCAGGGCAAATGCATTGTCAGGATGGTTCTGGTTCATAGGTGGATTGGCAGCAGCCCTTATTAATATCAGAGTCACCGATGAATACCCGATCAGAATTACGGTTATGGAAAGAACGACAGTGTTCAATACGACCATCCTGTTTTTGTGCGTGTACCTGATAGCCCATACCAGAAGTGTAACCAGCAACACAATAAAAAACAGCATACCTGTATTGAATGGAAGTCCTATGACATTTACAAAAAACAGGTCAAACCAGAAGGCTGCAAGGGGGACCCCAGGTATGATCACCGACTGGATACCGGCCAGTATGGCCATTGAAACCAGGAAGGCACTGATGAACCCTTTCCATGTAAACCTGTACATTCTGAAGTAGTAAACAAGACCGATGGCAGGTATGGCCAAAAGGTTTAGCAAATGCACACCGGTAGACAAACCGAGTAGATAGGCAATCAGAATCAGCCAGCGGTTGGCATATTTCCTGTCAGCCTCATTCTCCCATTTCAGGATAGCCCAGAAAACGGCAGCAGTAAATAGCGACGACAGGGCGTACACCTCTCCTTCAACAGCTGAAAACCAGAATGAATCTGTAAAAGCGAATGCAAGTGAGCCAACAATACCGCTGCCCCACACAGCTATCTGCTCAGCAGATGTTAATTCACTTTCAGGATAAAGCTTTCGGGCCAGATGAACAATGCTCCAGTACAACAACATGATTGTTGCGGCACTGGCAAGGCCCGACAACAGGTTCACCATGAAAGCTGCCTGCGAACTGTCGGTAGCAAAAAGGGTGAAAAACCTGCCCAGTATGATATGAAATGGTGCACCCGGGGGATGTCCCACTTCCAGTTTCCAGGCACTGACAATAAATTCACTTGTATCCCACCAACTTGCAGTGGGTTCCAGGGTAAGAATGTAAATGATGGCGGAAATCAGGAATACTGCCCACCCTATAAAATTGTTGATTGTATTGAAGCGGTGCATCGGCTTTTTTATGAATCACCGCAAATATACAGTTTTAAGGCAATAAGTAAAAAAGCCACCTGTACAGTTACGATGTCGAAAGGAACGCTCTTTTTAGCGTACGACCCCCTAAATCCCCCGAGGGGGGACTACCGGATACTGCAAGTTTGGCAAGTATGGCGTTTCAAAACAGCATGCTTTGTTACTTTATATTGATATCAGATTTCTTTCCAACTTTCAACCGAGGGGGTCTTCTCCTCCCCTTAGGGGAGGTTGGGTGGGGTCGTTGTTTCCTCAACTCTGTCGCTTATTTTCTACCACGACAGTTCCACCATCTGATGACCGTTCAGTTCCGGCAAGGTGAAACTTTTGATGCCTCCGCTCTGCCTGAAAGGGATATTCTTTCCCTGCGGCACGGTAGTTATCTTTCGTAAATCTCCGGGAACGTTCAGGTTAGCCTTCAGATTGAAAACAAGTACCACATCCTCGATCACATCGAATGAACTCCACCGTCTTTCAGGCACATAATACAGGAAGTGAGCCACATACCTTTTCTTCTCAGGCTGAACATTCACAGCTGCTACCAGTGCACTGGGTGCATTTTCCATCTTCAGTACAGGATCAGGAAGCAACCTTTCAACAGCATTAAGGAAGATATCCCTGCACCATTTTGGCGCTGAATCGGCATACTGGGTGAAAACAGGATGCATGAAACAGATTGTATTGCCCATTTGAGTAACTGCAGGGTAACCTGTTTTTCCTTCAGAAGGCATATGCCGGTGCGAGCAGAAATGTTCCCAGGTGCGGTTGAAATAAGGTACATTCGCAGACTCAAGGGCTTCAGCACCTTTTAGTCCGACCTCCAGACCTTTCCTGTACATAACAAGCTCAGTGGAAGGAAGCCCCTTCCCGATCCCTTCTCCATTCAGTACAAGAAAGTCTGGACTGAAAGGAGCCTCACCCTTTATTTCCAGGCCAAATATGGAAGTGGCATAACTGTCACCCCCCGGTGTAAGGCCCGATTTCCATGAAGCAATAACCGCTCCACCGTTATTGGAATAATCCTCCCGTCTTGACTTCAATTGCTCAACAGTGAAAATATTTTTCTAATTTATTTTAGGTCCATTATAATAATCTTGTCTTGTATCTTGTGGCTGTTAGTCCTGATACCAGTAAGCGAATATATTCAACATTCTGTCTCATATCTGTCAACCAGGAGAAGATGATTATCATGTGAACTTTAAGAAATTCTCCATCTGTTTTATAAAAAGATGCTGAAAAGAAAAAAAGTACTATTTTTGCACCGTCTTTAACAAAAAGGCATGAAATGATTGACCCGTGGTGTAACTGGCAACACGTCTGATTTTGGTTCAGAAGAGTCCAGGTTCGAGCCCTGGCGGGTCAACAGAAAAAAATTAAAGGAGTACATAAAATTAAATGTGCTCCTTTTTTTATTGTACCCACGGAACATCCTCCTGCAAGGATGAAAAGTTTATCTCATTGAGTTCAGTGATAGTGGGAAGCCAAACAAGAGATATGTGTTTCAGTTTTCCGGTCGTGGAAAAGAGAAAAGAAAATTTTGGGCTGCTGTTAAAAAAGGTGGCTTTTGGTTTTCATTTAGTCAGGATAATTCGTGGATAAAGAAGAAGAAGAAATTGTTCATCTAATTACTCCAATTACACCAATCAGGGGTATAAACCTCACATAAATTCGTCGATTATAGCAACATGCGCTCCATTTGCCACAGATTTATACCAGGAAAATACCTTGGTGTTTATGAAGATTATCAACCGCGAAGATGCATATTTTGGATTTGGTGGGGCCCCTGCTTTTAGCCCTAACTAAGTTCTGTGCTCTGTGCTTTATGGTCTCTGCTTTTTGTCCTCGTCGCTCTTTATAAAGCCGGAAGGTTAATCTGTCTATCTTTGGAGGAAGCAAAAGAGCCATGTGTTTTACTTTCCGCACCAGATGATATATGCTGCCTGAATTCCTGCAATATCTCTTCTGACAATATTAAACTTCTTTTATAACGACCACTGCCAAAAAAACCTCTTGTCATTCTTTTGAGCTCATGGTAAATTGCTTCCAGCGATTCCATAATTGTTTGCCGGAATAAATCCGCGCATTGCTGCTCCATTGGTGAAATCAATTCAAATGTTTTCTCAAATGCTTTTTTTAAAGACATAACAGAATGCTGATACTCCTTATTCATCTGGTATTGTTCAGATTCATGAAAAAGAAGATTGATTTCATACAGGATTATTTTATAGTTGGTCCAATCCTGCGGACAATTTACAAGAACGATTTTATCTGCCTGCTTGTACTTCATATCAGTTTCTCCTGGTATTTAAGGTACTTCATAAGCAGGCAGCCAAGTCTTGCGAAAAATAAGAATAATATTTTAACCATCCAAATGATGATAAATCCAGAAAAACAATAATTGCATAAAAAAATGAACAAAAAGACATATCCCTTCATATGAAATGTAGCATTAAGGCAGCTTCATCAGACCATTTCAACACATCACATCTGAAAGAAAAAAAATTTTTGCATACGGTTATTTCTCTCAGAAAGCAGTTCCTGCTTCTAAATAAATTCACTATAAAGTCACGTTGACTTCGCGTAAAATTCGCGCAGAAGCGAAGTTATCGCGAACGTGTCGCGAATATATCGCGAATATATCGCGAACTTATCGCGAATATATGGCGAAGAAATACATACCGCAGTAAAAGGTGAAATAGCCCGAAGAAAAAAAAATGGAGCAATAAAATATATATCCATCATTTGCGGTCTCCTGAATTCCCCCGAATGGAACCAACGGAAAAGACGCATATGACATTATATTATTAATGAGCGTATTACATGCTATTTTGATGAGAATGAGAAAAGATCAGAATGACTTCAACAATAAGATGATTACCAAAAAGCAGGAATTTGATCGTATGATTATTCCAGAATATAGCATATAACCTGTATTTTACTTTTTCAGTTGCTTTCGCGATTTGTAGAATTACCCACATATGGTTGTGGATTCCCCGTAAGTTTAACATAGAAGGTTTATTTAGGAAAAATAGCCTAACATACTGGGGAAGTACTAACTTTGTGCCTTCTTTAAAGGTTTCCGGAACTTTGGCACAGTATTTCCATATACTGATGAGCCCCCGGACTTAAAACCGGCAAGAATTTAAAACGAATTTAAAATTTGTACATTATGAACAAATTCACGCTGGGTTTAATGGCCCTTCTGTTTATCTTGATATTTATGACCGCCATGGTTTTGAATGATGTGGAATCGGAAACGATTTCAGTTAAAGCAAATGAAACCAAAGGAATTATACTTGAAGAAACTGCAGGGACAGTTGATGGTGTGATTCAGGCTGAATGGAACGATGAAACAAAGGAATTGGAAGTCGTGTTTGATGGTACCAAAACGGATATAAATACTATTGAGTCAGTCATACAAAATTCTGGATTCGAAACTATGGACAGTACAGAAACAGAAACTCCAAAGGAGGATTCCTCCAGGGAAAGTGTTGACGGGGGGAAAAATGATTCCAAAACTACGCTTCGAGGCAATGCGACCAACAAAGCGGTAAGTTTCTAAATATATATGCCCATTCACATTAAAAGAGGAGTTCCAGTAAACAGGGCTCCTCTTTTCATTTATTTAATTTATGCGATTGTTATTTCTTTTGTCAGATAAACATCCTGTATTAGGTTAAGCAGTTTTACTCCTTCAGACATAGGGCGCTGGAAAGCTTTCCTCCCTGAAATCAATCCTGAGCCACCTGCACGCTTGTTGATTACGGCTGTACGGAGGGCGTCCGAAAAATCATCTTCTCCTGCAGATGCCCCGCCTGAATTGATGAGCCCGATTTTACCCATGTAACAGTTTACCACCTGGTACCTGCAAAGGTCAACAGGATGATCTGAAGACAATTTATCATACATTCCGGGGTGTATTTTTCCGAATTTCAGCCCCCTGAAACCTCCATTGGTGTCGGGAAGTTTTTGCTTAATCAAATCGGCCTTGATTGTGACCCCCAGATGGTTTGCCTGACCTGTCAGGTCGGCAGCTGTATGGTAATCCTTTTCATCGGTTTTGTATGCGTTGTTGCGTGTATAACACCAGAGGATGGTTGCCATACCCAGCTCATGTGCCCTTTCGAATGCCTCAGCAACTTCAATGATCTGGCGATTCGATTCTGCTGAACCAAAATAAATGGTTGCACCAACTGCGGCAGCCCCCAGGTTCCATGCCTCGTCAACACTGCCAAACATAATCTGGTCGTATTTGTTGGGGTATGTCATGAGTTCATTGTGGTTGATCTTGACGATGAAGGGGATTTTATGGGCATATTTACGTGCCTGAATTGACAGTCCCCCGAAAGTGGTGGCCACAGCATTGCATCCTCCTTCGATGGCAAGCTTAATGATATTTTCAGGGTCGAAATAAACAGGATTTGGAGCAAATGATGCGCCTGCGGTATGCTCAATCCCCTGGTCAACAGGAAGTACAGACAGATACCCGGTACCTCCAAGCCTGCCATGATTATAAATTGCAGCAAGGTTTCTTAAAACCTGCACATTACGGTCGGACATGCCGTAATTTTTTTCAACGACATCAGGGCCAGGTAATGTCAGGTCACTCTTCTGGATTGCATTTGTTTCAAAATTCAGCAGTTCGTCTGCCTCTGAGCCAAGATAATTCCTGATCTGCTCAAGATTATGTACTGGATGTTCCATTTTATAAAATGTTAGATTTATTAACCATTTCCGGTTAAGTCCCTAGAAAAGAGTGTGCCAAATGCACTGGCCCCTATAGCATCTCTGATTCTGTAGAATATTTTCCCCAATCTTATTTATTTGAGTCCCCATTAAACGGGATTTGTAAAATAAAACCATCCGGAATTTTATTATTAACTTTAGCTATGTGAACCAGATGCCAAAACTCATTGATGCAGTTACAGGATTGCTGTTTCCGCCGGTGTGTATCACCTGCGGAAACCGTCTTATATCCCAGGAGGAATACCTGTGCATGGATTGCTGGCTCGATTTGCCGGTCAGCCGGTATCACCTTGACCCGGATAACAAGGTTGTGCGTTTGTTCTGGGGCAGGGTAGCCATAGAAAACGGCACTTCCTGGTTCCAGTACAGGAAGGGGAGCCGGTATCAGAAACTCATCCATTTTATCAAATACAAAGGGATGAAAGATCTTGGATCTGAGGCAGGAAAAAGGTTTGGAGAAAACCTTCTGCAGGCCTCCGGCTTCTGCCTTGCCGACCTTGTTGTGCCAGTGCCTCTTCACCGCCGTAAGCAGGCAAGCCGCGGATATAACCAAAGCGAATGGATAGCCAGGGGTATTGCCACGGCCATGAAAAAGCCTCTTTCCACGGGAAACCTTGTCAGGCATATTCACACCCCGACCCAGACCAGGAAAAACAGATTCGAAAGGTGGAAGAACGTTGAAGGCATTTTTAACATAAATAACCCGCAGGAATATGAAAACATGCACATTCTGCTGGTTGATGATGTTGTTACCACCGGCTCAACGCTTGAAGCCTGCGCCTCAGAAATATTAAAATGCCAGGGGGCAAAAGTAAGCATTGCCACCCTTGCACATGCTGACATCTGAAAAGATTCATATCAATTCATCAGGTACCTTCTCAACCTCTTTGCAATAATTTTGTTTCTAGACATTCAGAATGGAACGTGAGATGGAATTTCAAATAAGCGATTATAGACCGGGGAACCGGCCTGAGGTTACTTTACCTTCAACGGAAATGTACCGTATTCTGGGTGATGATGGCATTCGAGACCTTGTCAGCGACCATTATGACCTGCTGGCTCAAAGCCCTGTGCAGCACCTATTCCCGCAGGATAAGGCAGGACTGGAACATGCCAAGAAGAATACTTCAGATTTTTTTATACAGGTATGCGGTGGCCCCATGTATTTTAATAAAAACCGGGGGCGCCCCATGATGTACAAGCGGCACCTGCCTTTTAAGATCACACCGGAGGCGCGGACGGTGTGGCTTGAATGCTACAGGCAGGCCCTGCAGAAACAGGACCTCCCAAAAGAAGTGGCATTATCGTTCTGGAACTATATTAATACATTTTCAATGTGGATGGTTAATGCATAAAGCCTGTTGTCAGGTAACTTTTCTGAACACCTTGCCCACAGCACGAATCAGGATGAAATATGGAAGCATCATTCCAATATAATAGTAGAGCTTTGTAACAAAGCCCGGAACAAGAAAGGTTTTGCCCGCAAACATGCTGTTGAGTGACACCTTTGCAACATAATCAGGCTGAAGGGAGCTTAATCGGGCTATGTATGATGATTTACGGATGGTTTCAAGGGCCCTTTCACTTGTTATTCCCGAAGGATGTACTGAAAATACACTTACCCCTGTGCCTTTTAATTCCTCGTTCAACGCCTGTGTTAAAAAAAACAGGTAGGTTTTGGTAGCAGCATAAACACATTTATATGGAACAGGGCTTAGTGCTGCAAAACTGCTTACATTTAAAATCCATGCCCTTTTTGCCTTCTTCAACTCCGGAAGAAATAAAAAAGTAAGCTGGGTAGAGGCACGAATATTCAGCAAAATCATCTTGTCGATTAAATCAACCGACTGATATTCCAGCTTTCCGTTAAACCCTACCCCGGCATTATTTATCAGTATGTTTACCTTGATGTTGTTTTGCATGGCATAACTGAATACTTCTTCCGGAGCATCTTTCCGGGTCAGATCAATGCCCAGAGTATGTACATCAATCTTGTACCGGTCCCTGAGTTCCTTTCCCAACGATTCGAGATTTGGATCGGGTAAGGCAACAAGAAAAAGGTTTATTTTCCGTTTTGCACATTCAAGGGCAAATTCCTTACCGAGGCCTGCACTGCTGCCCGATATGAGTGCATATTGTTTAATTGGAATTGTTTCCATCCAAATTATTGTTAGAGTTTAACCATGTAATTGTTTCCTTCAATCCTACGGTTAAAGGTGTAAAATGGTAACCAAGTTCTTTTTTTGCTTTCATGCTGCTGACCAGCCTGTTTTGGTTATATCTTTTAAACCAGGCCGGTGTAATAAGTGGCGGTTTTCCAAACCAGTCAGCCAGAAAGAGTTCAACATTCGCAAATGCAGCCATAGCAAACAGGGGAACTGGAAATAGTGTATATTTCTTTCCGCATGCTTCAGCAATCATATTAAACAAGCTCTTTAATGAAATGTTTTCCCCTCCAAGGATGTAGCGTTCACCAGGCCTGCCTTTTTCAAGAGCCAGCAAATGCCCCTGAACAACATCTCCGATGTAGACATAATTGCCGGTCTGGCTGCCGTCTCCCGGTATAAATCTCCAGGCTCCCTGTATGTATTTTTTGATCAGGATCGTTACCGAGTTGCTTTTGTTGAGAAGTCCCGGCCCATAAACACGGGTGGGATTTACAATAACAACATCCAGTCCTTTTTCTGCATATCCGGCACAAACCAGTTCCGCCCGCCGCTTCGAATACTCATAATCTGTAAGATAAACCTGAGGGTCAGGTGCATTCTCATCAACAGGCTTATCATTGGAAGATGGAGGCATCGTGCCTGCCGTGGAAGTATATACGACTTTTTTGATATGGTTTCTGACTGAAGCATCCAGAACATTCCTTGTACCTTCAACATTGATGCGCTCTGCAAGGGTCTTTTCTTTCGACCATATAACTGTGGAACCTGCCAGATGAAAAACACTGTCACAACCTTTCATGGCTGCATCCAATACATGCGATTCGTTAAGACCTCCCTCAAAAACAGCCACATGGTTCATTATTTCAGCATCCAGCCTCTGCTTTGACCTTACAAAAACGTGAACCGTAACATTACGGTTCAGCAATTCCTTTACAAGGCTGTTCCCGATGAAGCCGGTTGCTCCCGTAACCATGCATTTCATTGTTCTCCTGACTTTACGGGACTATACTCTGCATAATGGATAGAAGGATTCATTCTTACTGAAAAATAGTCGGAAAAACCACTAAGGGCAATATGCATGAACAATGGAATTAATATGGTGCCCATCTGCAGCGTCAGGTAACAGGCAACGGCCCCAAAGAAAACTGAACCTATTGCCTGGTCCTTCCCGTTTATCATATGGATCGCTGAGTATAAAACAATGTTGATTACAATTGCAGGCAGGAATCCAAAATGATTGCTGCACTCAATCAATAGAATACCCCGGAATAAAAACTCATAGGCAAGCAGGTATACACTCCAGCCAAGTACATCAAATATCATTAGGGTGTTGGTCCAGCGGTTGGTTTTTATCTGCAGGGTATTCAGGGTTGGATTGATCCGGTGCCTGAAAAAGAGCAGGACAGCAATAAGGGCAATCATTCCTGGTATCAGGAATATGTTTTCAATGAAATGAGTAAATGTAAAGCCAAATTTATCAAAAGAAATTTCAGCAACAGAGGAATACAGCATTGCCGGCATCATTCCGAGAAAAACAAAACCTGACAATTTCCTGAACAGGAAAAGCCTGAGTTCCGCTGCGATTCCTGAGGTGTTTTTGAATATCCATCTTTCCATTACAGCAGAGTGGGCTGTATAGTAATACAAATAAAAAAACACAAGTGTCCCCAGGATTATGAGGGAGATTCTTAAATCGGCAGGTTCGAAATTCATTCTTAATCCTATATTTCAGGATCAAGTTACAAAATTCCGGAGTTTTAGTAAATAAAAACATTGAATTATCTTACCTGCTGAAATTATAATATGCAGCAAGTGAAATGACATTGTTAAACTGGTTGTTGAGCCAGTAATAATTTGTGGCATCACTGCCCGGCTGTCCACGTATGGGTACTACCGACAGTGCAAACCTGAGGTCAATTTTCATCTGGTCGAGCACATCGAACTGGAATCCGAGGAAGGGCTGTAAATCGAATTTATTGAATGGGTGCTGGTCCTCGGGTGGGAATTCACCATATTCATTCAGTTCCACAGAATGGATAAGGAATCCGGGAGAAATGCCTGCCAGCACTGCACCACGGTCATTGGTACGGAAACCTATAAACAGGGGGACTTCCATATACCCAAGCCGCATCACATAAACTTCAGGCTCGGGATCCCGTGGCTTAATTTTCCGACGTGATCCTTTTTGGGAATATTTGATTTCCATGCCTGTGAAAACAGTAGGAATAATATCGGTCTGAACAAATAATCCAGCCAGGAGCCCTGGTTTATGGTAACCTTTAAAGCTGTCGCCCTCTACCTGCGTTCCATTGAACCCTGCCAGAATTCCGCTTTCAAACCGCTGGGAATACCCTGCTGCAGCAATCAGTAGCAGCATTGCAGGAAGAATCAGTTTTCTCATCATATCAGTTCAAGTTTTTTAAGTTTCTGTTGTAAAATCCTGACACCCTCACCAGCCTTTTCCACAATATACTCTACGTTATCAGCATATACCGTGGGGACCTGCGGGTCGATCACAAATACAGGTACTCCGGGACGGGCATAATTTACAAGTCCGGCAGCAGGGTACACCATCAGGGAAGTTCCTGCTACAACCAGAATATCAGCTTTGCGCACAATGGAAACAGCCTTTTCTATCCCTGTAACACTTTCACCAAACCATACAATATGAGGGCGAAGCTGGCTTCCTTTTTCACAGGTGTCGCCCAGTTTAAGTTCCCAGTGTTTTAGCGTATAAACCAGGGAAGGATCGGCAGTGCTCCGCGCCTTGCGCAATTCACCGTGGAGGTGGAGCACACGGGTGCTTCCGGCCTGTTCATGCAGATCGTCGACATTCTGGGTAACCACATCCACATCGAACCATTTTTCAAGTTCAGCTATCCCCTTATGACCGGCATTGGGTTCGGCTTCCCAAAGCAACCTGCGCCTCTCGTTGTAGAACCTGAGTACCAGTTCAGGATTACGTTCCCAGGCTTCAGGGCTTGCCACCTCCGTCACATCAAACTCCTCCCAGATTCCACCCATGTCGCGGAAGGTTTTCAATCCGCTCTCCTGACTGATTCCTGCACCCGACAGTATGACAAGCTTTTTCTTCATCTGTTTCTATTTCCGGTTTAAATATAAGCCAAAATAAAAAATTGTACCCACTCCTTGCAGATGTAATTTAATGCAGAGGTTAATCAGCCTGTTTCCCGGGAGCTGATTTTAGATGCCGGAGGCTGATCAAAAAGCTCAATCTACGATCAAAATTAGCTACATTTGCAACAATGATTGATCATGCTACCATACAGCGAATTTTGGATGCAGCGGATATTACTGAGGTTGTATCTGATTTTATTACCTTGCGCCGACGGGGGGTTAATATGCTGGGACTTTGTCCTTTTCACAATGAAAAAACTCCTTCGTTCACTGTTTCTCCTGCCAAGGGAATCTTTAAATGCTTTGGCTGCGGCAAGGGAGGAAATGCTGTCAACTTCATTATGGAGCATGAAAGTCTGGGGTATCCTGATGCCCTGAAGTGGCTTGCGCGGAAGTACCACATCGAGGTGGTGGAAGAAGAAGAAACCGGGGAACAAAAACAGCTGAAAGACGAGCGGGAAAGCCTGATGATTGTATCGGGTTTCGCCCAGAAATATTTTACCCGCATGCTCTGGGAAGAAAATGAAGGCCGCACCATTGGCCTGAGTTATTTCAGGGAGCGCAGTTTTCGCGACGACATTGTTAAAAAGTTCGAACTGGGCTATGCCCCAGATGGAAAGGCACCGTTCACTGAGGCTGCACAAAAGCAGGGGTATAAAATGGAATTTCTTGAAAAGGCAGGACTCACGATTAAACGCGACGACTGGGTGCGCGACCGGTTTGCCGGAAGAGTGATGTTTCCGATCCATAATCTTGCAGGACGTGTGATTGCCTTTGGAGGCCGCATCCTGAAGGAGGATCCCAAGGCAGCCAAATACCTTAACTCCCCTGAATCGGAAATATACCACAAGAGCCATGTTCTGTACGGTATATTCCATGCAAGGCGGGAAATTGCCCGAGCAGAAAAATGTTACCTGGTGGAGGGATACACCGATGTACTTTCGATGCACCAGGCAGGAATAGAAAACGTGGTGGCGTCGTCGGGGACTGCACTTACACCTGACCAGATCAGGCTCATCAGAAGGTTCACCCCTAATATTACAATTATTTACGACGGTGATGCTGCAGGTATCAAGGCTTCCATGAGGGGAATCGACCTGGTGCTGGAAGAGGGCATGAATGTGAAGGTACTTCTGCTGCCTGACGGAGAGGATCCGGATTCATTTGCCAGGAAAAACGGGGCCAGCGGGTTCAGTGAATTTATCAGGGAAAACGAGACAGACTTCATCCGGTTTAAGACCCGGCTGTTGCTGAAGGATGCAGAAAAGGACCCCATTGCAAAATCGAGGCTGATCTCTGATGTCATACGTTCCGTATCTGTAATTCCTGATACCATAACCCGGTCGGTATACATCAAGGAGTGCAGCCTGCTTTTGGAGGTGAATGAGGATATTCTTTATGCTGAGGTCAGAAAACAAAAGCATAAACAAAACGATGATTTCCGGAAAAAGGAAATGCGTGGCAACAGGGATGTTCCCCCGCCTCCCACTATAGCAGATGCCCCTGTACAGGTGGTTGAAGCAAAACCGGTTGAATTTCTAATAGAAGAAACAGAATACCTCCGATTTTTGCTGAAGCATTGTAAAACAGTTTTATATGAAGAGGAGGGAGAGCATCCGGAACAGGTGTTGCAGACCACTGCAGGACAATATATGGTGGAAGAGCTTGAACATGACGACCTGGTTCCTGAGAATCCACTGTTCAGAAAAATATTTTATGAAGTAAAAAGTAATCTTGAAAATGAGGATTTCGATCCCTGGAAGCATTTTGTACACCATTCTGATTCAGAAATAAGCAGGCTTGCCACAAACCTGCTTTCAGAGAAACACATAGAAAGCAAGCGTTGGACAAAAGCCGGTGCTTTTACTGAAAAGGAGGAAGATATACTGGATTACCTGATTCCAAGGATCATTTCTGAATATAAACTGCGCCGTGTCAAACTAATGCTGGCTGACATTGAAACCGCCATCGATAAAGCTTCAAAAGCGAACAATTTCGGACAGGTAATTGATGAGCAATCGAAGTACATGAACCTTAAACAGGTAGAAAAATTTTTGTCTGACAAGCTCGGTAACCGGGCTATTATTTAATTTAGAATGAGAACTATTTTTTTGGAAAACAGGTCAGAAATCAATGACCTTATAAAATCATGTAAAATTTGTTTCCTGGCTATGTCGCTGGATGACGTGCCTTATGTTCTGCCCATGAATTTTGCACTGGAGGGGGATACTGTCATCCTGCATTCGGCTCAGAGCGGGAGGATGTGGGAAACCATAAAAAAAAATCCAAAGGTGTGCATCAGCTGGAACAAAGGGGAAGAACTTGCCTGGCAGAATGAACGGGTGGGTTGCAGCTACAGGATGCAGTCGCAGTCGGCACTGGTGGAAGGGACTGTGGAGTTTGTGGAAGATTTTGAAGAAAAGGAAAGGTGCCTTCACCTGCTGATGGCGCAATACAGCGACATTGAGTTCAAATTCAATGCTCCTGCCGTGAACAATGTAGGTATTATAAAAGTACATATCCAGAATATCACAGCGAAAGAATTCGGGGCTAAGGTCAGGAAAGAGGTAAACTGATAATAATATAGGTTAAAAGACACAAGATGTATAGGCACAAGTATCAAGACTTAAAACTATTCTGCATGAATAAATATTGTTATTAAAATGGTTGTTTGAACTGCCTGATAATCCTGTCTGGGGAATTTTTACTATAGATATTTATACCATTGCCTGATAATCCTGTCTTGTGTCTTGATACTATTAATCTTGATTCCCAATAACTTAATTCAATCACAACAGATTATTAAATAAGGAATTATTTCAAGAGAACATATGAAAAAATTAAACCTTTAATTCGTTATATTTATAATTTAAAAAAGCCTTTATGATATTTGTTACCGGCGGCACAGGGTTAATCGGTTCGCATCTGCTTTACAAATTGGTTTCGGATGGCAAACGTGTAAAAGCACTCCGGCGCGAAAAAAGCAACCTGCAACAGGTGTATAAGGTTTTTTCGTGGTACAGCAGCAATCCTGAAGAGCTATTCAGCAGGATTGACTGGGTAAACGGCGATATACAGGATTATTTTGAAATGGAATTGCTTTTGCAGGGCATTGAGGAGGTTTATCATTGTGCCGGAATTGTTTCATTCAACAGCAGGGATCACCAAAATATGATCCGCAACAATGTAGAAGGAACAGCAAATCTGGTTAACGCAGCGCTGGAAAACGGAATTAAAAAGTTTTGTCATGTAAGTTCGGTAAGTGCATTAGGTAAAAATGAGAATGGTTATCCTATAACTGAGGAGACAAACTGGATTCCCTCCAAAAAGGTTTCGGCTTATTCTAAGAGCAAGTTTTTTTCCGAAGCAGAAGTCTGGCGGGGGATAGAAGAAGGACTTGACGCTGTGATCCTTAATCCCTCCATTGTTTTGGGGCCGGGAAACTGGGATGCGGGAAGTTCAGGCCTTTTCAAACTGGTGTGGGAAGGATTAAAATTTTATACCGGTGGGTCAACAGGGTATGTTGACGTTAAGGATGTTGTAAAAGCCATGGTTATGCTGATGGATGACTGGCATTTTGACTCTTTTAAGAACAAACGTTACCTCTTGAGCGCAGAAAACAGGAGCTTCCGTGAGATATTTAATATGATTGCTGATGAACTGAACAAGCCAAGACCCCCGTTTTATGCCGGCAGACTGATGCTAGGTTTTACCTGGAGAGCCATGTCAGCGATTCAACTGTTTGTGAAGCCTGCCCGTCCGGTTACCAGGGAAGTAGCATCCGCTGCAGTCACAAAAACCTTGTTCGACGGGAGCAAAATTACCGCTTTACCGGGTTTCACTTATCTTCCGGTTACAGAATCAGTGAAACAGACATCTGAAATTTTTAAATCAGATAAAAATAGTTCAGGTCAGGAGTCTGATCCGGGAAAATTCTCGGATTATGCTGACTTATTCAGCCAAAACGGACAGTAAATCATCACGCATGGAACACGAGCAGGGGTGTGTTGGCATGGAACACCATTTTCCGCGCTACACTGGGATTGAACAGGCGTGATATCATATTCCTTTTATGGGTTGTGAGGGATATAATGTCGATGTCTTCCCTCTTAATAAAGCTGTCGAGTTCATCCAGAAGATCATCCCCGATCAGGAGCCGGCAATCGAATTCCCTTTCCATATACTTCCCCTTCAGCACATCCTTCATACCTTCAAGCCGGGCCTTATCCCACTCAGACGATTGTTCCTTACCCACATGGACACAAAATACCTTTGCATCAAAAGGCTTCAGTAAGCCAACCAGTTTATCGATCACAATAAAATCCTTTTCATCGAAATTGGTGGCGTACATAACTTTGTTAAATTCACGCAGTTCCTTTTCAGGCAGTTTCTCAGGAATTACAAGGACCGGAACTTTGGCATTATATATCACATCGGCTGTAACACTGCCAACAATTAAACCTGAATCGCCACCTGTGCCCATAACAATGAGTCGGGATTGGTTTTCATGTGCATAAGCCAATATGTCTTCATCAGCATATCCGGGCTTGATGATGTAGTCGATTTTAACGTTTTTCCATCTTTCCGGGCCTATCTCAGATGACAGCTGATGGATAAACCTGCTGAACTTTTCATTGGCTGTTTTCTCGGCATCATCCATTCGCGACAACAGGGTAGCATCATATACATAAACATCGGCATAAGGAACAGAATGGATAACCGGATTGATATAGCAGTGAATAAGAACAAGTTTCACCTGCAGGTGGGAAGCTATATTGAAAGCCATTTTGCAGGTCTTGAATGTCACAGGAGAGAAATCAACAGGAACCAGGATATGGTCTTCATTTTCAGATTCCCGATTAACCAGTTCAGGCCTTTTGCCAAGAAATTCCTCAACAACAGGGACTGCATTCCAGATGTCCTTGTCGAGAATTTTTATTTTCACTGATGAAGCTGCATCTTCCATCAGGTTGATCTCTTCCAGTTCACATTCAATCCCCTTTTCCTCGAGACGCAATTTTAGCATCTGTGCCTTAGAATAAGGCAGTACCACTATGGTAACCAGTTTTTCTTTCATAATTCCCAGGTTATAAATTGAACATTATCACATTTATCATATTCGATAAATCCCTGTATAAGTTACAAAAAGCGAATTAAAAAATAAAAAAAAAAGGACGTCAGGGAAGACCCAAGACAAAAAGACACAAGTATCTCCGTATAGAGTATAATAGCCATATGAAAAATAATTCTGTAAACGACCTCCTGAATCCACCACAGGGGCACTTTAAGCCTGTACAAGTTTGGCCGGAAACTTCAATAAAGCATATTACCCATCTCTTTTGGGAAGGATGAGAGGGTTCGTGAATTAAAAAATACGTCTGCTCATGAATGTCTGTTACATAAGAGTCCCTCAATATCAGCAACATAGCCCGTAATGAAATAACTGTAAAATACGCTAAATTTAGGTGCTCCGTGCAGTACAAACCGTGGAATTCTATGATGCTATACATCAAATAAGAGTCTG
>JAEYNZ010000084.1 GCA_023412195.1 Bacteroidota bacterium
TATGTCATGTGTCTTCCTCTCTTGTGACTTGTGTCTATTCTTCCTGTGCCTTCTTCATTTTCACCCCACTTTTCGTACTTTTGCATCATGAAGAAAACTTTCGAAGAGCTTAAAATTGCCAAATCGATTTTGAAGTCACTGGATGATATCGGTTTCAAGGAACCTACGCCCATTCAGCAGGAAGCCATCCCTAAAATCAATTCAGGGGCTAATGTGGTGGGTGTTGCCCAAACCGGGACCGGCAAGACAGCTGCCTACCTTCTGCCACTGCTGTCGAAGCTTCAGAAACCTGAAGGGACTGATCCCAGGGCAATTGTGCTGGTTCCAACCCGTGAGCTTTCCATCCAGGCAGGGGAAGACGTGGCTGAACTTACAACGATGTCGGAATTACGCCATGCAGCAGTATTCGGGGGGATCGGATGGACCAAACATGCTGAACTCGTGGTGCCGGGTATCGATTTGCTGGTGGCTACCCCGGGCAGGTTGATGGAATTATACCAGGCAGGTGCTCTTTCTTTCAGGAAGGTAAAATACCTGGTTATCGATGAGGCTGACCGTATGCTCGACATGGGATTTCTGCCCCAGTTGCGTAAAATTTTTGAAGTGCTCCCTCCAAAACGGCAGAACCTGCTTTTTTCTGCTACATTTTCGGAAGCAGTTGAAACACTGGTTTCGGAATTTCTCGATTTTTATGAAAAACTGGAAGTGTCACCATCGGCAACAACTGTAGGGGAAGTAAGCCAGGTTGCCTATAAAGTGCCAAATTACCGTACCAAATTAAACCTTGTAAAGCACCTTCTTGAGGATGTGGTAAACTTTTCACGGATCATTATTTTTGTTAAAACCAAGGAACATGCCGATGAAGTGTTCAAGGTCATTCAGCGAAAAGTGGAAGGGGAAAAAAGGATTTTGCATTCAAACAAGGGGCAAAACGCCAGGATCAATGCCATCCAGGCTTTCAAGAATGGTGAAGTCCGAATACTGATAACAACTGATGTGTCGGCACGCGGACTGGATGCCAGTCTGGTCAGTCATGTCATCAATTTTGATGTTCCGCGCGATTATGAAAATTATGTGCACCGTATCGGCAGGACAGCCCGCGCTGGTAATAAAGGTGATGCCATTACTTTTGTCGGACCGGAGGAAGAATGGCACTGGAAAAAAATAGAAGAACTCATCCGTCTGCAGGTACCGCTTCAGGAACTTCCTCCCGGAGTGGATGTTATCGATACCGATTACGAAGAAAGACAACTGCAGCTCCGCGAAATTGACAGGCAAAAAAAGATTGATGATCCCACTTTTCAGGGGGCATTTCATTCGCGTAAAAAAAAGGATACTTCAATGCGGACGTATGATGACAAGTTTACCAGAACAAAACCCAGGCAGAAGCGTGCCAAAAGAAAATAATTCATAAAGGTTCTTAGGTTGGTATAATCAGGCTGTCAAGCTTTTGATAAAGTTGTTCTTTTTGGTTTATGATCTGGCGGTAAATTTTCTTTCTAAACCATTTAAGATGCATCAACCTCAGCCGGCCTGTGGTTTTACGCAGCAAAATGTACCAGTTAAATGCGATCTTCCCCGCAAAAGGTAAACTTACAAGAAATGCCACATTGAGCCAGAACCCGGGAATAAACCAAACAACAGCCAGCAATTCCAGAAGGTAAAACAATGGAAATACAACGATTCCAGCCACAAGAAAAAAAGTGCTCCAGAAAGATTTATCCTTAATTTTTTTTCTTACCACCCTGTCGATGAGAAAAAACGGAATGGCATTGAAGATGAACCCATAAAGGAACAATGGCATGCCGGCCAACAAGATGAATAAATTTCCCAGGATAGCTGGCAGATGGATTTGTTTGGTATCCAGTAGCCAGCTTCTTAAACCTGATTTCTTAACTTCTTTATAATAATGAGCAGCTTCCTGCACCAATTTTTCTGTTTCTGCAGGATGATTCTTTTCCAATTCATCTAGTTGCCTCACAAGGTCCTGGTCAGATTTAAACAGGTTTAAAACAGAAAATTTTTTTTGTTTTCGGCTCAAGAAATGCCTGCCGTATATTTCCCGGATAATCTCAAAACCATCATAATATTTTTTGCTGGCAATATTGATTACCAGGGGAAGCATTGCTTCATATATTTTGGCTTTCATGGCCATAACTGCCGCAGCCGGGTTATGACTGTATAATTCAAGAAATTCGCTCACCCTTATAGGTTCCCCAAAGTTGATGATGACACTCCGGTTAAACTTCCAGTAATGGCTGTAATAAATGCCGGCAGGTATAATCTGTATATCAAGATGGCGGTTTGATTTCTCTTCAGCCATAAATGCTATCCTGGGAACGGCCTTTTTATGGATAAGCATCTGTCGTTTCGCTGAATGTGCTGCTTCAGGAAAAAGGGCCAAAGCAAAATTGTTTTCAAGCACTTTAACAGAAACCTCAAATGTATAGTCATTTTTCCCAAGATTCTCCTTTCCGTCACGCAGGCGGTATACAGGTACGATTTTTATGAATCTGAGCATGCTGTTAATCATTTTGGACTTGCCAAAAATATCGGCTCGTGCAAGCCATACCGGCTGATAACGCGTATTTAACAGCACTGCCATCGGATCGCTTAATGCATTCTGATGATTTGGTGAAAAAATAACAGGTTTGTTTAAAGGAATGTTTTTTTTGCCCGTAACTATGGTTTTTTTCAGAATGAACCAATCGGCAAATCGTACATAAACTTTCAGCAGCCAGTAACCTGCCGACCATTTCTCGTACTTCATCTCACTGCAGGCTCGTAAAGCGGTTTTTTCGACCACAGGGTTGAAAGGCCTAGTCCGCTGATAATATGCCACACTCCCCACCAGGCTGCTATGACTGTCATACCTCCCAGTTCAAGTTCAGGAGGAAAGATTTTTGGATTAAACATCAAAACCAGCGCAAGTCCTGAATTCTGTATGCCTGTTTCAATGGTAACCGTCCTTCTGTCGATGGCCGGAATACGTAACATGGAGCTGAATGAGAATCCCGTAAGCAAAGCAAGCGCATTGTGGATCAATACAATTCCAAAAACTACATGAATGAGCCGCATGAAATTGCTGAAGTTGGCCGACAGCAGGACGATTACGAATCCGATGAAGATAAGTATAGATAGCTTCCGGATGGGTTTTTTAATTTTTTCTGTGAATTTTGGGAAATACTGTGAAAACAACAATCCCAGTATAACGGGAAGGCAGAGCAGGATTACCACAGTCTGGATCATTTGCAAAAAATCAATTTCAATGGGGACAAGGTATGTTCCTGCACCCGCCTGATTGTATTGATTCAGATAAAGTTTTCCCCACAATGCAAAGTTCAGGGGTGTCATAAAGGTTGCTGCAAGAGTGGATACAGCAGTTAAACTCACTGAAAGTGCAACATTCCCTTTAGCCATTGCACTCATAAAGTTCGAGATATTCCCTCCCGGGCAGGCGGCTATCAGAATCATGCCCAGGGCAACAGTTGGAGTTGGATTCAATATGAGAATAAAGGCAAATGTAACGGCAGGCAGCAGGATAAATTGTGAAATGACCCCGGTGATAGCTGATTTCGGTTTCATGAAAACATCTTTGAAATGTTGCCATTTGATATCCAGTGCCACGCCAAACATGATAAAGGCTATGGTGACATTTAAAGCGAACAGGCCTGAGGGGGAAAAGTTAAGCTTCACATGATCGAGTATTTCCATTGCTTCTTTCATGAATCCTGTTTATTAGATGCCCCCGAAAATAAAAAAACTATCTGTAATGACAATGAAAGTGGCCATTTAAACATTGTTGTCAGCATTTTCCTTGTTCTAACAATTCCCATAACTAATTTTTTGAGCCATTTTCAAGTATAAAAAAAATATACCATCTCTATTCACGATTGAATTTACCCTAGACTTGGTATA
The DNA here is from genome assembly GCA_023412195.1 of Bacteroidota bacterium. Lineage (GTDB taxonomy): Bacteria > Bacteroidota > Bacteroidia > Bacteroidales > Prolixibacteraceae > Mariniphaga. The sequence goes on from JAEYNZ010000084.1 coordinate 3,919, forward strand.
GCGGAAGACTATAGTTGATATGGAAAATTAACATATAAAAAAATCGCCGGGAGTTTGATTATCCCGGCGATTTTTAAACTGTTTCAGGTCCTGGATTTTTATTTTCCGATCAACAGTTTTTTGATTTTGGTGTGAACCTCGGTGTTATCCATTATGCCTGTGAATTCTGAAGCACCGGGCCCCCATGCCATTACCGGAACCAGGAGACCAGTGTGGCCGCCTGTAGAAAAGGCTCCTTTTACCATTCCTGTTTCATAATTACCATCCAGTATGGTCATACCACCTGTTTCATGGTCGGCAGTTACAATTACCAGGGTTTCCCTGTTTTTGGCTGCAAACTCGAGTGCCACACCTACAGTGCGGTCAAGGTCAAGCATATCTTCAACAACATAAATGGTGCTTCCTGCGTGTCCGCCCCAATCAATTTGTGAACCTTCAACCATCAGGAAAAATCCTTTTTTGTTGTTGCTCAATATGTTCAAGGCAGTGTTGGTGGCAACAGGCAGCATATCGCCCCTTTCTTCCATCCGGGGAGTATGTTCTGCATTAGTCAGCCCTGCCAGTTTGCCCGAATTAACATTTTTAATTGTATTGATGTCCTGCTCAACCCTGTACCCTTTTGCTGTAAGTTCTTCAACGAGATTACGTCCGTCTTTACGGCTGGTGAAATGTTTGTACCCTCCTCCAATAAACACATCGATGTCTGTTTTCAGGAAGTCGGCAGCAATTTCTTCATACATGTTCCGGCTGGGCTGGTGAGCTATGAATGAAGCGGGTGTGGCATGTGTAATGGCTGATGTGGAGACCAGTCCGGTTGCAAGTCCTTTTTCATTGGCTTCCTGCAGAATTGTCTTCACTGGCTTTTTATCCATGTCAACGCCTATAGCTGCATTGTATGTTTTTTTTCCGGTTGCAAGGGCAGTTCCCCCGGCAGCCGAATCGGTTATATAACTTTCGGCTGAATGGGTTTTCAGGAATCCCATGTGTTTGAAATTTTCAAGAAACAGTTTGCCCCTGTTGGCAGTGAGGCCGGCATGCATGTGCGGAACGCTCATGCCATCGGCAATAAACAGAACAACATTTTTAGGCTTTTTCCCTTTGTGATTGGCAGGATACATTTTTACTTCATACGCCGGACCTCCTACATAAACTTTTTCAAGATCTTCAGATTTAGCTTCCAGATAATCGTTTTGAGAAAACGATGAATAACCTGTTAATATAGCGAACAGGAAAATCAATACTTTATAAGTCATTTTTTTGAATATTTAGATTTTTATGCAAAATAAGCAGAATTTATATAAACTATGCGGGAAGTGCCTAAAAAGTAAAATAGATCTGAAATAAAAATTTGGATTATCTACCTGAATTTTTCAAGCTCGGTTTTATCGTAACTTTCATTGAGCTTAAATTTGGTTCCTTCGCGGTTGGTATTCATAGTTATAACTTTCATTATTATGAAGTTGCTAAGAATTTCCTCGGCTTTTTTACGCGAGATGTGTGCCATTCTTATGAATTTTGAAAAAGATATTTCCCGGTTCTGCTGTAAATAGTCAATCAGGAATTTTTCATCATCGGAAAAAGTGAAATAAATGCCGCGGGGGCTTTTTTCTTTTTCCCAGATATCAAGCTGAATTTTATGGGCAAGCACATTTTCATCATTAACCCGGATGTATGCCAGCCATTTCCCATTTTCATCTTTGGCCATATGGGGTTTTAGGGGACTTGAACCGACATTGATTTCAAGTACCGTTTTGCCTTCGGCATGCCATTGCCTGGTGGAAAATGTAATAGGGGGATTACTATAAATTTTTGCAGCCGATTCCACCATGTAATATTCTTCCTCAGTGGTAATGCCTATTACTTTGCCATTATCTTTCACACCGATGAGCAGGCGGCCGCCATCGGTATTGGCAAATGCTACCAGCGATTTGGCAATCTTTTTTGAATCGTTGATGCAGTATTTGAAATCCTGCTGCTGGTGTTCGCCTTCTTCTATCAGTTTATAAAGCTGGTGTGCCAATTTTCAAATTATTTTAACCACTCAAACGTCAGATAATGGTCAGGGGTCATCCCAAGTTTCCTGTAAGCAGAATGTGCCCCTTCATTATTAATATCGGCATAAAGCCTGATTCCTTTTAGTGCCGGAATTTCAAGTACAAGGTTTTTTATGTGCCCGTACAGTTTGCTGTAAACACCTTTTCTCCTGAAGTCAGGCACCACATAAACTGACTGGATCCATAAAACCGTACCGTTTCTCCAATCACTCCACTCGAACGTTGTGAGTAATGAACCAATTATTGTGCCTTCTTTTTCAGCCACATAATATATTCCCTTACCTGAATCTTCCAGTACGGCGCCAACCCCTTTTTCTACAGTTTGATAATCAAGTTCAATCCCTTCCGTTTCCCTGGCCATGGCCAGCTGAAAATTCAGGATCATCTGCATATCTTCCGGTTTTGCTTTTCTGACTAACATTTTACAATTTTATCAGGCGAAAATAATCATTCCGGCTGAATAGTGATAACGAATAAATGAATCAGAAGTTTTTTCGTTTTAGGGAGCAAGGGTTTATATGTTTGAAATTAAAAAAAATGATGAAAATTGTTGTTGCATCAAAAAATCCTGTGAAAACAGAAGCGGTAGCTTTAGGGTTTAAACCTTTATTTAGTGAATGTGAAGTTGAAGGGCTTGAAATAGTTTCTGGTGTAACTGATCAGCCGATGACCGAACAGGAAACACTTGAAGGTGCAAGACACAGGGCTTCAGAAGCTAAGAAAAAAATACCTGATGCTGACTTTTGGGTGGGTATTGAAGGAGGTGTACAGCCAATGAATAACAGGCTGGCAACTTTTGCCTGGGTGGTGATATTGGATGGTGGCAGGAGGGGTGAGGCGCGTACAGCAACTTTTATGCTGCCCGGCAAAGTGGCAAAACTCGTTGAGAGCGGGCTGGAACTTGGTGTGGCTAATGACCGGGTTTTTAAAAAGAAAAATTCGAAACAAAATAATGGAGCGGCAGGCCTCCTGACTCATAACCATATCGACAGGAAAGAGCTTTACCGGCAGGCCGTAATACTGGCATTGATTCCTTTTATCAATCCGGATCTGTATTAGGCTTTTTTATTGATGCGATTTATTATATCCTCAATTTTAATTTTTTCCTCAAACAGCAAGACCAACTGAAGCCTTTCCTTCTCCAGCATCTGACTTACTTCCGGACCTATTTCACCGGTTATAATAACTGAAACGCCTTCTTTCTTAAGGAACTTAACCAGTTCTGAACCACTTTCGTCGGTATTCCTGTAAGGATTTTCCATGATATTGAAACGGTTTGTACCCGAATCATAGATCACCAGGTTCTCACACTTTCCAAAACGGAGGTCGAGAAATGATTTTTCTGTTTTTCCGGTGGAGGAAATTGCATAAATTTTACTCATAATTTGAACATATTTGTAATAAATATAACAATTAATGAAGGAAATGTTTTAATGCCCTGCATCATTTAGTTCTTCCCAATATTCAAGAGCTCTTCGTGTATGAGGGATTACAATGGTTCCGCCTACCACATTGGCTACGGAAAAAATTTCAAAAAGTTCGCCAGTGGTGACTTTATGTTCGAAACATTTCTCCAGATGATACTTTATGCAGTCGTCGCAACGGAGAACCATTGAGGTTGCAAGTCCAAGCATCTCCTTCACCTTTGCACTGAGTTCTCCATCCTGATAGGTAAGGGCATCAATACTGTATATTCTCTTCATTACCTTATTGTTGCTGCCAAGGATCTTTTCGTTCATTTTTGAACGGTATGCATTGAATTCATCTGTAAGTTTTCCCATTTCTGCATTATTTTGACCATAGATTTTCCACGAAAATCATCATTATTTGGCCAGTTTTGTATTTTGAATGTAAAACTATATAAATTATTCTGACATTTATTATTCAAATTATAGAGTATAGGTTAATTTCTTAAAATTAATATGAACGATGTTTCCTTTAATGATGAGCTGCGGGTGGCAAGTCAAATTATAAAATCAGGACAAAGAGACACAAGACATAAGATGGATAGACACAAGACACAAGATGGATAGACACAAGACACAAGATTATGAGACACAAGACATAAGATGGATAGACACAAGACACAAGATGAATAGACACAAGACACAAGATGGATAGACACAAGACATAAGATTAAGAGACACAGGACACAAGATGGATAGACACAAGACACAAGATTAAGATACACAAGACACAAGGTGGATAGACACAGGACACAAGATTAAGAGACACAAGACACTCAGTAAAGAGTATTATAGTCATATGAAAAATAATATTTTAAACGACCCTTCTGAATTTCCCGAGGGGTGACTTTAGGCCTGTGTGAATTATTTAGTGCATTGCAAAAGAGTGTTTTGTGCCCATCTTTCCGGGAGGATGTGAGGAGTCAGAATGACTCATAGAGAACGATGATTACATAAATTCCCTTATATTTCTTTTCATCGGGCTGTAAAGCTCTTTATTGACGGACTTGTGTCTTCTTGTCTTTTAACTATAATCAAAACCATTTAATTTTGGCATATATTTAAATGATTAATAATACCACCTGTTAAAGCCCGTTACTTTTATAAATGAATTATATTTGCACCTTCAATAAATGGAAAATGAAGCGGTCTCTGTTTATAATACTTGCTGGATTACTTGTTTGTCACCTTGCAGGTGCACAGGTAACTTTCCCGGGGAGATCTGAATATAATCCCAGAGAACCTTCTGAAGCAGAATCAGGGCCTTCACACTTGCTGAAAAGGATTCAGGTCAACCAGGATCCGCGCCTCAACAACATGCTGGAATGGCATACCGAGAACAATAAAAAGAGGGATGGAATATCGGGATACCGGGTTGAAATATTTTTTAGTTCAAGTTTCAATGCAAAGGATCAGGCCCTGAACAAGAAGAAGGAATTTCTTGCCAAATATGGCGAATACAATGTCCATGTTAAATATACTGCACCTAATTTCCGTGTGCGCGTGGGTGATTTCAGGACTAAAAATGAGGCTTTAAAACTTCTCAGAAGAATTCAGAAGGATTATCCGGGTGCTTTTATTGTACCTGATACCATTGATTTTCCATTGCTGACACCAGAAGAAATATGAGCGACCAGATAAAGCATGAATGCGGAATAGCTTTAATCAGATTACTGAAACCATTATCCTATTATAAGGAAAGATACGGTACCTGGAGGTATGGGTTGAATAAGCTCTACCTGCTGATGGAGAAACAGCATAACCGTGGTCAGGATGGTGCGGGAATGGTTTGTGTGAAGGATCACCTGAAACCGGGAAGTACATATATGAACCGCTACCGTTCAATAGAACCAAATCCCATCCTCGATGTATTCGATAAAGTTAACAAACCACTTAAAAAAGCCGCACGCAATGGTGTTGATGTAGAAGACTGCGGATGGGCTTATGAAAATTATCCTTTTGCAGGAGAACTATATCTTGGTCATCTCAGGTATGGTACATTTGGCAAGAACAGCATCGATTTTGTCCATCCGGTTATGAGGCAAAACAACTGGAAGTCCAGAAACCTGGTATTGGCCGGCAACTTTAACCTGACAAATACCGACGAGTTATTCAACCTTCTTGTTGATCTGGGGCAGCATCCTAAAGCATATACCGACACAGTAACGGCACTTGAAAAAGTCGGTCATTTCCTTGATGAGGAAAACCAGTTGCTTTTCAGGAAATATAAAAGTGAAGGTTATAAAAACAGTGATATTTCACCTTTGATTGAAGAGAAGCTTGATATCCAGAATATCCTGGAACGGGCGACAAAAGATTGGGATGGCGGGTATGCCATGGCCGGACTGATCGGGCATGGTGATGCTTTTGTTGTAAGAGATCCATGGGGAATAAGGCCGGCCCATTATTACCAGGACGATGAGATAGTGGTTGTAGCCTCCGAACGCCCTGTCATCCAGACTGTCATGAACGTCGGATGGGAAAAGGTAAAGGAAATAGCTCCCGGTGAAGCCCTCATAATAAAGAAGAAAGGTAATGTATCCCGGCAAATGATCAGGCCACCGCACAAGAGGTCATCATGCTCTTTCGAAAGGATCTATTTTTCAAGGGGCAGCGATCGCAGTATATACCAGGAACGGAAAGAACTGGGGCGCCTGCTCAGCCCGGCGATCCTGAAAGCTGTGGATTATAATTTTGAGGATACTGTTTTTTCCTATATCCCCAACACCGCAGAAACTGCCTTTTCAGGAATGATAGAAGGAATCAGGGAATACCTTACAGGCTGGAAAATTGAAAGACTGAAGGAAGGAAATGGAAGCATGACAGATGATTACATCAAGCAGATCATCTCGATGGAACCCAGGGTAGAAAAAATAGCTGTCAAGGATGTTAAACTGCGTACTTTCATTGCCGATGACGCCAGTCGCGACGATCTGGTGGCACATGTGTATGATGTTACTTATGGGGTTATCAGGAACAATATCGATACCCTGATTGTGATTGATGATTCGATCGTCAGGGGGACTACCCTTAAAAAGAGCATTCTCAGGATACTGGACAGGCTGCACCCGAAAAAAATCATTATTGTTTCATCTGCCCCCCAAATCAGGTATCCGGATTGTTACGGCATTGATATGACCCGTTTGGGAACTTTTGCTGCATTCAATGGTGCCATCGAGCTTCTGAAACAGCATAAGATGGAACATGTTATTGATGAGGTTTACAATAAATGCAAGGAGCAGGAACATTTGTCGAAGGAAGAAATGGTGAATTATGTACGTGACATATACCGTCCTTTCACGCCGGAACAGATATCAGCCAAGATTGCTGAACTTCTTAAACCTGATGATTGTAATGCAGAAGTAGAAATTATATTCCAGACCATTGAAAATCTTCATGCTGCATGTCCCAACGATACCGGCGACTGGTATTTTACAGGCAATTATCCGACTCCGGGAGGTAACCGGGTAGTGAATTCCTCTTTCATAAATTATATTGAAGGCAAAAATCAGCGGGCATATTAGTTTTTTAGGCAGCTTATCAAACATTTTCAACTATAAGGTGTTAGTTATTATACCTCTGGAAATGAAAGAAAAGATTGTCATGGCGTATTATTATCTTTCCTTCGGGAAAAAATTATCTTTCAGTTTTCAGAGGTTTTTTTATTGGCTTTATTCAGGCTGATCTTTCCTGGTTTATTTTCTTAAAACTGCTAATATTTTACTCCTGCTAAATAAAACAGGATATTCAGGAATATGTAGGTCAGGATGATAACTGCGATGCCGTACACATTCAGCACTATAAGCAGAAGAAGCGAGATCGCTAAAAAAAGAAAGCGGTACCAGTTTTCCCTAAATTGAAAGTTTCTGAATTTTAGTGAAAACATGGGCATTGTGATCATGAGCATTCCGGCAGTAAAAATACCAAGCAATAAGAGTACGCGGGTAGAATACATCTGCTGAAATATACTCTGATAGCGGGGAAATTGAAGCATAATTCCCATAGATGCCCAAAAGATACCGTTAGCAGGTGTAGGGAGTCCCCTGAAGAAGTGGTCACCCGACTGAAGTACATTGAAGCGGGCCAGTCTTAAAGCGCTCATAACCGGCACCAGAAGAGCTGTCGAAAGGATCAGCCACTGGTACCAGTTGGCTGAAATGTTGTAGATGGGCTGGTTATCTCCAAAAAGTGAAAATTCCAGCAGTGTGAAAAGAATGGCAGCAGGTGCAAGTCCGAAGGATACCAGGTCGGCCAGGGAATCCAGTTCCTTTCCCATCTCGGAATAGGCGTTCAGCAGCCGTGCTGCTACTCCGTCGAGAAAATCCAGAACGGAAGCAAGAAATATAAATATGCCTGCCCAGATCAGGTGTCCGTCTACTGCAAATATAACAGCCAGTGAACCGGAAACCAGGTTCAGTGAAGTTATTGCATTGGGTATCACCCGGAGCACCTGTCTCATTTGTACAGTTTATTTAATGGTTGCGATGATGGTTTTACCACTGACTGTTTTTTGACGCAGCTGAACCTGTACCTGTGCATCGGTTGGCAGGAATACATCGACACGGGAGCCAAAACGGATGAAGCCGTACTCCTGACCCTGCTCCACTGTATCACCTTTTATTTTATAGTTAATGATACGCTGGGCAACTGTACCTGCGATCTGGCGTGCCAACACTTCCATTCCCTCAGGAGTCCTGATCACAGTAGACCACCGTTCATTTTTCTCTGAAGATTTCTTTACAAAAGCAGGATAAAAAACCCCTTTCGTATGATGACTGTAAACCACTTCTCCATCAACAGGAGCCCTGTTCTGGTGTACATTGAGCGGTGACATAAAAATTGATACCTGGAGCCGTTCTTCCTTGAAATACTCTTTCTCATGCACGGTTGCTATCTCAACAACTACTCCGTCTGCAGGAGCCAGCACATGCTTTACATTTCTGTCGATTAACCTGTCGGGCTCCCTGAAAAAATATACGATCAGTGCTGCCAGTAACAGTGAGGCTGCCATAAGAAAATAGAAGATGAAATGATCTCTGAGAAATACATATATGATGGCATCAATCACAGCAATGAAGAAAAATGCCACTGGTATTACTTTGTATCCTTCTTTATGAATTTTCATCTGTAAACAATTTATTTTTAAATGGCCGGATGGAACCCGCATGATGAATTTCCACCTTTATTATGCTAATGAATCATGCTCGTTTCATGTTCAATATTTTATCCGGCTTCCGGTAAATATTTTCTGAAAATTGTGCAAAAATACATTTTTTTTCAGCTTAAAGATTGCCTGACAAAGAAAGCCAAACATAGATAACAGGTATAACAAACAAAAGACTGTCGAATCTGTCGAGCAGTCCACCGTGACCTGGCAGCATGGTTCCTGAATCTTTAACATTGAGCCTGCGCTTGATGATCGATTCAAAAAGATCGCCAAGTGTGCCGAAAACAACTACCAGGACAGAAATAAACAGCCATTCGGGCACTGTAAGCTGAATAAATAACTTTGAGTTTAAATAACCCATCAATAAAGCACCAATGGTACCACCAATGCATCCTTCCCACGATTTATTGGGTGATATCTTTTTATTCAGTTTGTGCTTACCAAACCTGGAACCCGCAACGTAAGCCATGGAATCATATACCCAAACCATAAGGAATACGCCAATCAGCACGTTTGAGTTAAACACAGGATAGTTCGGATAGCCAGGATGAACAATGAAATTCAGCAGGCTAAAAGGCACAGCCACATAAACAAAGCCGGTGAAGGTAATGGCACTGTTCTGCAGGATGCCCGATCGTAGACTAAATGCTTCAAATAAAAATATAAAAGTCAGTGCAGGTATGAAAATCAGGTACGATTTAACAGGCAGAATGTTGTTTACCATCCCAAAGCAAACAAGGAAAAAAAGTACCCCAAGAGCCAGTCCGGTATTCTTTCGGGGCCTGCTGCGGGCTTTTTCTACAAGTTTGTAAAACTCAAGTTGAGTAAAATAAAGGAATGTACCGAAAACAACAGCAAACAGAATCGGGTGGAAGGCTGCACCAGCCAACATCAGAATAATATATACAACTCCTGTTACAGAACGCCTGGTTAAATCTTTCAATGTTTCAAATCTTTAAGAAGCTCCAGGGCTTTTTGTTCATCATTTGCTTTTACATAAACAGAAATTTCACCAAAAGTCTGGTAGGCTGAATCATGCTGATTAAGCATGATTCCTTGAATACCTTCATTTTCCAGAATATCTATTGCCATGGTTGCCTTGTATTCATGTGCAGTATGATAAACCTCTATCCAGCCTTGCTCCATATCTGAAAAATTACTATTTATGCTGATGCCTTATGTTTCTCGGGGTTTTCTTCCTTATAATCGACAGATTTTCCTGATTCGTCCGGTTTATTTTCCTGGATATTTTCACCATCCATCAATCTTTTTTCTTCCCATGGACGTTTTCCAAAGATAGCTTCCAGGTCTTCACTGAAAATTACTTCTCTCTCCAGCAGCAATTCTGCAAGTTTATGATGCCCTTCGGCATTCTCCATTAAAATCTCCTTGGCACGAACGTATTGTGAATCTATAAGTATTTTAACTTCCTCATCAATCAGTTCAGCAGTTTTTTCGCTGTATGGTTTTGAGAAGGTATAATCGGTTTGTCCGGTAGAATCATAAAAACTCACTGTTCCCACCCTTTCACTCATGCCGAAGATACTTACCATGGCATAAGCCTGTTTTGTTATTTTTTCAAGGTCATTCTGGGCACCTGAGGAGATACGTTTGAACACCAGTTCCTCGGCAGCTCTTCCTCCAAGGGCAGAGCACATCTCATCGAGAAGTTGTTCCTTAGTTGTAATAGACCTCTCTTCGGGCAGGTACCATGCTGCACCAAGTGCTTTTCCTCTTGGTACAATAGTTACCTTTACCAGAGGATGCGCATATTCCAGAAGCCAGCTGATGGTAGCATGTCCGGCTTCATGATAGGCTATGGTTTTCTTTTCGTCTTTAGAAATGATTTTATTCTTTTTCTCCAGTCCGCCTATAATACGGTCTACTGCATCGAGGAAATCCTGTTTGGTAACATTTTCCCTGTTTCTGCGTGCTGCAATAAGGGCTGCTTCGTTACATACATTGGCTATATCAGCACCTGAGAACCCGGGCGTCTGTTTAGAAAGAAATTCTACTTTTACTTCCTCATTCAGTTTAAGCGGGCGGAGGTGCACTTTAAAGATTTCAGCCCTTTCCTGTAAATCAGGAAGTTCCACATGAATCTGACGGTCGAACCTTCCGGCACGCATCAATGCACGGTCGAGTACATCGGCACGGTTGGTGGCAGCCAGGATGATTACCCCGCTGTTTGTGTCAAAACCATCCATTTCAGTCAGCAACTGGTTAAGGGTATTTTCCCTTTCATCGTTTGAACCAAAATTTGGATTCTTTCCGCGTGCACGTCCAATGGCATCAATTTCGTCAATAAATACAATGCATGGAGCTTTTTCCTTAGCCTGTTTGAACAGGTCGCGTACGCGGCTGGCACCTACACCAACAAACATTTCCACGAAATCGGAACCCGACATTGAGAAGAAAGGTACTTCGGCTTCACCTGCCACTGCCTTTGCAAGCAATGTTTTACCTGTTCCGGGAGGGCCTACAAGCAGGGCTCCCTTAGGAATTTTCCCACCTAATTTGGTGAATTTTGTTGGACTTTTCAGGAACTCTACAATTTCTTCTACTTCCTGCTTGGCTTCTGCCAGACCTGCCACATCCTTGAAGGAGGTGGTAACCCTTTGGTCTTTATCAAATATTTTAGCCTGTGATTTACCTACATTGAAGATACCACCGGAGCCTCCGCCGGCGCCACGGCTCATCCTTCTGAATATCCAGAGCCACAGAATGATAATCAGTGCAAACGGACCAATCGTCCAGAGGATTTCCCCGGCCCAGTTCCGTTCTTCCCTGTATTCGGGCAACACTTCTGATTCAGATGTTTCCTGAGCTTCTCTCAGATTCCGCTCAAAAGTTTCAACTGACCCGATTGTGAATGTAAAATGAGGGCCTTCTTCCGAAGGTTTCTTGAAATGACTGCTGAACTCTTCTTCGTAAGTCTCCAGGCTGCTCTGTTTAATATAAATATTGGCTTTTTTCTCATTCACAACAACAATACGTTCAATATCATTATTGGCGAGCATAGTGGAGCGGACTTCACTCCAGTTGGTCTCAACCGGGCCACTGCTGTTGCTCAGGTAATACTGGACTGCAATAAAAATAAGTGCTATAATGCCATATACCCAATATGCATTAAACTTTGGTGGCTTGTTGTTTTTCTTGTCACTCTTTTTTGTTCCCCCCGGTCTGAATTGGTTCGGAGGGGGAATTCTGTGTCTATTTTTAGTACTCTCTGTCATATCTGATTTTCCTGTTTTTCAATCTGTTTTTATTATTTTTGCATCCGACCAAAGTCCTTCTAGGTTATAAAAAACTCTGGCCTGTTCCTGAAATACATGCACCACTATTTCTCCAAAATCAAGTAAAATCCATGATGCATTCCGGTATCCTTCCGTATGCCATGCGTCCTGTCCTGTATCTGATTTAACAGTTTCCTCTACCGATTGTGCAATGGAACTTACATGTGTGGAAGAATTTCCATGGCAAATAATAAAAAAACCGCATTCTGTATGATGTATCGTATTTAAATCTATAATTGTTAATTCTTTTCCTTTAATTTTTCTTATCCCTTCAAGGATTGCTTCTTTTAAATGTTCTGTTTGTATTTCAATATTCATAAATTGCTTTTAACACTACAAAGATATACTTTTTGCATTACTTCGAATTTGTAATTTTTCAATAACAAAAACGGAGAAGGTTCCTAATAAAAAAAACATCAAATTTGTGCATAACAAATTTACAGTCTGATAAGTTAATATATTTTAAAGTAAAAATGCGAAAGGGCTCAAATATTTTCATCGTTTTAAATGATGTAGATTCAACCAACAACTATGCCAATCATTTAATCCATGCAGGGCAGGCCGTTCATGGTACTGCCGTTTTGGCGCACTATCAGCATCAGGGAAGGGGACAACAGGGAAATCAATGGGAAAGTGCTGCCGGATTGAACATGCTTGCCAGCATTGTTTTCAAACCTTCTTTTATTCCTCCGGAAAGGCAGTTTTACCTTTCAAAAATCACCAGCCTTGCACTGACAGAGTGGCTTTCCACCTGTGTTGATCTGGTGAAGGTAAAATGGCCGAATGACATGTATGTGGGCGACAAAAAAATTGCGGGAATGCTTATAGAAACCTCAGTTATGGGCAATATTCTCGACTCGGCGGTGGCAGGAATCGGGCTTAACCTGAATCAGGTTACTTTTTCTCCCTCTTTGCCCAACCCTGTTTCTCTGAAACAACTTACAGGAACAGACTATGATGTTGAGGATGTGGCAGAACGATTATGGGCCACGATCATGGACTGGTATGCAAAGCTGGAGCAGGGGATGACAACATTAATTGATGAAGCTTATGTTAATAATCTGTACAGGATGAACGTTTGGGCTGAATATATAAAGGACACTAAAGTATTTGAAGCCCGCATTGCAGGTGTTGATGCATGGGGCCAGCTTATCCTTGAAACACGATCGGGCAAAAAAATTGTATGTGCTTTTAAGGAAATAACCTTTGTGATCTGACAGAAGAACCTTTAACCCCGACTACTTATAAGGCAGACTGGCTAAAGTTTGTGCCAGCTGGTTAACTCCTTCATTCAGCTTGTCGCCAACCATCATCTTAATCATCATACTCATTTCTGCATCCAGTGTCAGCCTCATTTTTGTCTGGGTTTCATCAACAGGAAGGAGCTGTATCCAGAATGTAAAGCCTACAGGAAGGCTTCCTTCACTTTCAGCCTTGATGGTTTTAAAGGGTTCCCTGTCTACAATGCGGATCCTGGCAGTACCCATCCCTGAAACACTAAACTGGCAGGAGTCGCGGTCTGCTTCAAAATTGGTAATGCTTACCTGCGGAAACCTGGAGGCAACATTATCCAAAATACCTGTACTCAGGTATTTTCCAAGATTTTCAAAGTTTGAAAGGTAATCAAACACCACCTGCTGGTTGTGATGGATTGTTTTTGTATCGCTAACGTATTTGCTCATTTCTTTATGCGTAATTATTTTCCCCAGTTTGCCGGATCTTCTCTCCATTGCATTAGGGTCTGTACCTGGTCTTGTGTTATCTCACCTGTTTCAAGGGCCATTTCAATCAGCACCTGGTACTGGCTTAATGATGTCAGTTCAATGCCTGCCTCCCCAAATCTTTTACGTGCAACAGGAAAGTTGTAGGTGAAAATGGAAAGCATCCCGATCACTTCACCTCCGAAATTGATGATTGCCTCTGCAGCTTTCAGGCTGCTTTCTCCTGTTGAAACCAGATCTTCTATGATAACCGTCTTCTGGCCGGGCTTCAGGTCTCCTTCAATCATATTCTCCAGTCCGTGGCCCTTTGGTGCTGAACGGACATAAATAAACGGTAGTCCAAGTTTTTCAGCTACCAGAACACCATGTGCAATCGCACCTGTAGCCACCCCTGCAATCACTTCAGTGTGAGGATATTTTTCACTGATTATTTGCACAAACCTGTCGCAGATAAGCCTTCGGGTTTCCGGAAATGACAATGTTTTTCTGTTGTCGCAGTATATGGGTGACTTCCAGCCCGATGCCCAGGTGAATGGATTTGCCGGCTGGACCTTAATTGTATTTATTTCAAGTAATTTTCTTGCGATTTCTTTCTGTATTTGTTCCATCTTTGTATCTGTTTTATCAAAGTATCAGCAAATGTATAAAGTTTTTCTCAATGACCGGCTGATAAAAATTGGGGTGCCGGGGAATATAACCATAAGTAAACCGTCTGTTCAGTTTGATGGTTCACTTACCTCCGATAAGGTGAAAGATTGGTTTAGCTTATTTTCTAAGGGTGATTCAAAGGAGGTTTTTCTCGCTCATCCCAATCATGAACTGCTGTTTAAGCAGTTCCGGCTTGCCTTTCATGAAGTTCCGGCTGCGGGCGGAGTATTGATTTCCGAAAACAGGCTGCTGTTTATTTTTAGAAATGGCAAATGGGACCTTCCAAAAGGAAAATTAGATCAGAATGAAACACCTGAAGACGGAGCCTTGCGTGAGGTGGAAGAGGAAACAGGAGTGAAGGCAGAGAAAATAATCAGGCAATTGCCATCCACTTATCACATTTACCGGTCGCCTTACCAGGCAGAAATGCCATGGATTTTCAAGCAAACCTTCTGGTTTGAAATGGCATGTAACGGAATGCCTTCAGGAGAGCCACAATATGATGAAGGTATTACCATGCTGAAATGGGTCGAAATAAATAAACTTGATGAAGTTTTATCCAATACGCATGATAATCTAAAACAGATTATTGACTTTTACCGCGACTGATTACCCTGCCGGCGAAACAGTTCGTTCCGGAGGTAGGGCCCAAACTGAAGTTCAAACCCATCGAGCGGTGCCTTTGTTTCCTGGAAGACCACTTCATGCTTTTCGTTGAGAAGAAAAGCAGCCGGATACGATTTTACCCTGTATTTTTCTGCGTATTCACCATTTTTGTCAACAAGGTGAAATCCGGGTATCTTCTCATCTTCAAGGAACTTTTTCATGGCAGTGGGCTCTGCATTTCTCATGATTATGAAGATTTCGAGGTGTTTGTCAAACTGTTCTGCAATTTTAGTGAGGTACTTCAGCTGCTCCTTTACCACAACCATTTCCGTGTCGGCAAACAGGATATATTTGAACTTGCCTGAGGTTTCATTGGTGCAGGTTTTTTTTCCGGAAATGTTTTCAAGGCATATTACAGGTGCTTTGGTACCCTGCTGAAGATGTTCAAGTTTAGATGCAACACCAGTTGCCGTCTTACGGATGTATTGATCAGGGTGTTGTGCAAAATGCCTGCCTTTTACAATCTTCAAAATGGACGCCCGGGTAAAGTCACCCGAATAAAAGGCATCGTGCAGTATTTTCAGCAAGACAATATCAGCTGCAGTGCCTGCTAACTCATATTTGCTTTTCAGAAGGTTTTGTATATAGGAAATATTGTTCTCTGCAACCGCTTTACGGATTTCATCCCCGTTCACCGATTTGGCTTCAAAACTTAACCGGCCCGAATAAGCCTTTTCAAGCAGTTCTATAAATGCCGGATGAGTATGGTAAGCAGCTGTTGAAGCCTGAAGTGCAGGCGAAACTTTGGCTGGAGAAAGCCTGAAAGCATCTGTTTCAATAGCTTTTAACTTTAGCTTGATGTGATGCTGCAGTACCGGGGAAGTTTCCTTCCCGAATTTCTGCTCTGCTGCATACTGAATGGAATCAAAAGCCTGCCTCGACTGTTTGAAGTACAACTGGTTAAAATATTTATCCGTCAGCTGGTTCATCATGGCGTCGAAAGCAGCAACCTTGTCGTTAAGCTGGTCGTTTTTTCCTGTGGCAAACCAGAAACCCACTGGCTGAAAATAAGGATTCTTTTCTTCAGCAAAGCTTTTATTGCGCACGGGAGGAAGCTGCAGCTGCACTGTCTTTCCCGGTTCCAGAAACAACATGCCCCTGTAGATACCAAAATCAGAAAAGACAAACAGGGTTTCTTCCACCTTTACATCGGCCGAATACGCTCCGGTGGCATCAACTGCCAGCGTGAAAGCATGTTCTTTTTCAAGAGAAACAGGGTTATTATATCTGAAAAATACCAGTTCCATCCCTGCATAATCTTTATGCCGGCCTTCAATTTTTGTGGCCATTCCCTGCAGGAAAAACAGTGAAAACAACAAAGAAATAATCAGCTTCATGCTAATCAAACGTCATTTTTCGGTAAAAATTCTTTTGGATCGAGGCCTTTGGGTAAAAACTGGCTGGCGTCGCCTCCATGAAAAACGATGTCGCGGATGATGGTAGAATTAATGGGAGTGTGTTCCGGTAAGGTAAGCAGAAATACAGTTTCAATATCGGGATGCATTTTTTTGTTCATCTGGGCAATGGCCCGCTCGTACTCAAAGTCGGCAGAGGTGCGTAATCCCCGAAGAATATACTTTGCACCTACTTCCTTGCAAAAATCTACTGTAAGCCCCTGATGCACCCTTACCTCTACTTTCTCCTCGTTCTGAAATACCTGGTTGATCCATTTTTCTCTTTTTTCCAGAGGAAAAAAAGACTTTTTGTTGGCATTATAGCCAATCATCACAATGATTTTATCGAACATGGTTAAAGCTCTTTTAATAATAGATTCGTGTCCGATTGTAAAGGGATCAAAAGAACCGGGGAATATGGCTATTCTCATGTTATTTTATTTGAGTAAAATGAATCGTTTAAACTACATTCATCAACAAATGTAATGAATTTTAAGTGAAGAGTTGATCGTCTAATATTTTGTTGGCAGTTTCAGCTAAAGGTACTCAGGAGGATAAATACATGTTAATGTTTTGTGGAAGGGAGGTTTCCTGCAGAGTTCTTTTCTGAATTCTACAGAATTCGCTTAATTTGTTCTGATTATTTACGAGACAGAACTTTCTTGAACGGGATGTTAAAAAACGGATTGCTTTTTTCTCTGTTTCTGCTGTTGATTGCTGCCTGGATTGCAGGTCTTTTCATTGATCTTACAGGTGACGCAGGTTTATATGCTGCAATCTCCCGACAAATGGTTGAATCGGGCGACTGGCTGAACCTTAAAATCAACGGAGAACCATACGACCAGAAGCCGCACCTGTTGTTTTGGCTGGCAGGTGCAGGTATTTCCATTTTCGGTAATACAAATTTTGCTTTTAAATTGTTCCCCATTCTTTTTGCCCTCAGTGGTATTTATTTTACATACAGACTGGCGAAACTGATGTTCTCTGAAACAGCCGGACGTTGGGCTGCATTGTTTACTGCCACTTCACAGATGTTCTTCCTGTATTTTTTTGATATCCATACCGATACCGTATTACAGGCTGCCATTATGCTGTCATTATGGCAACTGGCGGTATACCTGAAAAATGATAATCTGATTCATTTCATTGCAGGCTTTATCGGTGTGGGTCTCGCCATGTTTGCCAAGGGACCTGTTGGTGCAGTGCTGCCCTTCTTTTTTGTGCTTTTCTACCTGCTTCAAAAGAAGGAGTTCAATCAGTTGTACCATCCGAAATGGGCAGCAGGTATAATGATATCACTCCTGATTATTTTCCCTACGTTATATCATTTATGGGAAAGCTTTGGTGCAAAAGGGCTTCGCTTCTATTTCATCGATAACAACATTGGTCGTGTATCAGGGAAAGTGGCAGGTACCAGCACTGATCCGTTTTACTACCTCTATAACCTGTTGTGGGCGCTGCTGCCATGGACCATTCCTGTGCTTGCCGGTCTGGCAATGGAACTCAGATCATGGTTTAGCAAAGGCAAAGTTCATGCATGGAGTGCCTCACTTCTGGGCAGTGTGCTGGCATTGCTAATAGTATTCAGCATTGCACGCGGGAAAGCCCCAAATTACATGATGCCCCTGATTGCACCTATGGCAGTGGTTGCTGCAGGTAATCTTTTGCAGCATATGAATCACTCTGGAAAAAGATTTAAGGTTGTTATGGTCTCTCATGTTTTGCTGATGCTGCTGTTGCTGTTGCTTTTTGGTGGTACAGCCCTTCTGGTCAATCACAACTGGCTGTTCTTTGTTTTGCTGCTGGTTGTTTCATCCTTTCTTGTGGTTATGTACTTCAACGTTGAATTCTCAGGGATGAAGCGATTGCTTTTTATAACGGTCACAATAGCAGTGGACATGAATCTTTTTCTCAATTTAAAAGTAGTGCCGGTTTTGTTCAGTTACCAGGGAGCAAGGCAGGCATTGGAAATCTATGAGCGGGAGAGAGGCGAACTTGGCCTGCTGAAAAACCTGCAACTTGAGGAGTATGAGCTTTTCTTTATGGCTCAGTCACCGGTGGAAGAATTTAACGGATGGGAAGATTTTTATGTGCATCTCGACAATGAAGAACCATGGGTATATACAAACCTTGCAGGACTCAACGTTGTTAGGGAGTTGAAGAATGAACCGGATACAGTTTATGCCATTCCGCAACGGGGAATGAATGAACTGAGCCTTCAGTTTATTCTTCATCATACAAGGGAGGCTTCTTTAAAGGAAAATTACCTGATAAAAGTTCGCTGAACCTTATGATCAGGAATTTTTCCATATTTTTCAGAAGAATATTCAGATGATTCAATAATTTCGCTCTTGCATTAGAATAATTAGAACTGAATACATAAACGACTGAGATGAATGAGACGCAATCGAAACTTTTATCGGTAATCATACCGGTCTACAATGAAGAAAGGACTATTGAACGGATATTGGACCGCATCCTTGCAGTTAACATGGAATACGGATACAAACTGGAGATTATCCTTGTCAATGATTTTTCCGGCGACAGGTCGGCAGATGTTATAAGTGCATACATCCGTAACCATCCTGAAGCTGACATGAAACTTTATGAACAGCCCATAAATATGGGCAAGGGGGCTGCCCTTCACAGGGGAATAAGGGAAGCCACCGGCGATTGCATCATTATTCAGGATGCCGACCTGGAATACGATCCCAGGGAATATAATCACCTTTTGAAGCCCATTGCCGAAGGGAATGCCGATGTAGTCTACGGCTCCCGTTTCATGGGCGGGCACCCTCACCGTATCCTGTTCTACTGGCACTCCATAGGCAACAAACTCCTTACAGCAGTGTCAAATATGTTTACCAACCTGAACCTCACCGACATGGAAACCTGTTATAAGCTGTTCAAAGCTCCTGTCATTAAAAGTATCTATTTAAAAGAGAACAGGTTTGGATTTGAACCTGAAGTCACCGCCAAAATAGCACGGATACCCGGAATCAGAATCTATGAAGTAGGTATTTCCTATTACGGGCGCACCTATGAAGAAGGAAAAAAAATTGGCTGGCGTGACGGCTTCAGGGCTTTATATTGCATTTTGAAATATAATCTGTTGTCACGTTAAAGCATAACACCTGCATGCAACAAGCAAAGGAGAAAAAGTGGGTGCTAATGGGATTAATAATCCTGGGACTTATTTTTTCATTTGTTGCTGCTGTTACAGATATTCCTGAAGGAGGGGCAGATAATTATGGCCATTTCAACATATCCCGCTGGGCATTCCGGTACCCTCACCTGTTTCTTGATCACTGGGGAAAACCGCTTTTTACAATTTTAACAGCACCTTTTGCCCAGATGGGAATGATGGGCGTAAGGCTGTTCAATGTTGCCGCAGGTTTGCTTACTGCCTGGTTCTGCTACCTGCTGGCAGTTGAATTGAAGCTTAAATATGCATGGTTTGCTGCCGTTGTTGCAATTTTTACTCCCATTTATTTTGTAATGATGTTCTCGGGAATGACAGAAGTTCTGTTTAGCCTGGTCCTTGTTGTTTCTGTTTATTTGTTTTTCCGGAGGCATTATATGGTCTCTGCAGTTGTGGTCTCATTTATATTTTTAGTCCGGACTGAAGGTTTCATTTTCCTTGTTCTTTTCTTAGCTGCTTTTCTGATGAAAAAGCAATATAAAGCCATTCCCTTTTTATTGACTGGTTTTTTAGTATTCAGTGCAGCAGGAGGGATGATCTTTGGAGATTTACTTTGGCTGGTCAATCAGGTTCCTTACCGGGTAACAGCTGATTCCTTCTATGGAAGTGGCCCATGGTATGAATTCTTTGTAAAAATGCCTCTTTACTTTGGTTTGCTGGTTCCTGTTTTTTTATTGGCCGGAACAATTGTACTGGTTGTACGGGTTATCAGGTGGAAGAAAGGAAAGGAGTTGCAGGCAATGTCTGACCTGCTGCTGCTTGCAGGCACTTTCTGGGCTTATTTTCTGGCTCATTCATATTTGTGGTGGCAGGGAATTTCTTCTGCCGGACTGGTGAGGGTCATGGCTGGTGTCTCACCAATGATTGCTGTTTTGGCTGTGGTTGCCATTGATGCTATTAAGATCAGGAGTTCAAGAAGTAAAGTTCTGGCCGGTTCCCTGGTGGCAGCTTCGCTGTTTATGGTGGTGACAGCAGCAGGGTATTACCAGCGGCTGCTTCAAAAGGATCCAACACAGGCTGCCCTCAGAAATGCTGCAATGGTGGTAAAGAAGGCGGATAACAGAAGTCACAGGCTGGTTGTGCATAATCCTCAGTTCGTGTACCTGGCGGACAAGGATCCATGGGATTACCAGCAGGTCCAGTATGGATTTCCTGACAATGAGGCTCCGGAGCATGGACTTCCCGACAGTACAATCTTTATCTGGGATGCCCATTTCTCCGCTTATGAAGGTGAAGTGCCACTGGACAAGATACTTAACAATCCCCATTTTGAAGTCATTGGATATTTTGAAACCGATAGACCTTTCCGGGCGCTGGGTGGTCTCGACTACCATATTGTTATTTTTCGAAAGATCGGTGACATAAACAGGGATAATCATGCTATCCTAAGAAAGTTGAAAGAAGGATTATCAGCACAATAAAAACCACACAGAGGGATCTGTTCCGGATATGTATGGATCAGGTCTTTGATGATTTTATATTACTTTTAGCACATCATTGGAACAAAATGCGAAAATAACCGTTCGGTAAGAGCAGAATTATAATAAACAAGTTTGAAATTATTCACTATGCCTGCTATAATGGTAAATGAAGCAAACCGGAACCTGGAATATGGTACCGAAACCCTTGAGGTCATCTCTGCTGCCAGCCGGTTTAACCGGTGGATGTATGAAACCATAAAACCTCATTGCAAGGGAAACATCCTTGAAGTTGGAAGCGGAATAGGCAATATATCAAGGTATTTTGCAGAGGAAGGCGCTGAGATTACACTAAGCGATTTTGACGACAGTTACTTCCCCCGGCTGGAAGAACAATTCGGGCATTATCCCAATATGAAGGGAATATACCAGATTGACTTTTCTGATAAGGAACTGGCTTCAAGGTATCCTGAACTGATAGGGCAGTTCGACACTGTTTTTGCGCTCAATGTGGTTGAACATATTGAAGATCACGTGCAAACAATGAAAAATGCAAAACTGTTGCTTAAAAAAGGCGGCAATGTGGTTATCCTGGTCCCGGCATTTCAATCATTGTTCAATGGTTTCGACAGGCAGCTGGGCCATTACCGCCGTTATACTGAAGCTTCCCTGAAGAACCTGCTTGAAGCTGCAGATTTTAATGTAGTGTACAGCCAGTATTTTAATTTCATTGGAGCACTTGGATGGTACTTTTCAGGCAATATCCTAAAGAAAAAGATGATACCTGAAGGGCAGATGAAGTTGTATGACACTCTTGTCCCTGTTTGGAAAATTGTGGATATGTTTACCCGCCGTCTGGCCGGAATATCTGTGATCCAGTCAGGCGTTAAATCCTGATACAGAAGTATAATTAAACCTATGAATTTTATTGCCAGGAACCGGTGTGCCAGTGTTGTTGTTTGGGCGGTGATCCTTTCAGCCCTTGCCTTTCTTGTAGCCGACCGGCAGCAGCATAACGGGTATTTTAACTGGCGAACCAACCTGTGGGCCGATCAGGCCGGATACTATGTTTATTCACCAGCCTTTTTTATTTATGGTTTTGATGCCGCCCGGCTTCCCGAAAACATAACCGCGATCACAGGTGACGGATTTTCTGTAAATGAAAATGGGAAAATCATTACGCGTTATACAAGTGGTGTGGCAATGATGCAGGCACCTGTGTTTCTGGCTGTTCATCTGACAGCAGGATTAACAGGGCAGAAGCAGGATGGCTTTTCAGGTATTTACCACTGGATTCCCTCCATTGCCGCTGTCCTTTATTCGTTTCTGGGGATGATGTTGCTCTGGTACTATCTGAAATTTTATTTTAACCGGAGAGTAGCTTTTTTTTCAATTCTCACCATCTTTTTAGGAACCAATCTTTTATATTATACAATTGATGCCACAGGGATGTCGCACATCTATTCCTTTTTCCTGTTTTCGGTACTGCTGGTGGTCTCAAAGCTCTTTTTCACAGAACATAAACCACAAAAACAAACTCTATACTTTCTCCTTGTTGCCCTGACTTCAGCTATGATTATTTTGGTAAGGCCTACCAATCTTGCCTTTGTCGGACTGGTTTTTCTGCTTGACATTTCATCATGGAAAGAATTCAGGCTGAGGTTGCAGAAAATTTTTCGCATAAAGTACATCCTGATCCTCGTATTGTCTTTGTTTATTGTCTTCCTGCCGCAAATGCTTTACTGGAAGTATTCTTCAGGAAGCTACTTTACGGATTCATATGAAGGTTACGGGTTTTCAAACTGGGCTTCACCGGAAATCATCCCTTTCCTGTTTTCGCCAAACAATGGCTTATTCCCATACAACCCGGTATATTTTCTCATCCTTGCTGCATTGGGTTACATGATCTGGAAAAAGAACCTGAACGGCTATTTTATCCTTCTTGTGTTCCTGGGATTGGTCTACGTTTTTTCTTCATGGTTCATATTCTCCTTTGGCTGCGGGTTTGGAAGCAGGAATTTTGTTGAATATACAGCTGTTTTCACCCTTCCGCTGGGGTTTTTCTATCATGATGTCAGTAAAAGGTCACGGTGGATCATTATATTTCCTGTCATTTTCGTCCTTATAAACCTTAAGCTTCTTTATTCCTATGATAAGTGCTTCAATTCCGGTAACTGGGACTGGAAGGAATATGTTTATTTGCTGAAGCATACTAAATACCAGCAGGAATACCATTATCTGTCACCTATGGTATTGGGAAGCGGACAGGAATACACACCTGCAAACAGGGTTAAAGCTGACCAGGTTACAAAGGTCAACTTCAGAAGGGCTGTTGTTACAACCAATTTCCGGACTTTTAGCCGGGAAACAGAAGCAGTGGTAGTGCTACAGATTGAAACAGGTGACAGTATCCTTTACTGGAACGGGATCAGGCTCGTTGATGAAACAGACAATAAAGAGCCGGGCAAAAAGTTGAAAAAGAAAGCTGATTTTGGCCTGCCCCGGCATTACAGCACAGATGCAGTAATATCAACTTTTATATGGAACATAGGAAAAGATTCGCTGCATATTTCAAAAATGGAGGTTTATCTTGAATAAGGTCATTAAAATAAAGAGGTATATGAAAGGCAATTACCTGTCGAAATGGACCATTCTGCTGCTGCTGCTGGTTTGTGCCTGGTATGGCAGAAACCTGGATGCATGGGGTAAAAACAAAATCATTCAGAACGATGTGGTTTCCTATTATGCATACCTTCCTGCCGGGATTATCTTTAACGACCTTACTTTTTCCTTCACACAGGACCTTCCTTCAGATTTTGAAGGGACCATCTGGCTTCAGACTGCACCTAACGGTAAGCCCATATTAAGGATGACAATGGGACTTGCGATTTTATGGATTCCATTTTTTCTGATGGCCCATGCCACTGCCCATGCCATCGGTGTATCTGCATTGGGTTATTCCTGGCCATACAGCCTTTCCATATTTGTTGCTGCACTGTTTTATTTATTCGCCGGATTATACTACCTCCGAAAAATTCTTCTGCAATATGTTTCCGATGTGGTTGCAGCCATTGTCCTGACAGTTGTTGTGCTTGCAACCAACCTGATGTATTATGTCATTTCAGAACCGGGTATGACCCATGTATACAATTTCACCCTGATTACAATTTTTTTATATTTCACCATCAACTGGATAAATAAACCTTCATTTAAAAATTCCCTGTTTCTTGGATTCCTGGCAGGGTTAATCATTCTTATCAGGCCTGTTAATGGCATCGTGCTTTTATTTCCTGCACTTATTGGCATTACCTCGTTCAAAGATTTTCTGAGCAGGATTGGCGATAAATGGAAAATGATTTTGGTTGCTGCGATCGCCGTGCTTCTGGTTCTTTTTCCACAAATGTTATACTGGAAAGCACAAACGGGGCATTATATCTTCAATTCTTATATGGATGCCGGTGTTTTCTATTTTCAGGATCCCGATATTATCAACGGCCTGTTCAGTTACCGCAAAGGGTGGCTGATTTATACCCCAGTCATGATATTCGGGCTGACCGGACTCATCTGGATGAGGAAAAAAGCACCAGCCCTGTTACTTCCGGTATTGCTTTTTGTAATGCTGAATATCTATATCATATACAGCTGGTGGTGCTGGTGGTACGGTGGAAGCTACGGTTCACGCCCTATGATCGACAGCTATGGCATCTTTGCAATTCCCATGGCTGTATTTATTCAGAAAGCTTTAAGTGGCAGGCAATGGATGCGCTGGGGCATCACCGTGTTGCTCCTGGGCTTTTTACTGCTGAACCAGTTTCAGATGACTCAGTACCGCACATCACTGCTGCACTGGGACAGTATGACAAAAGAAGCATACTGGGGAATATTTGGAAGGACTACCTTCCCTGAAGGGTATGCTCAGATGATTAAAGTTCCTGATTATGAAAAAGCACTGAAAGGTGAAAAGGAATATCCATAATGCCTGTTAATCATTTTCACCTGCTTTTGAAAAATGCACCAGGTATAGAACATCAGAATTATTTGGATTCTTATACAATAATTCACTTTCAAATGAAAATGGTGTAACACTTTCTTCCTTTAGCTTAGTTAATGTTTTTTCAAATAAACTTTCATCATCCCGCTCCAGATACAGATAAACATTTCTTCCTGAATTTATGATTTCTCCTGCATCAAATGGTTTTACCCAATACCTGAGGGAATTGTCCCATGAAAAGTAATTGTAGGTATAAGGATACAATTTGTCAAGTACGGGGGCCCATTCCTGCCGCTTCTCATAAGGAGCCCATATAAGACTATAAGTCATTGTATATTCAATAAACGGAGACCCATAATCCTGGGAAGCAATAATCTTGTAGCTGTTGTTTCTGTCAAGATTTGAAACAAAGTGCCAGGTCTGGGAACGATTTTTTACATCAGTTTCTATGGCTTCTGTTTTTACCGAAAGCCATTTGTGGTTATAGTTTGCAAACCATACTAAATAGGAGAGGATAAGTATACTTGTTAAAATACCGCCCATCCTGGGCGGGATCATTTTTCTGATTAGCTGTGTGATCAGGAAAATTGCAATAGGGGTAAGCATCAACCCTGGGATGAAATAATGATGTGCATAATGTTTTCCTACCATTGCTGTCAAAATAAAAACGGTGGCAGTTACACCTGCTGAAAGAGAGACAAGCCTCCTGTCAGTTCTTTTTCTTAAAACAGCCACGTAGATCACTAGGATGATCACCAGGAAGGAAAATATGAAAAAAAATGGCTTTTCCAAATGGAACAATTGCCTGAAGTTAGATTGCATGGCAGCCCAATCAATAACCTTTGACTCACCTCCCCCATATCGGCCACTGTGGAGGAACAGGTTTTTAATCCATCCCCAGAAGCGTTCAATCTGAAGGGTAACAGGCAGGGCGAAAAGAAAAAATCCGGCTATGCTTAATCCAGTGAAGAGTATTCTTTTTTTCCATGTATCAATCAGGAAAAGTGGGATTATCAACAAAGGGAATAAGGTTATTTTTAATGAAAGCCCCGCAGCACACACAACTGCAAATAACCACACTTTTTTAGGGCTGACTGGTTCTTTTTCATATAATACCTGGATTGCCAGAAGTGTAATGAAAGTAATCGGAAAAGGCATCAGGATCTCAGTTGTAATTCGGGCTATTAAATCATACCAGATAACAGGTAAAATCGGTATAGTCTGAATCAGCAGGGAATAGCTTACTGACCGGGTTTGTCTGTAAACAAACCTGCCTGCGTAAAACAGCATTCCTGCAGTTAATGCAATGATAACCGTACTGGATATTGAAATGTAAAGGTTGGGATACATAAACACATCCTCGATAAAACTTTCCTTGTTTCCCCTGAAAAGAAAGATTAATCTGAAAATTCCTGCAAGTAGAAGCTGTAATGGCGTTCCCGGATGGTCAATATGGCCCACTTTCAACATTCCGTCGGAAATAGTCAGGCCACTTATGTAATAAACAAAGTCAGGGTCCATGTTCCGGAGTGAGAGATTTCCCAGCAATTGCCTGAAATAAACCCCTGTAATCAGGTAAAGCAATGGAATGAACCAGAGTAGTATAATTTTATAGTTAGCCGTTGGATTTTGTTCTTTCATAGATCAGGCTTTCTTTATTCAGCTGACAATAATGATAATTCACTTTATGAAGTGCCTCAAAATTATAAAAGTATTGTTATTTTCGTTTGTTTTAAACGACATAATGGAATAACTGAGCTTCATGAAAATTGATCCACCAATCTCTGAAATGGATATTTACAGGAATAAAAGAGCCAAACTTAAGGAATATTTTAATAAAACTGCAGCCGATCGTATCAGATACCGCTACAATAAAAGGTACTACTGGGACAGCATCACAAACTACATCAACTTTTTTGTTCACCCTGAATCATCGGTGCTGGAGGTTGGTTGCGGTACAGGAGAACTGCTGGGTAAAATTAATGGAAGCAGGAAAACGGGCATCGATTTCAGCGAACAAATGATCGTTGAAGCACAAAAACAGTTTCCCCACATAGAATTTGTTTGCTGCCCCGCTGAAGATATTCAGCTTGAGGAGAAGTATGATGTGGTCATCCTTTCAAACCTGATCGGCTACCTTGTCGATATTCAGCAGGTGTTTGAAGAACTGCACAAGGTTTGCCACTCAGAAACCAAAGTCATCATTACCTACTATAATATCTTCTGGGAACCGTTTATCAAGTTTGCTGAATTCACAGGTATTAAAAAGAAAGGGCCCAAACAGAGCTGGATTTCAAGGAAGGACCTGGCCAACCTGCTTTATCTGGCGGAATTTGAAACATACAAGCAGAATTCTTCCATGCTGTTCCCTTTTTATATACCCCTGATTTCAACTTTCCTGAATAAGTTCTTGTCGCGCCTGCCCATTTTCAACTGGTTTGCCCTGAATTACTATACTTTTGCCCAGCCAATTGTGCCAGTAAACGAGGAGGAGGTCAGATATAAATATTCAACTACTGTTCTGATCCCTGCACGCAATGAAAGCGGCAACATAGAAAATGCCATTCTCCGCATGCCTGATTTCGGGAAGCATATTGAAATCATTTTCGTGGAGGGTAATTCAACCGATGACACCTGGGCTAAGGTTCAGGAAATCCAGAAGAAGTACAGTGCAACGCACGATATTAAAATCCTGCAGCAGCCTGGTAAAGGTAAAGGCGATGCAGTGCGTGCAGGGTATGCCATTGCAACCGGCGATATCCTGATGATCCTGGATGCCGATTTAACCGTACCTCCTGAGCAGTTGCCCAAATTCTATGATGCCATCGCCACCAACAAGGGTGGTTTCATAAACGGGACCCGGTTAATTTACCCTATGGAAAAAAATGCCATGCGGTTTCTCAACACCCTCGGCAATAAGTTTTTCAGCCTTGCCTTCAGCTGGCTGCTGGAACAACCCATCAAGGATACTTTATGCGGCACAAAGGTGATGTTCCGCAAAGATTATCTGAAACTGGTGGCAAACCGTCATTATTTCGGGAACTTCGATCCCTTTGGCGACTTCGACCTCCTTTTCGGGGCATTCAAGCTGAACCTTAAAATCATTGACATGCCCATCCGGTACCAGGAACGCATCTATGGCGATACCAACATATCCCGCTTCAAACACGGACTGCTGCTACTGAAAATGTGGTGGTTTGCCCTGTTTAAAATCAAATTCAAATAGCTTACATTCTTCCCATGCTTTCTATCCTGAAATACAAAATTCCCCTCGATCTCGATTCTCCTGAGCGGACAGTTTTTCACCGTGATATCATCCGCAAAAAGCGGTTCCTGAGGAAACTGTATGAGGAATGGTACCGTATTCTCACCAGGTATAAATCATTGTTGCCTGAAGGAAGGATTTTGGAGATCGGCTCGGGTGGGGGATTCCTGAAAGAGGTTGAACCTGCAGTGATCTGTTCCGATGTCCTGGAACTGCCAGGCAACGACCTGACCTTCTCTGCACTGGAAATGCCTTTTGCTGATGAAGAGCTCAGCGTCCTATTTATGATCGATACTTTTCATCATATCCCCGATGCCGGTAAATTTCTAAAGGAAGCAGAACGGGTTCTTGCTCCGGGAGGTGCCGTTATCATGATTGAGCCTGCCAACAGCCTTTGGGGAAGGTTCATCTATAAGAACTTCCACCATGAACCTTTTGAACCTGAAGGTGACTGGACCATTCCTTCTTCCGGGCCCCTAAGTGGTGCAAACGGGGCGTTGCCGTGGATTGTTTTTGAGCGCGATCAGGCTGTCTTACAGGCAGAATATCCGGGATTTGAAATAGAAGAAATCAGTTATCACACGCCTTTCCGGTATCTTGTAAGCGGTGGTGTTTCCTTTAAACAACTGGTGCCCGGCTTTACTTATGGATTTTTTCCGGCCTCGATAAATTCCTGGCTTCTTTATGGCCGCAGCTGTCAATGTTTGTTACTATCAGGCTGAAAAAGAAAGATGAATCAAGATAGGGCTGTTATGTAAAAAAAATCATTTCTGTCCGGTTAAATATTTGAGATTTCTCCTTACAGTCGAAATGACGTTGTTTTAAGATCTTTTGTGGTGGGAGGGGCAGGTTGGTGGCGAAGCCGCCAACC
>JAEYNZ010000149.1 GCA_023412195.1 Bacteroidota bacterium
CCCCCCCCCCCCCCCCCCCCCCCCTCTCAAATTATAACTAACTGATTGTCATCTTGAACGAAGTGAAAGATCTCAAATTTAATTGTTTTAAAATTGTTGCCGGACAACAGGGGTTAATTTTCATAAGGCTATAATTCTCATTATCGAGGGACTAGTGTCTGTTTGTCTTGATACTCACATATTTTATACTCTAATAAAAGTTTAAAACAGAATAGATATTAATTGACATTGGGCTCAGATGGTTTTTCATTATTGTTTATTATTGTGAAAAAATTAGTACCGGCTGAAATGAAAAAATACAACAGATCAATCTACTTCCGGGGCTTTACCATATCTCCAGATGCTAAAACAACCAGGTATCAAAACAACCATTAACCTTGTCATAATTCAGATGAAAAAATCAATACTAATATCAGCTCTGGCTGTTGTTGTGCTGCTGGGCGGATGTTCAGCTTCACCGGAGAAGAAAGAAATAGTGATAGATGAAACCTTACATGCTGAAGTGGTTGAGGATTCCATCTCAATAGATAATGTATGGTCTGGTCACCCTGTGGGTTTTTGCCTGCTGACCCATGGCAACCGGCAGTATATTGCCTACTACAATGCTACACGGAACATGGTTGTTGGCCAGCGAAATATGGATGAGCAGGAATTCAGATTGCATATAATGCCAGCCACATACCGTGAAACCCACAACGGAACCAGTACCGTCCTTAACTGGGACAGCCATAACTCGGTAACTATGGCAGTCGACAGCGAAGGATATATCCATTTGTCTGGAAATATGCATGTGCACCCGCTGACCTATTTCAGGAGCACAATTCCTGATGATATCTCTACCCTTGTGCAGGTGATGAATATGACAGGCACTGAAGAAGACAGGGTTACTTATCCGAATTTTATGACAGACAGGGAAGGGAGGCTGATTTTTCATTACCGCGATGGTGTCAGCGGACAGGGAAATGAGATTTACAATATCTATTCTACTGAAACCAAAACATGGAAGCGGCTGCTTGATGTTCCCCTGACCGACGGGCAGGGACAGATGAATGCCTACCAGTCGCAGCCTGTATTGATGAAAGACAACTGGTACCATGTTTATTGGGTGTGGCGTGATACTCCTGATTGTGAAACTAACCATGACCTTTCATATATGAAAAGCCCCGACCTTGTGAACTGGTATAATGCATTCGGGGAACAAGTCAGACTGCCGGCTACCATCGACAATAAATCCCTTATCGTCGATCCTGTTCCGCCGGGGGGAGGCATCATCAATCTGGCTGCAAGGCTTTGCCTCGATGAAAACAACAGTCCGGTATTTATATACCATAAATATGGGACTGATGGCAACCTGCAGCTATTCGCAGCCCGCATTGAAGAAAAAAGATGGGTGTCGAAGCAAATCACCAACTGGGATTACCGGTGGGAATTCTCCGGAAGGGGAAGCATCATATTCGAAGTTTCCCTGAAGGATTTCAAAAGCAGGAAAGATGGTTTTTATGAATTCAGTTACTGGCATGTCAAATACGGAAACGGAACTTTACTGCTCGATAAGAATTTCAATGTTACGGGAAGGGTTCTGAAACCTGAACCTTTTGGCGAACAGCTCAAACCAGAGGGAACATTTCCCGGACTAGAAATCCGTACAACAGGCGATAAGGGTATTACCGGTGAAGATGGTACCCGCTTCCTCCTGAAGTGGGAAACCCTTCCTCAGAACCGCGACCAGGCAAGGCCCGAACCATGGCCGGCCCCCAGTACGCTCCGGTTGTATAAGTTGAAGAGACCTGTCTGAACAAATTATATAAGATCCCACCGATGAAAAAAGTAAATATAATACTCAATCTTATCTTCCTGATCTTTTTTCTTGTTTATGGAGAAACCACAAGGGCGCAGATTACAGATGAAGGCGGAATAATCACCGATCTTGAAGCTTTCTGCTCACAGCAAAAAGGTTTTAATCTACTGGGAAAATATGAGGTGTCGTGGAGTAATGCAGGCTTTCCGGAGAAAGAATTTCTGGTAATCAATGAACTGGGCTTTAACTTCGTAAGGCTGCCTCTTGATTTTCGCACTTATACCAGATATGCCGACTGGAATACCTTCATCGAATCAGAAGTTAAAAAAATTGATAAAGCCATTGAATGGGGAGAAAAATACAATATTCATGTGTGCATCAACCTGCACCGGGCTCCGGGCTATTGTGTAAATCCTTCAACCCTGCCAACCTCACAGCAGTTGGATTTATGGACCGATTCAGTTGCTCAGGTTGCCTTTGTCAACCACTGGAAGTTTTTTGCGAACCGGTATAAAGATGTTTCTCCTTCCCGGTTGAGTTTTAACCTGGTGAACGAACCGACAAATGTAACGGAAGAGGTATATCTTCAGGTAATGGAAAAGGCAATTGATGCTATTCATTCAATTACACCCCACCGTGTCATCTTTGTTGACGGGCTTGATTATGCCCGCCAGATCCTTCTTCCGCTGAAAGGCCGGCCTAATATTGCCCAGGCCCTTCATACATACGATCCATCTCAACTTACGCACTATAAAGCAAACTGGGTAAACGGATCATCAGACTGGCCTGTTCCGCACTGGCCCATGCAGTGGGTTTCTTCCTACCTCTATGGTACCTGGAAAAACGATCTTAAAAGTTCACTGGTGCTGCAGGGAAATTTTATCGCTGGTACCAAAATTACTGTCAATGTACGACAGGTATCAATTGAATCAACCCTGCGGATTAAAGCCGGCAGTAAGGTAATTTATTCCAAAAGGTTTATCTGCGGGGCAGAACCGGGAGAGGATTTTACCCAAATTGTTCAAACGGAGTGGGGATACCAGAATATATCAAATAAGGATTATTCTGTTGTAATGAATGAATCTGCAGCAAGCATTGCATTCGAAAATGCCGTGGGCGACTGGATGACTATCAACAGCATTTCTCTCCAGTATGAGGATAAAACATTTACCTATCATCTTTCAGATAATTCCTGGGGGAAAAAACAATCAACTTATCTGGTCGATGAAGAAGGAGTTCTTAAATCTCCGGATGGTAGTGACCTGCTCCCGTTTAACGATTACATGGAGAATTTTGAACTGGCCCGGGCAAAC
Organism: Bacteroidota bacterium; assembly: GCA_023412195.1. Classification (GTDB taxonomy): domain Bacteria; phylum Bacteroidota; class Bacteroidia; order Bacteroidales; family Prolixibacteraceae; genus Mariniphaga. The sequence goes on from JAEYNZ010000149.1 coordinate 3,112, forward strand.
AATATTCCGGTTATGGTGCAGGAGTTTGGAGTGCATAACCAGACTCCACATGCTACATCTGTGGCTTTTTTAACCGACCTGAGCAGGTTTTTCCGTGAGCAGAATTTGGGATGGGCCTTGTGGAATCTGACTGGTAGCTTTGGTATCCTGAACAGTGGACGTGCCGACTGTGAATATGAACCATGGCAAGGCTACAACCTCGACAGGGCCATGCTGGAAGCCCTGACTAAACCAGAAACCACATGGTCTCAAAGTCCTGGTCGCAGACAAAATTTCAAAATTTATCCGGTACCTGCAGTAAAAGAACTGTTTGTTTCCTTTGAAAATCCAAAACTGATGACGAAAGCAGAAATCAGGGACATGACCGGAAGAACCATACAAAAGTACACCATCTCCTCATCCGTTACAAATATTCACCGTTTGGATGTTTCGATGCTTAAACCCGGGATGTATATATTGATTATTGCCGATAAAGAGAATACAACCACAGCGCAGTTTGTGATCGGCAGATGATCTTATTTAATTTCAGCTTTTTATGTATGATTTACCAGATTAATCCAATCTTCTGCCCGGATGGGAAAGGAACGTCCATTCACATGCTGCCCAATAGTTAAATTCAATATAAACTCAAACTTAATTCAATGTAAATTCAATTAAAATTGAGTTTACATTGAATATATATTGAATTTAAATTGAGTTTATATTGAGTTTACTATAGTTCTTGTGTAGCATTTATTGGTTCCGGACACCAGGTCAACAGAAACTTCTAAGCATCATGCTCTTATCAGGCAGGGAAACACCGGAAGCTGTTTCATTTTTATATTGGAAGGCAACCAATAAGGCGCTGACTGGATAAAACCAATGTATATCTTATTCATACAGAATTGTAAACAAAAATATGTGGTCGGATTGTTATATAGCAACATCATCTACTAAAAATGGAAAAAGAAACTATCATGCGTTTTGGCATTGCCACCAAAGGCTTTGTCTATGTTTTATTTGGGGGACTTACGGCAGTGGCAGCTATAGGATTAAGAGGAGGGGGCAGTGCTGACAGCAACGGGGCACTTGATTACCTCTCGCGGAGCAGCATTGGTACCCTGGTACTTGCATTAACTGCAGCCGGACTGGTTGCCTATGTTTTCTGGCGTTTCTACCAGGCTTTTGCCGATACTGAAAATAAAGGGATTGATAAAAAGGGACTGGCCAATCGAATCGGGTATTTTTCAAGCGGGCTCATCTATGCTTTTCTTGCTTTCTCTGCTTTTCAGATCTTATTTGGCAATGGGGGTGACGATGGCGGAGGCAGCAATTCATACCTTGCCCGGATATTAAGCCACAGATACGGACAGATCGTTGTTGGCATTATTGCACTGGGCTATCTTGGCAAGGCACTGTATCAGATTTACAGGGCTTATACCGGGAAATACAAGAAGAAAATCAAGGAACAACATTTAAGTGATAATTCAAGGAAACTTCTGGTTGTATCTGGTGTAGCAGGTTATACTGCGAGAGGGATTGTGATCGGTATCATTGCTTACCTGATTTTCCGGGCAGCATGGACCTCAAATTCAGATGAAGCTGGTGGAACGGGCGAAGCCTTTCAGTTTCTTCAGAATGAATTCGGTACCATAGCGTTGGCAATTATTGCTTTTGGCCTTATTATGTATGGAATATTTTATTTTATCAATGCAAAGCACCGGCAAATAAATGTCGACTGACAGGGCCGGATGCCTATTTATCCTTAAACAGTACCCTGAACACCAGGATCAGACCCCCAATAGCTGCAAACAGGAAGAACAGGATGGCCAGGCCCGGATAGCCAAAAAGCCTGAAGGTTGTATCAACCTGCATCAGCAAAGCTGCACCTACTATTAATGCCGCAAGTACAAGTCCGATTGTCATCCTGTTTGCCGATTCCTTCAGCCCGGAGATGAAATCTTTTTCATCGATGATCTTGGTCTGGATGGTAAACTGGTTACTGGCCATGTTGTTCAGGATTTCGTTAATACGTGCCGGAAGATTTTCCATGATATTTTTTACATCCAGCAGTTTTTCATAGATATTGCCCCTTCTGAAACTGTCGGAAAGGACCTTCCTGATAAGTTTGGGAGCATTCCGGCGTAGCGATTCATTTGGATCGAACCTGGGATCAAGCTTTCTTCCAGCCTTGTCGAGGTTCATCAGTGCCTTTCCAAGCATAATGATTTCATCGGGCAGCCTGATACCATTTATGGCAGAAACTCTTGTAATTTCCAGCATAAGCCGCCCTACTTCAATTTGTTCCAGGTGATTGTCCTGTGTCTGGGTTACCAATTCACTTACATCCCTGATAAATTGCTTTTCATTTACATTTGCCAGTTTTTCACCGATAGAGAGGGTATATTCGGCTGCTTTTTCACCTTCACCCTCACTTACAGCAATTAATATCCTGATCAGGCTTGTTTTCAGCTTTTCTGAAACCCGGGCAACCATACCCAGATCAAGCAATGCAAGGATTCCGGTATCGGTTATATATATATTTCCAGGATGTGGGTCGGCATGAAAAAACCCATCTATAAGGATCTGCTGCAGGTAGGCTTTAAATAATTCTTCAGCAAGGTCGTGACCGTTTAGTTCCATCTGGCCCAGGGGAGAAAGTTTGTTGATGTTTTTGCCCCTGATGTAGTCCATTGTCAGCACACGGGATGTGGTATAGTCCATAACCGGCAACGGTACAACGATCTTATCAAATTCTTTCAGGTTTTCCGACAGGGTGATCAGGTTTTGGGCTTCCTTCAGATAGTCAAGTTCCTGAATCATGGCTTTGCGGAATTCTTCGAGGGTGGAGCGGAGCATCAGCTGTTTCCCTATGTCGGTGTGCTTTTCCATGAATTCCGTAACATCCTCAAATGCATCCAGGTCATCAAAGATCTGTTGCCGGATGTCAGGCCGCTGAATTTTGACTGCCACCAGTTTTCCTCCCCGCAGCTTTGCAAAATGTACCTGACCGAGTGATGCTGAAGCCATGGGGGTGTAATCGAAATACTCAAAAGCCTTTGATATCCTTACTCCCAATTCAGTAGTGAGTATTTTTTCCATTTCTTCTCCCGGAATAGGCTTTACCTTATCCTGGAGCCGTGTAAGCTCCTTCAGGTATTTGGGCGGCAGGAAATCAGCACGGGTCGATAAAAACTGGCCAAGCTTCACATAAGTAGGCCCCAGCTTTTCAAGGTCGTCGGGAAGTTGTTCTGCCTTTTCATCAGATCCTGCATCTTCCGGGATTTCTGACTCTTCCATTTCCATTTGCCGGGCAATATCACCCCTGCCATATTTATAAAGGAGCTTTGCAAGATCCTTGTAACGTTTTATGTGTTCTATGTTTTTTTTGAAGCCCATAATAGTGCAATAAGTACTTCATAACGTTAAATATTCTGATTTTGTTTAATTTACAGGTACCTGCCTATTAGAGAAAAATGTTGTTTCTGATCACATTGAAGAAAAAGAACATTGGAACAAAACAATTATTTTCCATAAATTGTAATAGTTAAAGAAAAAAGCCATCATGATGTTTCAGTTTGTATATATCTGCTTCCTGTTTTTCACCGGAATATGCAGGTTATATTTTTAAACTGACAGCTCATATTCCTGGAGATGGTGGAAGACAGGATTTTATTCATAAATTATGTGCATATCATGCCCGAATATGAAGTGCTGGACATTGTAATACTAATTGTTTCCTTTCTATTTGCCCTTTTCACCCTGGCATCCTTCATTAAGTGGAATAACTGGTGGGTGAGAATATTCGATTATCCGCGGCTTCAGATCAGTGCTGTTCTTATACTTCTTTTAATTGTAAGCATTGCGTATTTCAGTTTTTCTGAAACCTGGCATTACCTGGTGGTTGGAGTGCAGATATTAAGCCTGTTTTATCAGGTGCGAAAAATCTACAGATATACCTTTTTGGTAAAGAAGCAGGTTTTGACCTATGAAGGAGATTTTAATGAACATTCCATTTCAATCATGGTAAGTAATGTCTTACAGGATAACCGCCAGGTACATAAGGTTCTGGAACTTGTAAACAAGCTTCAGCCTGATTTGCTGCTCCTGCTTGAAACCGACCAGTGGTGGGAAGACCAGATGAAGCCTGTTGAAAAAGATTATCCATACACACTAAGGAAACCGCAGGACAACCTGTATGGTATGAATCTTTATTCCAGGTTTGAACTCATCAAACCAAAGATAAAGTACCTGGTAGAAGATAAAATACCTTCATTTGAAGCTTTGATCCGTATAAAGAGCAAAGATCTGGTAAAAATTTTCTGTCTCCATCCCCGGCCTCCGTTTCCAACTGAGAGCGACACTACGGTTAACCGGGATGCCGAACTGCTTCTTGTTGGGAAAATGGTAGAAAAAGAGCAACTGCCAGTACTGATTTTTGGTGACTTTAATGATGTGGCATGGTCAAATACAACCAATCTTTTTCAAAAAATAAGCAGTATGCTGGATCCCCGTATTGGCAGGGGATTTTACAACACTTTTCATGCAAATCATCCGCTGATGCGGTGGTCGCTCGACCATATCTTTCACTCTTCACATTTTAAGCTGATAAAGATAAACCGTCTGCCACATATCGGATCAGATCATTTTCCTATTTTCGTTCATCTTTATCTCGATAAGACAGCCCCTGCTGAACAGGAGGAACCCACGGCCTCTGCTGAAGAAGAACATGAAGCTACAGAGAAAATTCAGGAAGCTGAACCCAGGTTGAAAACCATCAGCAGCAAATAAACCTGACACTTCTTCATGTTTTAACAATTGGTTTGTTTTTTGATGATCCTTTTATTTTATGAATTGAAAAAAGGATATTATAATGTCAATACAGGAGCTTAAAAACAAGTACTCCCTGATATGCAGCAACCTGGCAGCACGCAGGATTAAACCTGCATTCGATCTCATAAACCAGTTAATTACAGAAAATAATCTGGGAATCTACCGCGATGAATACCTGAACCTGAAGGAAACATATGACCTGATGCTGAAATATACAGTTGAAGGTATTCGTGATCCTGAGCGGCAAAAAGTATACAGCAAGCTGATCGTCTCAGTTTACACTTTGGCTGACAAGGTAAATGAAGCTGTATTGCTGCGTTTTTCCCCTTCCGTTGAGTATGAAAAGAAAAGGACCTTTCGCCGGATTGAGAATATTCGTACTCACGTTGCAAAACTGGAAGACTTTTATTTGCAGGATGAACTAACCGGAGAAACAGAAGCTTCAGAGAAGTCTGCAGCATTGCATCAGCAAAATGTCAGAGAGTTGTTTTACCACATCTGGTTTTGTGACCATCTCACTGCAGAGGAAAGTGAAGCCATTCGGAACTTTATGCTGAGCCCTGTTATTCTGACTGCATATAAATCTTTTATTGTGTCTGCTTTGATGCTGAGCCTGCAAAGATTCTTCGACACAGGTAAATTTGATCTTCTGTTTGAAGCTTATGATTCAGAAGAAAATGAAATCAGGCAACGGGCCCTTGTCGGTTTGCTTATTAACCTTTACCGCTATGATCCACGCATGCCCTTTTTTCCTGAAATTACAGGCAGACTGGAGATGCTGAATGAAAACCCACAGTTTAAGCAGAACCTGGAGCGGATCATAGTCCAGTTCATACGCAGCAGGGAGACAGAAAAGCTGCAGCAGCGGATTCGCGATGAGTTGCTGCCCGAAATGATAAAAATAAGTCCCAACCTTAAAGATAAGATTAACCTCGACAGCCTCATGGAAGAAGGCCTTTCGGAGGATAAAAATCCTGATTGGGAAGGGATTTTTAAAGATTCCCCCGGGTTGTTGAACAAGATGGAGGAATTTTCAGAACTTCAAATGGAAGGGGCCGATGTTTTTATGGGGTCGTTTGCAATGTTGAAGTCATTTCCTTTTTTTAAAGAGACAACAAACTGGTTTATTCCATTTTATACAGAGAACCAGGAAATCTCACGTTTACTGGATATAAATGATCCGGCCAATAAAAACCTTTTGGATGCGATCAGTAAAGCTCCAATTTTATGTAATTCCGACAAATACTCCTTTTGCCTGAGTCTTGAGAGCATTCCTCATGAAAACAGGGAGTTTTTGAGCAAAGGCATTCAGGCAGAAATGGAGCAGTTGAAGGAAATGCAGGAAGATGAATCGTTAGTTGATCCTGCGCGCCTTTCTGAATTCATATCGAACCAATATATACAGGATTTATACAGGTTTTACAAGTTATTTCCGCGCAAAAAGGAATTTGAGGATATTTTTAACTGGAGGTTTGATTTCCATAATAAGCAGGCGTTAGGTAAAATCCTAAAAGAAGACAGGAAACTGTTGCGCAATATTGCAGAATTTTATTTTGCAAAGAACCATTTTGACGAGGCTGCTGAAATTTACATCGAGCTGCTGGAAGAGGAAAAGACCGGAGAATTGTATCAGAAGCTTGCGTTCAGTTATCAAAAATCGGGCGACTTTGAGGCAGCCCTCGATAATTACCTGAAAGCTGAACTGTATGATATCAATAAGTTGTGGAACCTTAAAAAGACTGCCCTGTGCTACAGGAACCTGAAACAGCCTGATAAAGCACTGGAATATTACCAGGCAGCTGAAAAGCTTGAACCCGAAAGCCTAAACAACCAGCTCAATATCGGTCATTGCCAGCTTGAATTAAAGCAATATGACGAAGCATTGAAGTCCTACTTCAGGGTAGAATATCTTGCACCAACCAATACTAAGGTGTGGAGGCCCATAGCATGGTGTTCCTTCCTTACCGGGAAAAAGGAGCAAGCGGAGAAATATTATATGAAACTGATGGAGGAAAATCCCGGCAAGCATGACCTGATGAACATGGGGCACGTTCAGTGGAGCCTTGGGAACAGGAAGGCTGCACTTGATTATTACCGCATGTCGATATCAGAGGAAGGCTTCTCAGAAGGTGCGTTCCAGGAAATATTTGAGGAAGACCTTCCCCATCTGATCGAACAGGGAATCGATGGTGAGGATGTACCAATCATGCTCGACCAGTTGCGGTATTTTCTTGAGGAATAGGAAAGGGGAGCTGCTCTTTTCTTTCATGAATTGTCTGTTAAGTCTGGAATGCCCGGGGTTTTGTCACGTTGAGAAAAATGCTGTATAATCTTATATTTGTTTTAAAATTCAAAATATCAACTTAAAATGGCAGATTTCACATATCAAAAACCCTATCCGGTTTTAAAGGATGATACACGTTACCGGTTACTGACCAAAGATTATATTTCAGTTACAGAATGTGAAGGCAGGCAAATTTTGAAGGTGGCTCCCGAAGGTTTGGAGTTACTGGCACGGGAAGCTTTTACCGATGTTTCATTTTATCTGAGGGCTTCACACCTTGAGAAGCTGGCAAAAATACTTGAAGATCCTGAAGCAACAGACAACGATCGTTTTGTAGCTCACACCATGCTTCTCAACCAGGTGGTATCGGCTGAAGGTGAATTGCCTACCTGTCAGGATACAGGAACTGCCATTGTCATTGGTAAAAAAGGTGAAAATGTATTTACAGGCACCAACGATGCAAAGCATATTTCCAAAGGAATTTATGATACCTATACCGATAAAAACCTGAGATATTCACAGGTTGTACCTTTCACAATGTTCGAAGAAAGGAACACAGGTACCAATTTACCTGCCCAGATTGATATTTATGCTGAAGAAGGTAACACATACGAGTTTCTTTTTATAACCAAAGGTGGTGGTTCAGGCAATAAAAGTTACCTGTATCAGCAGACCAAGTCGTTGCTTACAGAAGAAAATCTCACAAAGTTTGTCAGGGAAAAAATATATGATCTTGGAACTTCCGCCTGTCCGCCATACCATCTTGCACTGGTGATAGGAGGTACTTCTGCAGAAGCCACACTTTCGGCGGTTAAGAAAGCCTCTGCAGGATACTTTGACAACCTTCCCACACAGGGGAATGAAGGAGGCCAGGCCTTCCGGGATCTGGAATGGGAGAAGAAAGTTGAGGAAATATGTCGTGAAAGCGGCATTGGTGCCCAGTTTGGAGGTAAATATTTTGTGCACGATGTAAGGGTAATACGCCTGCCGCGCCATGCTGCTTCCTGTCCGGTGGGCCTGGGTGTAAGTTGCAGTGCCGATCGCAACATTAAGGCTAAAATAACTGCCGATGGAATATTCCTTGAAGAACTTGAAAAAAATCCTGCACGCTTCCTGCCAAAACAGGCACCACATCTTCAGCCAGCAGTCGAAATTGACCTCGACCGTCCCATGGAAGATATTCTGAAAGAACTTTCAAATTACCCTGTTAAAACCAGGCTGAATCTGAGGGGTACCCTGATTGTGGCACGTGATATTGCACATGCCCGGATTAAAAAGATGCTGGATGAAGGTAATCCCATCCCTGAATACTTCAAAAACCATCCGGTATATTATGCAGGTCCGGCAAAAACACCTAAAGGAATGGCCTCTGGAAGCTTTGGCCCCACAACTGCCGGAAGGATGGACCCCTATGTAGATGAGTTCATGAGCCATGGCGGTTCCATGATAATGCTGGCCAAGGGGAACCGGACACAGCAGGTAACAGATGCATGTATGAAATTTGGAGGTTTTTACCTCGGATCTATTGGTGGTCCGGCAGCCATCCTGGCGCGCGACAGCATAAAAGCAGTGGAGGTAGTAGATTTCCCTGAACTGGGGATGGAGGCCGTAAGAAAAATAAGGGTCGAGAATTTCCCCGCCTTCATTATCGTTGATGATAAAGGGAATGATTTCTTTAAACAGTTATAAGATATCCTGGCATAAAGAACATTGAAAAAGGATTCCATCCTGTATAGGTATTGCGACAATAAGCGGGAGACACTGATTGCCGGATGGGATCTTTTTTTTGGTTACTGTCCGTTCAGTCCCAGTTTATTTCCTTCTGAATCGATGAAAATGGCAAAATAAGCCTGTCCTTCTGCTTCAATTTTGGTTTTGCCTTTTACTATAGTGCCCCCGCAGGCTTTGACCATTTCGATGGTTTCATCCAGCTTGTTGCCTACGTACAGGTTGATAATAACCCCATCCTGTGAGGGTTTAAATCCAGGAATGCTGAAAATGGCCCCTTCACCCGTGGGAAAACAGGCCATCTTTTCTTGTCCGCAATCCTCCTTTATCAGCTCCAGCCCCAGGATGGTTTCATAAAATTTTACTGCCCTGTCGAAATCCTCTGCAGGTATTTCCACCCATGAAATCAATCTTTCCATATTTCTGATATTAGATGTTTAACATGAAAATTATTTTCACAAAGCTATTACAGGAGAATAGGCCTGAATTGTAAATTTACGACA